>JABDQW010000228.1 GCA_013042055.1 Gammaproteobacteria bacterium | reverse complement strand
TAGTAGAGCAAGACCAATTCAAATGCGATGAAACCAATGATACAACCCAACAGCTCATTTCCAGTATTCACAGTCACGGATCTTCAGACAGCGAACGCATTCTACGCGGAAAATTTGGGTTTTCATGTTGCCTTTGAGAACGAGTGGTATATTCATCTTGTATCGGAATCTGGCGTACAGCTGGGGTTTTTACTGCCTGACCAGCCGTCACAACCGGAAATATTTCATCGCGCTTATTCGGGCAGCGGTGTGATCTTCAGCCTCGAGGTGGACGATGCCGATGCGGCTTATGCGTTTGCACAACAGCAGGCGCTCGATATCGTGCTGGAGCTTCGCTCTGAAGACTGGGGTCAGCGCCACTTTTGTATTCGGGACCCGAATGGGATTTACTTAGATATTGTTCAAGCCATCGCACCGACCGAAGAATATCAACAAGACTATCAGCAGTAATCGGGAAATCAATCGGGCAGTTAGTTTTAACCGGCTTGTTTGAAAGCAGAATAACATTGTGGAGCGGCTTTAGCCGCGAATGAGAGTGCAAAACGCAAGCTGTTCGCGGCTGAAGCCGCTCCTACTCCGAGCGTAACTTCAGCACGTTTTGCGTCGTTAAAAAAGTCGGTCGAGAAGACGCGATCATTCGAAGATGCGTTCCCACCAGCGTCTGCGGCTGGCCGTCGGGTACAGCGCTTCCTCGAGTTCCATTGGTGGTATTTTTGACAGTATCCAACCCGGCAATGGTGGCTTCTCGCTGTAGCCACAGGAAACACCGAGGTTATGGGGGTCGAAAATCTTGATATACGAAGGCGCTTCCTTACTGTCAGTATAGACAATACCGCAGTAGTCCTCGTCGTGTTCCTGATGTAACAGGTTGTCGATTTCCTCGATAAATGTGAGCAATGTGCTTCTGTCGACAGGCGCTTCCGGTGGCTCATCACCGACGTGATAGATGTACCAATCATCATCGGCCTGTTGCTTAAAATCCGACCAAAACTCGTCCAGCTGATGCCAGCGCATCAGAGAGGTAAAGCGGCCTTTGAAGGCATCGAGATAGTTTTGTTGAACTGCTATATCCATGACGTGTCCTGGTACCTGCGATAACTACACTGATCAGTTTCAATTCAGGGCCAAACTATTGACCCAACTCTTGAGCTCGGCGACGCTTCTGTGCAGATAAGCGTTATCCTTAAACGCACACGCGATCAGAGCAACACCCTGCATACGAGCCAGCATATCCATGGCTTTGTCGTTTGCATCGGCGTAGCCGATCGCCTCAAACTGCTGGCACATCCAGTCACGCAGCAATTCAAACACTTCTCTTGATTTCGTTTGCAACTCATCAGAATCCTTGGCGAGTTCGGTGCACAACGATCCGATCGGACATCCGGCATCGAGAACGGCCTTCTCACTACCGGCCATGATATCGATAAAAGTGAGTAGGCGTTCACGCGGATCATCGCTGGCGTTATCGCAATTGATCAGCGCTTCCTCGTACTGAGCGACACGAGCATCCACCACGGCAGCCAGAATATCGTCCTTGGTTTTGAAGTAATAATAAAAGTTTCCACGAGGAATACCGGTGATATCAGCGATATCGCTGAAAGAAGTCTGATTGTAGCCACGCTGGTAAAACAGCCGATCAGCTGCCTCTACAATTCTTGTCCGGTTATTGTCACCTTTGGTTCCCATGTTGCCTCGTATTTACGGTAAATTACTGCGTCCTGATAGTTATCAATGAAATATTAGACGGTCGTATGACTTTTGTAAACCCTGTCATCACCTGCCATTCCGTGGCAGCACACAGCAGAGCCAACAAAAACTTATTATTACAATGAGTTACAGAAACGCACAGTACCAAGGCCTGGTAGAGGAAATGTGTTGAAAGCGCTCGAAATCGACAACCTGCAAAAAATTTACCGCAACGGCTTTCAAGCGCTGTACGGCGTCAACTTGACGGTCAACCAGGGTGATTTCTACGCCTTGCTCGGCCCGAACGGCGCTGGCAAGTCCACCACTATCGGTATCATCTGCTCTCTGATCAACAAAACATCCGGCCAGGTCAACGTTTATGGCGTGGATCTCGATCGGGACCCTGCTGCAGCCCGGATGCATATTGGGCTGGTCCCTCAGGAATTCAACTTCAATATCTTCGAGCCCGTTGGCGAAATCCTGATCAATCAGGCCGGCTACTACGGTATACCGCGCCGACTGGCGCGCATACGCGCGCAGGAAAATCTGGAGCGACTCGAACTCTGGGATCGACGCTTCGATATGGCCAGGGAACTTTCGGGCGGGATGAAGCGCCGGCTGATGATCGCCCGATCACTGGTACACGAGCCAAAATTACTGATTCTCGACGAACCGACCGCCGGTGTGGACATTGAGATCAGACACTCGATGTGGAACTTCATGCGCGAACTCAACGCCACAGGCACCACGATTATATTGACCACGCACTACCTGGAGGAAGCGGAAAGCCTGTGTGACAACATCGCGATTATCGATCAGGGTGTCACAATAGAACAAACCGATATGCGCTCGCTACTCGATCGCCTGAATCTGGAAACCTTCGTGCTCTACCTCGATCGCGAACTCTGCGAGCTGCCGGATTGTGGCGACTACCGTGTGCGTCTACTCGATGGCAATACCATGGAAGTGGACATCGATAAAGGTCACAACCTGAACGGTCTCTATAAGCGCCTGTCCGAATGCGACATAAACGTACTCAGCATGCGCAACAAGAGCAACCGATTGGAACAGCTTTTTGTGTCCATGCTAAAAAACAACGGCAATAACAACCAGGCAGTGGTCAAATGAGGCTCTCCGCACAGTACAACGCCTTCAAAACAATCACGATCAAGGAATTTTTGCGCTTTATACGCATCTGGGTGCAGACCGTCGTGCCGCCTGCGATAACCGTGGCCTTGTATTTCATCATCTTCGGTGAGCTCATTGGCTCTCAAATCGGCGATATTAATGGCTTCGCCTACATCGACTATATCGTACCCGGCCTGATCCTGATGTCAGTTATCAGCAACGCCTACGCTAACTGCGTTTCCTCGTTCTTCAGCGCGAAGTTTCATCGCAGTGTTGAAGAAATGATGATTTCGCCGCTACCCAACTACATCATCGTCGCGGGCTATGTTTCGGGTGGCATGATGCGCGGCCTCGTTGTTGGTATCGTCGTCACTATCGTGTCGATGTTCTTCACCCGAATTGAAATCCATAATTACGGCATCACGCTGGCGGTGTTTATTCTCACATCCATACTGTTCGCCTTGGCTGGATTCATCAATGCAGTGTATGCCAAAACGTTCGACGATATCAGCATCATTCCAACCTTCATCCTGACGCCATTGACGTACCTCGGTGGTATTTTTTATTCGATCAACATGCTGCCCGAGTTCTGGCAAACGATATCACTGGTAAATCCAATTCTGTATATGATAAACGCATTTCGCTACGGTTTTCTTGGTATAACCGACATCGATCTAACAATAGCATTTATCATCATCGTACTGTTCATTACCGGACTTTTTTTCTTCGCGCTGAGACTGTTAAACAAAGGCGTGGGCATAAAGCCGTGATGTCTGCAAGCACGACGTGGTAAACAGATAATACAAACATCCTGCATCAGCTAACCTATGGAGTTATCATGACAGAAAAAAAAGCAAACACCCGTGTTGAAATCGATCCCTTGATCGCCGCACGTTGGAGCCCGCAAGCATTCGATCCGGAGCGTGTTGTTGACAGTGAAACCGTCATGGCTTTGCTCGAAGCAGCACACTGGGCGCCTTCTTGCTACAACGAACAGCCCTGGCGCTTTATCGTCTGCAACAGACATGACAATGAGGTCGCATGGCAGTTTGCGCTCTCCTGCCTGATGTCAATTAATCAATTGTGGGCAAAGAATGCGTCATTGTTGATCGTCGCTTGCGCAAGTGAAGTGTTCTCGCATAATGGCAATTCCAATCGCTGGGCACAATACGACACCGGTGCTGCCAGTATGAACATCTGCCTGCAGGCAACGTCGTTGGGTTTGTTTGCACACCAGATGGGTGGATTTGATGCTGAACGTGCCCGCGAGATTTTTAAACTACCGCAGGAGTTAACACCGATGTCGGTGATCGCGGTCGGCTACTATGGTGACATCGAAGCTATAGAGGCGGGTTTAGTTGCCGGCGAGACAGCCGCTAGGGAGCGCAAGCCGCTGGAAAGCCATTTCTTCAGAGGTGACCTCGAGACGCCTTATGTTTTCTGATCTTCGAGAATTCCGGCGTATCGTTAGAAAATAAAAACTGTCTCAGTAGCCGCGAATAACGCAGAGAACGCGAGTGTTTATTTCTGGATACCTACTTCTGTAGGTATTTCAGTAATCGTCATCGAAAAACGATGTTTGCGTCCTTTGCGTTTTTTGCGGCTTGGTAGTAAATATAAATGCTCCAAATCTTAAGCCAACACAAGGTCTATCGCACTATCTGCGATTCACGGCTTTTCGACTACGATCTCAAGTGTTCTCGGACAGTGCGGGCACATTGCGCTGCAGTGCGGCAAAGCCACCAAACAGCAGTGCGGTAAAAATAAGATTACCCAACAGACTGTTCTGTAAAAACGGTATGCCGGCAATATAAGCTTGCATCAGCCCATCAGCCGTCATCGGATACATGCCAGATGTTAACCAGACACCGAAGTTAGTCAGCATGAAGAACAGAATCGATGCACCGACGGCGGCGACAGCGATACGACCAATATTCAGCTGTTTCCGGACCCAGAAGCCGATGACAACGGTCAACGCAAATCCACCATAGACATATAGCATGGTGCCATGCAGGCCGAGTATCAGATCGCTGAGCAACAGCGCTAGAAACGGTACCAGAAAAGCTAGACGTTTGTCGGAGAAGTAAGCGCCACCGAACAAAGCCATTGCCGCTATCGGCGACACATTGGGAGGATGCGGCAGTATTCTGAATACCGCAACCGCAAAGATGATAATAGCCAGCGTGATGAATCGGGTGTTCATACGTCTCTCGATACTGCAATGATAATGCGCTCGATCTTATCATAACTGCGTTCCGGAAACTTCATCGTAACTAACTATTGGCTTACCGCGATTACCGGTCTATCATGTAAACGATAGCGCTCGATTCGATCCAAAAATAAGATAAATCTAAGGAATTTAGATGAAAGCATCCGATTTGCTTGTGCAATGCCTGGAAGCAGAGGGCATCGAATATATCTTCGGCGTGCCGGGGGAAGAAAATGCCGATTTCATGTTGTCGCTGGAGAAATCGGACAAGGTTCAATTTATCCTTTGCCGACACGAACAAGGGGCCGCCTTCATGGCCGAGATCTACGGTCGTCTGACCGGCCATACCGCCGGCTGTCTCGGCACACTGGGACCTGGCGCGACCAATCTGATCACCGGTGTCGCAGATTCCAACATGGACCGAGCACCCATGCTGGTTTTGACCGGTCAAGGCGATACCGAGCGCCTGCACAAAGAGTCCCACCAGATCATGGATGTCGTCGATATGTTCGAACCCGTGACCAAGTGGGCAACGACCATTCTGCATCAGAACAACATCCCGGAGATCGTGCGCAAGGCCGTGCGACTGGCGCGCACCGAAAAACCCGGAGCCGTGCACATCGAACTGCCCGAAGATATCGCCAAAAAGGACACATCGGCAAAACCGCTGCAACCGCAACGCTTCAGACGTCCGGTACCTGACGATAAAATCGTCGACGTTGCATTCGAGATCTTGACGAACGCGAAACACCCAGTGATTCTGGCCGGCAACGGCTGTATTCGGAAACGCGCCAGCAAGCAGCTGCGCATGTTCTGCGAAAACACCGGTATCGGCGTGATCAGCACCTTCATGGCGAAAGGCTGCGTTGACATGGACGCGGATTACTGCCTGTACACGATTGGTCTACAGGCCAAGGACGTAGTTGCCTGTGCGATGGACGCCGCCGACGTCGTGCTCGCGCTCGGTTATGACATGGTCGAATACCACCCTGACCTGTGGAATGCTGCGGGCAACAAACATATTATTCATGCCGATTTTCTGCCTGCCGAGATCGACGAAGACTATCATCCCGAAACCGAAATCGTCGGTGATCTCGCCCATACCTTATGGATGCTGAACCAGCGCGTCGAAGCCAGTGACGGTCTCGACTTTGATCTTTCCCAACAGGCAGCTACTCGTCGTGATATGACCGCTGAACTCGAACAATACAAGGATGACGACACCGAAGGCGTCATCAAGCCCCAAAAGGTTTTATGGGATGTTCGCCAGGTTATGGGGCCTGAAGATATCCTGTTGTCTGATGTCGGCGCCCACAAAATGTGGATAGCCAGACATTATCAATGCCACGAACCGAACACCTGCTTGATACCGAATGGATTCTGCTCGATGGGCTCGGCGCTTCCGGGTGCCATCGCCGCCAATCTGGTCTTACCCCAGCGCCGTGTTATCGCGGTCTGTGGCGATGCCGGGTTTATGATGAATGTGCAAGAAATGGAAACGGCGCGGCGCTTGGATTCGAATATCGTCGCGATGATCTGGGAAGACAAGGCATACGGCTTGATTGCATGGAAACAACAAACGCAATTCGGCCAGCACACCGACCTGAGCTTTGGCAATCCGGACTGGCTCAAGCTGGCGAGTGCATTCGGCTGGAAAGGCCATGTTGTCGATAAAAGCACGGACTTGGCGTTGACGCTGGAAAAGGCCTTCAATGAACGCGGGCCAAGCCTGGTCGTAATACCGATTGATTATAGCGAGAACATGAAACTGACCGAACGCTTGGGTGATATTGCCTGCCCTATATGAAACCATGGCCAGATTCGCGAGCACCCGCTCGCTAATGAATGACACATCAGGCTTGGGACATGCCGTGCCTCGATGGTACTGATTATCCTAGATTCCGCAGTTGATCGCTATTACTTCTAGTCAGCTCTATGATTATTCGAAAAGTTATGTAGTATTTGACGTTCACCCAACGGGTGAGTCGCTACACAGTTTATCACCGCCCCGCTAGCGCCATGGCGGCGTTGCAACTTTTGCCAAGGACTACGGCCATTAGCTGCAAGTCGCGCCTTGCCCTGACGCTAGCGGTGCAGCGCTAAATCTGTGTTCAACTGCGGAATCTAGGATTATTGAGGGTATAGATAAATGACTGATCACTTTCCGCTTCTGGTTCCCGGTGCCACCGCAACAGGCCAAGTCGAAGTCACGGCGCCGTACGACAGTGCGGTTATAGCTACCGTGGATACCGGTGGCAGCGACGCGGTTGAGACCGCCTTGTCGACGGCTGATGCGCTGTTTCGAGACAAAAAAAATTGGCTACCTGCCGAACAACGGATACAGGTGCTGGAAAAAACCGCCGGCATCATGCAATCGCGCTTTGACGAGCTTGCCGTCGAAGCGGCACGCGAAGGCGGCAAGCCGCTGATCGATTCAAAAGTCGAAGTCGCGCGCGCCATCGATGGCATCAAGAACTGCATCGAGGTTTTGCGCGCGGGACACGGTGACGAAATCCCGATGCAGAAGAACGCTGCCTCGATGAACCGGCTTGCCTTTACCACGCACGAGCCCATCGGTGTGGTTATCGCTGTCAGTGCTTTCAATCACCCGCTCAATCTTGCCGTGCACCAACTGGGCCCGGCGATCGCAGCCGGCTGCCCGGTAATCATCAAGCCAGCCGGTGACACCCCCCTGTCCTGTTTCCGCCTGATCGGCATTCTACGTGAAGCCGGCCTGCCCGAGGCCTGGTGCCAGGGCATCGTGACCTCCGATCTCGATGTGGCCACACAACTGGTCACTGACCATCGTGTTGCTTTCTTCAGCTTCATCGGCAGCGCCGGTGTTGGCTGGATGTTGCGTTCCAAACTCGCTCCCGGCACCCGCTGTGCGCTCGAACACGGTGGTGTGGCCCCGGTCATCGTCGCCGAAGACGCGGATCTAGATGATGCCGTACCGCTGCTCGCCAAAGCAGGCTTCTATCACGCTGGCCAGGTCTGTGTGTCGGTCCAGCGCGTCTATGCTCAGGCATCCATCGCACGCGAACTCGCCGAGCGGATCGCAGAAGCGGGTAAACAGATGAAAGTGGGCAATCCGATCCTGCCCGACACGGAAATCGGCCCGTTGATCAGACAGGCAGAAACCGACCGAGTCGATGAATGGGTTCAGGACGCCGTCAGCAAGGGCACCGAACTGATCAGCGGTGGCAGTAAATTGAGTGAAACCACGTACGAAGCCACGGTCTTATTCAACCCGCCCGATAATGCGATTATTTCTCGCAATGAAGTGTTCGGCCCGGTCATTCAGGTGTATGCGTTCGACCACATCGATGAAGCCATAGCGCGCGCCAATGCACTCGAGGTTTCCTTCCAGGCCGCTGTGTTTTCCAAGAATATCGACACCTGTATGTACGCCTTCAAGCACCTCAACGGATCCGCGATTATGGTGAATGATCATACCGCATTCCGTGTCGACTGGATGCCTTTCGCCGGCTTGAAGCATTCAGGCTATGGTGTAGGAGGTATTCCACACACCTTCAAAGATATGCAGATCGAGAAAATGATGGTGATTCGTTCGCCGTCGTTGTGATCTTGTTATTTACCGCCTTTGCGGTTAATTAACACACATAACCAACATCAGTCATTCCACAACCACGCCGCGCCACGCACACCGCTCGAGTCGCCAAACTTTGGCGGCACCAGTTTAGTGTCGACGCGGTCAGAGAACACATACTCTTCCCAGCGTCTCGGTACATTACTGTAAAGCCGTTTGATATTTCCCATACCACCACCCAGCACGATTACATCCGGGTCGAGAATATTAATCACATGCGCAAGACCTCTGGCCATACGGTCTTCATAATACTGCAGGCATGATTCGGCCTTCTCGTCTCCCGCCGTTGCGCGCTCGACGATCTGTTTCGCGTCCAATGCCTCACCGGATTTTTCGAGATAGTCCCGACTCAACCCCGGACCCGACAGCCATGTCTCGATACAACCGGATTTACCGCAGTAACACAATGGCCCGGGCCGTTCCTGATCCTGCGGCCACGGCAGAGGATTGTGGCCCCACTCACCGGCAATCGCGTTGGGCCCTTGGAGTGAATGTGACCTGACGACCACGCCCGCGCCGGTGCCGGTGCCAACGATCACGCCAAACACTACCTCGGCGCCGGCACCAGCGCCGTCGATCGCTTCCGATAATGCGAAACAATTGGCGTCATTGGCGATTCTGATTTCCCGGCCGAGTAAACGCTTCAGATCCTCGTACACGGGTTTGCCGTTCATGCAGACCGTGTTCGAATTTTTCAGTAAACCGGAGGCTGGCGAAACCGCGCCGGGTGTGCCAACGCCGACGCTACCGCTTTGATTAAGTGTTTGTTCCATGTCGAGCACCAGTTCGATGATGCATCGCATAATTGCAAGGTAATCATCTGCCGGTGTCGGCACCCGCTCTCGAAACAACTCCTCGCCGGCCTCAGACAACGCAATGCCTTCGATTTTGGTACCGCCGAGGTCGATTCCAATTTTGATCATGGTGGTATTTACCGCAGAGGCGCAGAGAACACAGCGAATTTATATGGTTCGTAATAGGGGCTTCGGCCGCGAGTGCAATTTCGTATGACTGACCTGTTGTTCGCGGCTGAAACCGCTCCTACGAAGATCATTCGACGCCTCTGATCATCAAGCAATTGATGCAATTAACGATATATTAAACATATCCAGCAATGATAACCGTATCGTAGATGCATATGTTTGTCTAAAACGCGGCAGTCGAATATGTAGATGGCACAACAAATAGAACCTTTGCGTTCTCTGCGCCTCTGCGGTAACGAACTCCTAGCTGCGTTTCTTCCAATAGACCTCGTTCTCACCGGCAAGCCGAGTCAGCACTCTAGATAGTACGAACAATAGATCCGACAATCGATTGATATACGCCAGCAAGTCAGAACCAAGTGCGTCATTCTGATGCAAGGCAACTAAGCTTCGTTCTGCACGCCTGCAAACAGCGCGCGCCACATGACACAAGCACGCGGTTTCACCGCCGCCAGGAAGAATAAACTCCTCCAATGGCGGTAGCGTAACATTGTATTCATCGAGTTGCTGCTCTAGAAATGCCACGTCACTCACCGATACCAATGGCTGTGACATACTGATCTCCGCACCTACATTAAACAGATCGTGCTGGATGCGGTTGAAGAGCAAGCTCAAGTCCGTGTCATCGATTTGGCTAGCAACCAGTCCAATGAAGCTATTGAGTTCATCGATATCGCCTTGTGCGTGTATCAGCCTGTCATCCTTACTCAAGCGGCCACCATCGGCTTTACCAGTTTCACCGGCATCGCCAGTGCGTGTGTATATTTTTGTCAGCCTGTTAGCCATGGCTCAGAGTATATTGAACACAACATCGACCTGGAACGCCTCCGGCTGATGCAGATAGTCTCGGGCAGGTTCGAACGGGTCAATACCCCGAACAGCTTCGAGCGCTGCCTTGTCGAGCATACGTACCCGGCTTGAACGCACCAGCCGTGTATCATCGATGCTGCCGTCAGGAGAAAGCACGAACTCGACTCTGGCGATACCCTCACGACGCTGCCTTTTTGCCATATAAGGATACTGTTTGTGCGAACTGATTTGCGTGTGCAGCAATTCGATTATGGATAGTTGCTGATTGGAAGCATTGGTCGAACGGGTGATGATGTTGTTGTGTGAACCTTCATCGTCACTAACCACTGGCGCCGGTGCGGCGCCATGCGCCAAAGTTTCCAGCGGTTTTCGCATCTGCTGTTGTTTCTTCGTTACGACCACATTGTCAGATTTTGATTTATCGTCGCGCTGAGGCTGCTGCGATGCAGAAGCCTGCTTACTCGCTGCCTGTTCGGTTTCACGCTGGTTTGAGACATGGGTAGAACTGACCAGTTCGATCGCTATGCCCTGACCTGTGGCATGCATGAACTCCGTTACCGGAAAAGCCACAGCGAGCAGCGCTGCATGCAGCGCCAGCGAAAACGCCGTTGTGGAAACAATCGGAGTGGAAACAGAATCCATGCGCTATAGGTTATCTGAACTGCCAGGCTGCTGTCAGCATAAAATTGATTTCGGGTGAGGTGAAGAAAGCTTCTGTTGCCATAAACGTATTCGGATCATAACTCAACTGGCCGACATCTGAATATTTCTTGTTCAAGAGATTATTGATTCTGCATGAGAAACTGAAATCCCTGTAGCTGTATTCACCTTTTAGATTGATCAGTGCATAGCCGGGCAAACGTTCCAGTTCGTTGTTGAAATCACCGGAAAAAACACGGTCACTGATAGCGAACCATTCGGCATAAAACTGCCACTTATCCGTCAACTGATAATCACTGCCGAGTATCGCAGAATGTTTCGCCACCTGCGGTATCGTTTTGTTCGCAAACGGGCCGCTCAACACCTCGGCATCGGTGAAGGTATAGCTGGCGCTGAAGCCCAGTCGCTTCGACTGCTGCCAGCGACCACTGGTCATCACACCCTTACGCCGCGTTTCATCAAGGTTAATATTGGCAAAATTTACCGGGTCATAGGCGATTTCATTATCAAGATCCAGTTGATAAACCAGTAACTTCGCGTTATTCAGCCCTGATAGCCATTCAACACCGGTCTCTACCGACAAGCCCTGCTGTGTTTTAAGGATCGCCGGGGTAAATGTTGGGGTAAACACAGGCTGTAGATATTCATCGATCTTGGCAAATCGGTAGTTCTGATCGGCACGGAATAATACGCGCCAGTTCTGATCCGCCTTGATCGCGAGGCCGAAGGTGCCTACCGTCACATCATCCTCGATGCGGATACCGCCGGGAAAAATGGCGAACGTGCCCGTATCCCGCAAGTCGTTTTCGACTTCAGCATAACGCACGCCCAACGTGATATCGAGCACCTCGGTAGCGGGTGTTACTGCCTGTGCATACAGTGACCGTTGTGACTGATCATTAAACTGGTCACCAAAACGCGTCATCAACTGATAATCGCTGGCCACCAGATCAGAGCCTACGGTCAGTAATGTGTCGTTCATTGCAGGTACAATGCCGATCAATCTGGGCGTGAATTCGACCACCCGCCTGTCCTGGGTGCTGACTTCGGTCTCGGCTGCGAACACGGTACTCAGACGAAATTCGCCGTTGGTATCCCTGCCGGTGAGTTCGCCTTCAACGGACCAGTTATCACTCAATTGCTGTACCAATCCCAACCGCGCCACAGCGGTATTCGAATTGGAAAAATCGTTGGCAAAATTCGGGCTGACCTGCCTGCGGTCCTCGATGACTTCATCAGCGAACAGCGTACCCGGTGTATTGAGTTCATCTTTGATGTACTGCAACTCACCAAAAACGGAACCGGAAGCATATTCGTAACCGAGCTTGCCGAGGCCGTTGAGATACGAGGCCTCGTTATGATCACGGTAGTTATCGCTCTCGCGAGCGTCCAGTGACAAACGATAGTTGACGCCGTTATCCAACGCCTCAGAGGTCGCCGCGTGCAACATCAGCGTTTTATAGCTGCCGGCCGACAACTTAAACAGATGCCTGGGAGCGCCGGGTTTGCGGGTGATGACATTGATTATTCCGCCCACAGCCTGGTCGCCGAACAGGACACCAGCGCTACCCTGCACGATCTCGATGCGCTCGATATCTGCCAGCGCGATACTGTTTAGATCCGGCGCGGCGATATCCGGATTGTTCAAACGCCGGCCATCGACCAGCACCAGCGTGTTCGAACCTGCGGTTTCACCAAAACCGCGCATGCCAACAGCAGCACGACTGCCATCACCGTAAAGGTCATTGATCTGAACACCTCCCTGCCCGCGCAGCACTTCCTCGATATGGCGCGCGCCACTGGTGGCGATCTGTTCACGTGTGATCACGGTTATGCTGGCCGGGGTTGTCAGTGTAGTCTGCTCGGCACGCACTGCGCTGACGACGACAGCGGGGATTTCTGTGGCTGCATGGGCGAGGTTACTCAGCGTCGCTGCCGACACGAGCGCAATGACGAACAAGGATCTGTTCAAGGAAACCTCCCACTTACAGGAGACAACAGGAAAGAACGCGCGACTGAATTGGGTTCAGTGATGTTCTACCCCATAGCCGCCCGCCGCAACCTGGTTAGCCCGGATGTTGTACGAAGTATTCGTACAACATCCGGGTTAGTCACTACGCGGGCCGGTCTCCGGACTAATGGATAAACTGCGTATCTGCAACCTTCCCATGATCGCTCACAGTGGTGTCTTAGGGCCTGTTAACGCTGGGCATCCACATAGTGTTAACAGGCCCTAGCAAATACTCTCCAATTACCGTTGCGGGGGCAGTTCTGGATTTGACGGTTTTGTATCTAACGCCGCACCAGATTCCCGATTATCTCTAATAGAACCCGGATGGGTTACAGAGCACCCTGTGTAGTACTGAGGCGCGCAGTTTAACCGGATTACAGGTACAATACCACTGGCCCGCAGCCTGTTTTGATGAATGAACCAATGGCGACAGCTAAGGTCACAAACAAGCGTTAATAAGACCTAATCGAATAAAAACTCAACCAGAAGTATGTCTCATCAGGAAACGATCCAGAATCTCAAACAATACGTAGAACAACACATCATTGGCCAGGAGACGCTGGTAGACCGCATGCTGATTGCATTGCTGGCAGACGGCCATTTACTGGTGGAAGGTGCACCCGGGCTGGCCAAGACCAAGGCAATTAAAGTGTTGAGTGACGGTATCGAGAGCAACTTTCACCGCATCCAGTTCACCCCGGACCTGCTGCCTGCCGATCTGACTGGTACCGAAGTCTATCGCCCCCAGGATGGCACGTTTGCGTTTCAGCAAGGCCCGCTGTTTCACAACTTGATCCTCGCGGATGAAATCAATCGAGCACCGGCTAAAGTACAGTCCGCTTTGCTCGAAGCCATGGCGGAACGACAGATCACTGTTGGCAAAGTCACCTATAAGCTGCCTCAGTTATTCATGGTCATGGCAACCCAGAATCCGATCGAACAAGAAGGGACTTACCCCCTGCCTGAAGCGCAACTCGACCGCTTCCTGATGCACGTGACGATCGACTATCCCGAGGCCGCTGCTGAAAAAGCCATTCTCGCACTGGCACGTGATGAAGCACGCAATGGCATCTCTGAAAAGGAGCAGCCGTTACAGAAGGTTACTCAGCAAAGCCTGTTTGCATCCAGACAAGAAGTGCTCGAGCTGTACATGGCAGACAATCTCGAGGAGTATCTCGTGCACATGGTGTTGGCAACCCGTAATCCCGGCGCTTACGGAGACGACCTCGCGCAGTGGTCATTGTATGGTGCGAGTCCACGCGCAACCATCGCCCTCGACCGCTGTGCCCGTGCTCATGCCTGGCTGGCCCGGCGGGATTATGTCGATCCGGATGATATTCAATCCATTGCATTCGATGTATTGCGTCATCGCATCATCCTCAGCTATGAGGCTGAAGCCGAAGGTGTGACACCCGACATATTCATCAGAGAACTGATCTCACGCATTGCTGTGCCGTAGCTGTATTTGCACCGGGTAAGACTGCATTGAACACGGATCCAAAAACGGAAGGTATCACCTGGATCAGCCCGCAATCGCTGATCAAACTCAGACATGATGCCAGCAAACTGCCCCTGCAAAACAGCCGGATTCATGCACGTCAGGGCGGCGCCTATATGTCCTCGTTCAAGGGACGCGGCATGGAGTTCGACGAATCGCGGCTCTATCTTCCCGGCGATGACATACGCAATATGGACTGGCGCGTCACGGCGCGTACCGGTGAAGCGCACACCAAGGTCTATCGCGAAGAACGCGAACGGCCGGTACTGATTTGCCTGGACCTGAACGCATCGATGTTTTTCGCGACCCGGGGCAGTTTCAAGTCAGTGGTCGCCAGCAAAGCCGCCACGCTGCTGGCCTGGAGTACCAATGCGCACAATGACCGCCTTGGTGCGCTGATCTTCGCCGGAAACGATTATGTCGAACTGAAACCACGACGTGGCAAATCCGCGGTACTCGACCTGATCGGCAAGACCTGCCGGCACCCTGCGTGGAACTGGCCGAATCACCGACAGGCTCGTAACTCCAACCAGGCACTATCGCGTCTGCGCAAGGTCACGCGACCGGGCAGTCTGATTTTTCTTGTCAGTGACTTCAGGCAAATGAGTGAACAGGCAGAAATGCACCTGATCAATATCGCTCATCATAATGACGTCGTATTGATCCAGATATATGATCCTGTCGAAGCCGACTTGCCGCCCGCCGGTAATTACAAGGTCAGCGATGGGACCAATGAATTGCAGCTCAACACCGCCGACAAACATTTACGCCAGCAATACCGACAACGTTTCGACCAACGTCAGGTAGGGCTAGTCAAGCTGTGCCAGCAGCATCGCATGTATACGCTTTCCATCACTACGCAGGAAGATGTACTCGCCAGCCTGCAGCAGGGGCTCGGGGTCCCTGCTAGCAAACACACCCAATTCCGCACACGCCGCTGAAAACGCTGATCCATATGCCTGCCGAATCCTTACCATTACGTGATATACATCTGCCGGACCCGGTCGGCTGGTGGCCACCTGCCCCCGGCTGGTGGCTGTTGCTGATCGTCGCTGCTGCATTGACTGTTGCTGTTTATCTGTTCAGAACTGTGAGCAGACGCCGATTGTTGAAACGTACCGTAGGCAATGAGCTCGACATGTTACGCGAGCGATACCATGACGATTACGATCGCATAGAGCTGTTGAAATCACTGTCGGCATTGATGCGCCGAGCCAGCATCAGCTTTTATCCACGCAGTCATTCCGCCAGCCTGACCGGTGAACAATGGCTGCAGCATCTCGACAGAACAGCGCAGCGCAAGGAATTCCAGCACGGTGCCGGCAGAATACTGGCAACTGCGCCGTACCTGCCGCCGAAAAGCATCATTGAAACCGATTTCGAAGCCCTGTTCTCGCTGTGTCAGGACTGGCTGAAAAAACAACCGTTAAAAGGTGAAACACGGTGATTAGTTTCAGCTGGCCATGGTTGTTTGCGCTGCTGCCGCTTCCCTTCCTGCTCCGCTTGCTATTGCCCGAAGCCGGCAGCGGCAAGGACGCCGCCCTGCGCGTGCCGTACCTGGACGATTTCGAAAGCAGCCATACCGGCGCTTTTCAGCGAACGCTGCGACGCTGGCCATTGTTGATATATCTGTTGCTGTGGACATGCCTGTTGTGCGCAGCTGCGAAACCGCAATGGATCGGCGAACCGATCGAGCTACCGGTCAGTGGCCGCGACCTGATGCTCGCTATCGATCTGTCCGGCAGCATGGATCATGCATTCAAACACAATTTTCGAAAAGTCACCAAGCTGTATGCCACCAAAGCGGTCGCTGGCGATTTCATCGAGCGGCGCGTTGGAGACCGCATCGGTCTGATTCTGTTCGGAGAACAGGCCTATGTGCAGGCACCGCTGACCTTCGATCGCACGACGGTCAGGACATTACTGTACGAGGCAGTCACCGGTCTGGCCGGCAAGTCTACAGCTATCGGCGATGCGATTGGTCTCGCGGTAAAACGCCTTGACAGCGAAAACAACCAGGATCGTGTGCTGATCTTGCTGACCGACGGCGTCAGTAATGCTGGCGAGCTCCGCCCCGAGAAGGCAGCCGAGATCGCAGCGGCCAGGGGCTTGAAAATCCATACCATCGGCATTGGTCCGCGCGGCAGCCGCGAGCTCAATGAGCAAACGCTGAAAACGGTTGCGCGCAACACCGGTGGCGAATATTTTCGCGCACACGATGTCACTGAACTCCAACAGATCTACGCATTGATCGACAAACTGGAACCCATTGAACGCGACACCCAGAGTTATCGGCCGACACGGTCACTGTTCTGCTGGCCTCTCGCTATTGCGTTGTTACTGGCCGGCCTGCTCGCCATCGCAGCTCTGTACAAACGGAGGTGGCGATAATGCCGGGTTTACCGGAGCAACTGCATTTTCTTCGCCCCGAAGCCTTTTACGCATTTATTCCACTGATGCTATTCGTCGTGCTCTATCTGACGAGCAAGGCAACCAGTCGTAGCTGGAAAGCGGTTTGCGATGATCGGTTGCTGCCTTATATCCTGATCGCCGGTGGCACGAAGGCGGGCATCCTGCCGATGTTGCTGATCATCACCGCAGCCAGTCTCAGCATTGTTGCGCTGGCCGGACCGGTGTGGAAAAAGCTGCCACAGCCGGTCTTTACTGAAGAGTCGGCCCTGGTGATTGCACTTGACCTGTCGCAATCGATGCATGCAACAGACATCAAGCCCTCCCGCCTGGAAAGAGCCAAACTGAAAGCGCTGGATCTGATCAAGGCGAGAAAAGGCGGCCAGACAGCATTGATCGTCTATGCGGCAACCGCGTTCACGGTAACGCCGCTAACGGATGATGACAATACCATCGCGAATCTGGTACCTGCGCTGGAACCTGGACTTATGCCCGCGCAGGGCAGCAACGCGGCAGCCGCACTCGAACTGTCCACCGAGCTGCTGGAACAAGCCGGCATCAACCGCGGTGATGTGCTGCTGGTTACCGACGGCATTGCGGATACAGCCAAAGACACAATCAACGCGCTGACTGCCAATGGCCATCGCTTGTCTGTCATGGGCGTCGGCACAACCGAAGGCAGCCCGATACCCTTGAGCGGCGGCTTCCTGACGAATGATGCGGGTGCGATCGTGATTCCGAGACTCGATCCAGCCCAGCTACAACGGGCGGCGCTTAAAGGTGGTGGCCTGTTCGTCACTATGCAGGCCGATGACAGTGACATCGAGAAACTGGCCGGGCTGTTCACATCCAAACGTGTCAAAACCGATGCACAGGATACCGATATCACAGCTGACATCTGGCAGGAAGAAGGCCCCTGGTTGGTGCTGCTGGTCCTGCCGTTAGTCGCATTATGGCCGAGACGGGGCTGGCTGATTTGCCTGGTATTATTCACGCTGCCACCGCCTCAACTAGCCTATGCGCTGGACCCTGTCGATCTTGACTACCTCTGGCTGAGACAGGATCAGAAAGCGATGCGGGAGTTCAATCAAGGTAATGCAAATCAAGCGGCGGAGCTGTTCAATAACACCGACTGGAAGGCGGCCGCCCATTACCGCGCTGGTAACTATGACATGGCTAATGAGCTGCTGACGTCACCTGGCAGTAGTACGGACTATTACAACAAGGGTAACGTGCTCGCCAGACTGGGTAGTTTTGAAGAAGCGATCAAGGCCTATGACGAGGCCCTGACTATCGATCCCAGCAACGAGGACGCACGCTTTAACCGTGAATTGGTCGAACAAGCGCTGCAACAACAGCAGTCGCAAGAACAGCAACAGCAACAACAGGATGCGTCACAGAACCAGCAACAGGACCAGCAGTCGAAGGAACAAACGCAGAGTAATCAGACCGGTGATCAACAACAAGCTAAGGAACATCAGCGGGACCAGCTAACGGACCTCAACGAAAAACAGGATCAACAGGAATCCGAGAAACAGGACCAGGAGCAGGCCGATGTACCGCAGCCTGAACAGCAACAGGACAGCACCGAGCAAGCGCTCGAGGCACAGCAGCAGCACGAAGCGATTGAACAGGAAGATGCCGAAACCGTTGAAAGCGAGCAGGCCATGGAACAATGGCTGCGAAGAATTCCGGATGATCCGGGCGGCCTGATGCGGCGTAAGTTCATATACCAATACCGGCAAATTCCGAACCAGGCTGAGGCTAAAGAGCCGTGGTAGCGGCTATTATTTGTTCACCACTGAGGCACAGAGGTTTTTCTGATTGTTTATCTTGAATACTATCCCGTCAGGTTACCGTGCGGAGCGGCTTCAGTCGCGATTTGTGTTGCCTCGAGAAACGTTCGCGGCTGAAGCCACTCCTACAAAAAAACAAACACTCTGTGTACTTTGTGCCTCTGTGGTGAAAAACATTTCTACACGATTATGAAATACCTAAGCTTATTCGTTTTATTACTCATCAGCTCGCAGGCACTGGCCGCCGCCAACATCACCGCGCGGCTGAGCCACAATCCGGTATCGATAGACGAATCCTTCCATTTGATCTTCGAAGCCGACAGCAACGTCGACGATGACCCTGATTTCAGCGTCTTGTCGAAAGACTTCGAAATTCTCAGCAGTAGTCAGAGCACCAACATGCGTTCGATCAATGGCTCATGGAGCCTGAAAAAATCATGGGATCTGGTGCTGATCAGTAGGCGGGCCGGCGTGTTCACGATTCCACCGGTGCCTTTCGGCGCGGACTCCAGCCCGGCCATTCGGATTTCCGTGAAATCGTCGACATCGAACAACACGCAGGGCAGCAGTGGCAAGGACGCATTTTTCCTTGAAGTCAGCACAGACCGGAAAAGTGCACGGGTGCAATCCGAGATTATTTATACGGTCCGATTCCTGACCAGCATACCGATCAATCGACCGACCTTGAGCGAACCGGAAACCAGCGATGCGGACGCCATTGTCGAAAAACTCGGCCAAGTCGCCAACTATCAGAAAATGATCAATGGTGTGTCCTACAACGTCAGTGAACTACGTTTTGCCGTGTATCCGCAACACAGCGGTACTTTGACCTTCAAACCGGTATTGTTTGAAGGCCGTGTCACCGACAGGCGCAGGTCCAGTTCGCTATTCGATCAATTCATGCAATCCGGCACGCTAAAAAGACTGCGTTCAAAAAGCGTCAGCGTCAGGATCAAACCCAGACCGGCGAACGTTCCGGCCGATGCCTGGCTACCAGCCGAGAAAGTCACGATTGATGAAGAATGGTCGGAGGAAGTTACCCAGCTTCGAGCCGGCGAGCCGGTAACACGCACACTGACGATCAAGGCTACTGGCACCACCGGCGAACAGCTAAACGATCCTGAATTTATCGATGTCAGCGGCATCAAGCAGTACCCGGACAAAGCCGTCGTAGAGAACCTGCGCAAACGTGACGGCATCACTGGAAGTCGACAAATAAAGGTAGCGATGATACCGACCCGGGCGGGCCGGTACGTTATTCCTGAAATCAGCATACCCTGGTGGAATACGCGAACCGGCAAGCAGCAATATGCCCGTCTGCCCGAAACGGTGATCGAGGCCAGCGGCATCGCGACTACGGCGCCGCTGCAACCGTCCGCGGACATGCTGCAAGCGGATAGTCAAGCATCCGATCAACCAGTCGAACAAACAGCAACGCCAATTTCTGCGGATCGGACGGTTATCGAGCCGGGATTCTGGCCGTGGGTCAGCCTGGCATTGGCATTCGGTTGGCTGACAACCACCCTGCTGCAGTTTCGCAGCCGGCGTTCGCATGCGGCGGTACGCAAACCGGCACCGTTACCATCGATTCTGCCACTGGCGCGGTCTGTGGAGAAAGCCTGCAACGGCGGTGATGCTGACGACACCAAGGACGCATTGCTAAAATGGGCCAGGGTACGCTGGCCGGCACAGACCATAACCAGCCTCGCAGATATTGCCGATCTCAGCCCACCCGCGTTGCGCGATCAGATCTTGGCTCTGAATACTGCACTGTACAGCCGGCAGGTCAGCGCCTGGGAGCCCAAGGCCCTGCTTGCCACATTCCATGCCTTTTTAGCGACCAGGCAGAAAACAGAAAAAACACCGGATTCTGTCCTCCAACCCCTTTATAAGACTTGAAGTAGGGATTAAACCGCAGCTTTATCAATCTGCTATCATCGGGGGCTACCGAGATACTTTGATCTGGGTCAAAACGCCCCTTCTGCTATCTGTGATACTTTATTCTTGCTTGAGGCGCTTCTTGCAAAGAGCGTGGGGGGGTTTGCCGGAGGTTTTTTTTGAAAAATTGACGATGGGGAGAAGACTGTGAACAATCTACCTGTAGAACCGATTGCAGCCCTTACAGCTGGCGTGCTGGTTCTGATCTACCCGAAAATTCTGAACTACGTCGTCGCCGCGTATTTAATCGTGACTGGCGGATCCGGACTGTTAAGACACTTGCGTTAGAAACGGCGCCGGTGTCAAATCGGACGGAATGGCCGGGGATTGGCTGGTTCTTTGTTTATTGGTTGCAACCGACGAGGGACCCGTCGTGCATCGTATCAGCCCGTTATCATTGAGCTTTGATCACCGTGCTGTCAGCGGCGGAGAAAGGACCCGTTTCCTGGCTGCATTGATCGCCAGCCGGGGCCCGGTAGCAGACGCGTTGACTATTTGAAATAACGCGTAAATGTATCCACGTCGGCACGCGGCGTGCGATAGTTGTTAACCGGTGCCGACCTGTCCTCATAGCCCAACGACATGCCACAGAGCAAAACACTATCTTCAGGGTAGCCCAGAGTGGATTTGACAATCTCGGCATAATCCGCAAACGCAGCTTGCGGGCAGGTAGCCATACCCTGCTCGAGGGCTACCAGCATAATCGACTGCAAAAACATTCCATAATCCATGAACGAACCCGTCTGCATACGCTTGTCCAGGAAAAATAGCAACAAGACAGGTGCATCAAAGGCGCGGTAATTGGCGACCCACTGTTCCAGACGTCGTTGCTTGTCCTCGCGGGCAATGTTTAACGCCGCGTACAGTTGCATGCCGCAGTCGATGCGTCGCGATTTGTAAGGCTCTATCCACTGTTCCGGGTAGTAGACGTAATCCGCTTTACCCTTGTCTCCGTTACGGAAAGCACTTTCCAGCCGCGACTGCAGTTTCTGCTTGGACTCGCCGGCGACGACGGCCACCTGCCAGGGTTGGGTATTTGCACCGGATGGTGCATGACGTGCTGCTGAAAGAATGGCCTCTATCTTCTCTTCCTCGACCGCTTTATCGAGAAAGACGCGTACAGATTTTCTTAGTCGCAAGGCATCAGTTACATTCATGATATTGGCAGAAGCTGATCAAAAAGCGCTATCGTTCGAGCTTTCGTATTATCGGACATTACGCCGCCTGGTGGAATAATTCTGGGAATAATTCTGGGGACACAACACTTAATTGGAATTCTCTGGGGAAGTCATATTTGCAGGAAGCGCAGTATGGGTCAACTGATTCAATTGGACAGCTGGAAAGAACGGGTAGGCATTAGGTGCCGAAAGCTTTATAGAGAAAGCGGAACAGCTTTTAAACAGGACGCTGAAAAAGAAAAAACCAGGGCCAACACCTGTTGAAAGTGATAGCTGATTTGCTTGAATTAAGTATTGTGTCCCCAGAACTCAAAAATAGGTGGGTTTTGTCAACTTGACAGAACCGCCGCGTATATCGCTACCGGGTCCGGCATGCGCCAGGCTCGGATCCATCCAGCGAAACAAGGCGTAGAAGTTGAGGGTAAAGTTCTGCTCGGCACTGTTGATTTTATCGACGTCATGAACCGCACCGACAACCCGGATTTCGGTGGGTTTGCCATGTTCTGTAACGGGTCTGCGTATTTGTTCACGACTACTCGCGATACGCTTTTTCCAGTTCCATGATATTGCGGTTCATCAACGAGATAAAATCACCCTTTTCAGGTGCATTTGCGCCGGGATCAAATACCAGGCTGTTGATACCAGAGGCATTGAGCCGCTTGACCGATTGGTCATGAGGCTCGCCTTCCCAGATCATCCACTTGGCCTTATGTGAACGCAATAGTTGTTGCATCGATTGCCATTGCGCCTGGTCGGGTACAACTTCGGGTTCCCACATGACAGTTTCAAGGTTGATGTTATAGCGCCGGGTGAGATACTGATAAACCGGATGGGAAGCCACGAAAACCTTGTCACGGTCTTGTGACACAATAGCCATGATGCGTTGATCGAGGCTGCCGAGCTCCCGTTCAAGGGAACTGAAGTTCCGTGTGAAAACGTCCGAATATTGCGGCAGCATCTTTTCTAATGCCAGTTTAATTGCCCTGGCCTGTTCGATCGCCTGGCTGAAATCCAGCCAGGTGGTGAATGCTGTGCCGGCGTGTGAATGTACGCCGCCCGGGCCGTGCTGATGGGCGACCGTTTCGCTGACATTGATATACGCATCCCGAAAAGCTGCGGACGTGTCCACCAGCCTGCGTCGCGGCAAACTGGCTCGCTCGATCCATTTAGCATAGCGCGCGCCATTCAGCAGAACCAGGTCAGCCTGCTGGAATGCTGTGATGTCTCTGACATCAGGCTGCCAGAACGCCGGATCGACACCGGCGGGCACCGGAAACACCACGTTGATATGTTCACCGCCGATGCGTTGGGCAAAATAGGCAAGCGGGTAATTAACCGTATAGACCGTTAACCGCTCAGCGCTACCTGCAATAAAACTGACAAGCAACAATAGCGCAATGTTTAATACACGTGATCCCGGATTCATAGCAATCAATTTCTCAGGTAGGCTCTATCTAAATATCAGCATTCTAACCAGTGTCTCTGCGTTGGCGCCAATGATCGCCAACAATCCTGTACTGATGACACTGCTCGCCAGCACGATAAAAGCGATTTCAGCTGCAATCAGTTTCACCGCTGTCATGCGGCTGCAACCGAGCTTGAAGATGGTCGACAGCTCTCGCTGACGCAGGCGCACCGAAAGCGCGAACACAAGGATGATGGCCAGCACCGTGGCAAGACCCACGATGGCTATCACCGAATCGATCACAGTCTTGATGCGAAAGATACTCTCCAGCAGGCCTTCGATCACTTCTGTAGGGCGGACGATGTGGTATTGCGTGTTATCCAAATATCGGCCGCGCAGCAGGGTGGCTGACTTGGCATCATGGGGGACTGCCAGCACCGCCGTGACCGGATAAACGGATGCATCACCGTGAAAGTGAAAACTGTCTATATTGTCTGTGGTTATCTGGGTGTACTGCAATAATTTTGCATTCGCGATAACCTTGTCTTCAGTGCGCTTCAGTATTACGCTACTGTCATTGGTCTTGCCCAGGTCCTCATGTCCATGCCCCAGGCCTTCGATCACCCAGGCGGTCTTCAAATCAACAAACACGGCCCGATCATCCGGCGTGTGGCTGCGTTCGAGTACACCGGTGATCGTCATCTTCAATGGATAAATACCGGCCAGATCAAACAGTGTTTCCGGCGAAGAAACTATACTGTCACCGGGTGCCAGGCCGTAGTCCTCGGCCACATCAGCACCGATGACACTCTCGCCCAGCAATGTGAACATGCGTCCGTCGGCGATAGCCAGGCCACGAAAATCGAAATAATCGATGCTGGTAGCGACAATCGGATAGTTGCGCGCCAAAAAACGTACATACAACGGTATCGCATAGCCCAGTCCGGTATCGGCAATTTCGTCAGCAGCCAGCATGGAAATACGCTCAGGCACTTCATCATCAAAATAGAGACTGTTCATGACCAAGTCGAGCGCCGAGCCTCTGGCGCCGAGCAGTAAGGGTGTCGAGGTGGCGCGCGACTGCAACAGCTGCTGGCTTTCTGCCAGTAACAGTTGCAGTGCGAAGGGCAGAAAAGCGATCAGGGTGATGCAGGCGACCAATGTAACGCTGCGCACTCTATTGAAGATGACATAGTGCCAGGCAATATAAAAACTACTGGTCACGCAACGGCCTCATTGCGGAAATCCAGAAAGTCGATCACACGGTCGAACCGCGGTAACAGCTCGTGATCGTGGGTGACAGCCAGCAGGGTCGCATTGGATGACGCGACATTCTCGAACAGCAGGTCAAGAATCCGACCCTTGTTACGCGGGTCCAGGTTACCCGTGGGTTCGTCGGCCAATATCAACTGTGGTTGTGGTAGCAGTGCCCTACAGATCGCAGCACGCTGTTTTTCCCCCTGTGACAGTTCGGCGCTGAAACGTTTCAGCTTGTCGCCAATCCCGAGTTCGTCGGCGAGAGCGATTGCACGTTGCGGTACCTCGCTGTTCAAGTTAAGCGCATGGGTAATGCGATAGGGATGCAGAATATTATCCAGTACGTTTAGATAGTCGAGCAGCTCGAAGTCCTGAAATACAAAGCCGATGCGGGTGATCCTGAAATCCCGCCTTTTGGCGTCGCTCAAGCTGCTGACAGTCTGATCCGCTACAGCCACCTTTCCCTGATGTGGTTTGCTGATACCGGCAATCAGGTTCAACAAGGTTGTCTTACCGGACCCGCTGGGTCCAATCACAGCGACTTTCTCACCCTGCGCCACGACCATGTGAGGAATAGACAGGCTGAATTCACCCTGTGGGTAGTGAAACTCGAGGGCCTCGATATCAATCACTTTTTCTTGCCTGGGTAAGTTGGCAGCACGATATCAGGTCTTGTTTTCTGACGTATCGGGTTTTGCGTATGGATCAAGGCGTTTCTCTTCCAGTAGTTCCAGGCTGGTTATTTTCCAGTTGCCGTCGATAGCCTCAACATTGACCATAGCATCATAATAGTTTTTTCGTATATGGACATGGCCCCAGTGACCCACCGAACCCTGTGCGGTCCATTTTGCCTTCACAGAAAAACCATCGCCATCAGCTGATATCGAGTCTGGTCCGGCTTCTAGTATTTCGATTTCTTTCACCCGCGCCTGGGCCCCGCCGGCTTTCTTTACGGCAAAGGATTTTCGGTTCTGTAAATAGATTTCTTCCAGCAGATCGCCCTGCACGCTCAACGCCAGCTTGTCGTATACATCCGACTCGTCGCGGAAATCGAACGCGCGGTATACGTTTGTCAACAGGCTGTGCGTGATCAGTTTAGATTCATCCTCCGACAACTCCCTGATCAATGCCGTCGGCCGATTAAACGATAGCTGCGCATAAGGGAATGTCATCACCGCTATCAGCAAGCCGGCGATAGCCGTCAACAGCGGCATCCTGTATGTCTGTTGCTGCTGGCGGCGGCGCCTGAACCACCATAACGCGAAAATGATAACGATCAATCCTACAACACTGCCCATCGGTATCGACAGCTTGTTGACCGTATCCTTTACCGCTACCTGAGCCACCGTTGGCGGCGTGTAGTTCTTCAGAAAATTGGTCCAGCTATGAACATTGTCGTCGGGGGTCAGGAACGTTGGCAAGGGTCCGGCCGGATCCGTGGCGGTTGCGGGCACTTTCTGTACCTGCTCGGTAAACAGTTCCCAGTCCACGCTCACCTGTTGTGGCATCCCTTCGGTCAGATAGGCGATGATCACGCCAACGATCGCAGTGGATATTTCCAGTCTTTGCGGTTGCTCGAGTATCTGGATACCTGTGATGCCGACGGAGACATAGTTACTGCGATCCAGAATTGGATTGAGCGCCTCACCATCGACCTTGACTCGGTTTTTTGACAACAAAAACGTACCGATCCTCTGTTTCAGATCTTCGAGCTCATCAATTTCGATGTATTCAGTGCCGCGCAGCCCTAGATCCATCCATTCCTCAAGATCCTTGACACGGATCAGAACCTCATGGCGGACTTCATGGGGTTCGACGTACAGAAATGACATCAACGCCGATTTGTGATGACGCTTCAGATTGGGGTTGTCGAATTTCGAATACCAGGGATCCGACCAATCCAGGTTCAGCTTGGCCGGTGCACCGAGGTAACGAAAGTCGATGATCGGAACCGACTTGTGATAGGCGATAAAACCAAGCGTCACCTCAGCCCTGCCCTCCTCATCCAGCGGCGGCACCATGGTAATGCGCTCCGGTTTGCCACTAAACGGATAAATGATCTCGGCATAGAGCACGCGTTTGTCGGCCGGTGCTTCGGGAACACGCTGGCGGGTAAAGGGGTTGATCATGCCGGCGAACGGCGAGCGCCGGTCGACGCGCATCCTTGGCTCGACCAGCACCAGGTCGGCCGGTAACACTGTTCCATCATCGATAATGAACTTCAACCTGTTGTTGGCGAAATTCCTGAGTCTTTCCTCGAGTGGTGCACGTTTTGTTTCCTGGTCCTCGATCCAGTCGTCCGGAATCAGCTGCTCGAAGGTCTGTAGGTCGCCGACATAGACTTCCAGCTTGACCTTGACGTGGTCGTCCATGACATAAATTTCAGCGATATTGGGCGAGGTCTCCGCACCGGTCAGGTTTATCCAGTCTGCCTGTGCAGTAACAGAAGCAGCAATGAGTATTATGAAAAAAGTTAGTGAACGCAATTTAGTACTCGACAATTGATTAGCCGGAAAAAACGCAAAGGGCGCGAAAATAGCTGAAGATTTTTTAGTTTACAACGGAATAAACCCTTTGCGCGCTTTGCATATTTCGCGGCTAAGAGAATCCTGCAGATTACTTAGTGGCATTGTATTGAGAAAAAACCGTGTCCCACTGTTCACGAGTCAATTTGTCCTTGAGTTGAAACCGCAGCGCCAGCATCTCCTGCTGGAATTGAATGCGATTCTGGTACGAAGCATCCATGTTATTCTGCAGATCAGCAGTAGTGGTGCCATACTGCTGGATAAGCTTGAGTAAATCTTTCTCATCTTTACCTTCAGCCTTTGCATAATCCTTGGCGGTATGTTCCAGCTTTTTAACGACATCCAGCGCGGTCTTGCGGGCACCTTCTGTAACTATCAGCGCCCCGGACCGATATCAGGGCCGATTTCCGGACCGGGTTCGGGCGCGAGATCGGGCCCACCGCGGCGACCGGGCCCGCGGTCCGGGCCAGGATCCGGATCCAGGTCGGGTCCTGGATCGGGGCCGCGACCAGGTCCGGGCCCCGGGTCGGGACCGGGATCGGGACCGAGATCCGGACCACGGTCAATACCGGGATCGGGCCCTCGATCCGGCCCCGGACCGAAGGCATGGCTGTCGACCGCAGGCTGAATCGTCAATACCGCCACGGCAATGACACCCGTTAGCAGGCGCATCGGTTTTGCAAGGTAGTGCAATGAAAAAAAACCTGTACCATAATTCATCAGGATTACTCCACTGTCTATATTAATTGACGTCAGAAGATGATTGATTCAGACCGACTGTACTTAATTTGATCACGCAAGCGGTTGCTAAATGATCTGCAGCAGTCACCATGCCGCTCTCACGCCCACATAGGGGCCGGTCAGTTCTAAGTTCGTCGCGCTGCGCGCGCCTGAATTGTTATCGTCAAACTGGTAGTCAAAATCCACGTAGCGGTAGCCCGCTAGCATATCAAAACCCAGCTTCTCGCGTTGCCAGAAACGGTACGCACCAGCGATGTTCAGCGACTTGTAGGCTACGCTGGTGCTGCTACTCGACACACTCAGTCCCTGCAGGCCGAGGTTGAGTGCGAATTTCCCCCAACGCTTGAGGAAGGTGCCGGAGAGATAGCCGAACGGCACATCACCGCTGATATCGACATTGTTACCGGCCTGCGGTGTCATTGTGATGTCTAGATCAACCTGCCCGATACCGACACCGACACCTAGATCCATGTCGGTTCGCTTCAACACCAGGTATTCGATATTGGCGAGTTGCATCGTCACTTTTATATCACTGCTGATCGGCGTCGTGGTTCCGATCACGGGTCCCGAACCAAAATCCAGCGCCTGCACCAGTACGCCATCCCCCGTGAACCGGGACGGCAGGTATACGAACTTCAAATCAAGGCGTTTCCAGCGTACCCCAATCGCGGCGTCCGGCTCACTGGAATTTCCAAGTCCCAGTGAATCGGCGGTCGCTGCACCAGAGAGTGGTGGTGAAAGACTGAACAGGGTACCGTCGATGTCACGCCACGCCCAGCCGACAATCGCGCTGAAGTCCCAGTCAGATGATGCTGCTTCGGCATTCGCAGCGGAAACGCCGGCAATGCAAACAGCCAGCACCGGAAATGTTCTAATGAAATAACGTACGTTCAATGCCGTCGATCAGCTATCGAATCTAGTCTTCACACAGCACCCTGACTTTTTTCACGGCATTCTCGATAGCCTCATCGGTTTCAGCTTTTGCCAGTTGGCTCTTGGCCTTCTGGCAATAGTCTGCGTTTGCCTTATGTTGTACTGTCGGTTCGCTTTTCTTGGTCTTCTCACCCTGTTCGCAATGGTAGCTGCTGGCGCGACGGATATTGGCGTGTTCGCCCTGCTCGACCATGACGCAATCCCCTTCCCTGAAATCCTGCTGCTCGGTGGTGATGTTGACCTGACCACCCTCGACCAGCTTGACGGTAATCTGAGTAGTCGACCCCGAGGTTGCTGCGCCCTGAATAGCCGCGCCGGCGGCGGCTGAGCCTGCGATCTTCAATCCGCGGTGACGTGGACCCGCCAGTCCCGCTGCGAGTAATCCGCCTGCCAGTGCTCCGCCTGCGTGTGACGCTTCCTTTTCCACGGTTTGAACACTGGTCACCTTACCGTAGTTGATAGTAACCGCCGATGCTGCCGCCATGGCGACAGAATAGTTTGTTAAGAAAAGCACGGCGACACTCACCGTAAAATAAGCAATTTTGTTCATACAGTTAATCTCCTAAACTTTTTACACGAGAGTCACGGCCTGCGCTTTCGTCGACACCGTCGATACCAATGGCGCCGATCCGAGGGCTATAAGCAAATCTCTACGCTTCATTCTAATTACTCATCAGTATTCACTAGTACGGCAGGCTATTTCTTCGGCATCGGTGGTGGCGTATAGCCTTTCCACTTACCGTCCATTGTCCACTTGGACGGATGCTTCTTGTCTGATCGCGGCGCATCCTTGTATGCCTGGGTCACATCCGGTGGTAACACATATTCATCTACCGTTGCCATACGCACCTTGATGATTTCCTTGGTCACATTGATCACCATCAGGTCGCGCGCCAGTGCCAGCGGGCCGTCGTAGGTCTTGCGCACGCCATCCGTGATCGCGGCGTTATTCCCCGGCGACTGCACCGAGTGATAGCCAACGGCCAGGCGTGGTTTGACCGCGGACATGACTTTGCCGAAAGCCTGCGGTTCGGTATGGATACGTGTCGATACATAGGTTGCCTGTCCCAGGTCCCAGCCGAAATATTCAGCCAGTGCCTTCGGTGGCAGGAAGCACTCATGCGAGGCGACATCCGCGTTCTTCGCGTATTCCGTGTACCATCTGTTCGGATAGGTATCACCACCGAACACGTACTTGAGACCTTTCCATTCGAGACCGTAGCTCACCGAGCCGTCGAGGCTGTGAATGGCCGGCCAGGAGCGGATCGTCACGCCGTTCTGCTGGTAGACCACTTCGTTTTCCTGCTTGTAATCGAACTCGTGCACGACGACCTGTGCACCTTTGTCAGGCAGCGCGCCGCTGCGGGTAGCGAGATCCCAGGCGTACCCCTTCTGCATACCTTCGACGAACGCCTTCGTACCCAGCTCTGGTGTAGAACCGGTTGGGCCGTACAGATGAATCGGATTATAGCGTCCCGATAGCCAGCCGCCGATGTGCAACCCCATGAAATCGCCGACGTGATCGACGTGCAGGTGGCTGGCGAACACCTTGTCCAGCTTGGAAAAATCGGGACGTAGCGAGAACAGATTGGACATCGCGCCCGAACCGATATCGAAAATAAACTTGTCGCCGTTGCCCAGTTCGACCAGGTAAGAGATGGATACAGCCGCCCGTGTCTGGTTCGGCATGCCGGTACCGAGTGCGGTGATACGCATTTCATCGGCACCGAGCAGCTCGGTATTGGGGAAATAACTGGCCGGGTACTGGCCATCGACTATTTTTACCGGCGTTCGGCCGCTTGGAACATTGTCCTTGGCACTAGCCGCATATGCAGCGTTATTCATGATCATGCTTGCCATCGTAAACATAGCGATTGCTGCTGTACCGACAAGCCTGGTACACGTCTTTGATAGTCCGTAATTATTCATGATTACCTCACTCCAGATAAATACAATACAAACTACTGTACATTTGTGTACAGAACAGTATATTTATTTTACGGGCTTGCGTCTATATTAAAATCAGACCGATTGAGTGACATCTTGTGAATCAGAAAAAACAGAAGCGCATCAGCAAGAGTGAGTGGCTCGCGTGCGCGCTGACGGCGTTGGAACGCGCAGGCATCGATAGCGTGCGCGTCGATCAACTGTCCCGGCAGCTGGGCGTAGCCAGGAGCGGCTTTTATTGGCACTTCAAGGACCGGCGGGATCTGCTCAATCACATGCTTGAATACTGGGCTCATGAGTACACAGAGGTTGTCACATCCAACAAGGCTCTGGCCGAGGGCCCGGCGGTACAGCGCCTGGAAAATATCATGCGCACCGTGCGTGATTTTGAATTGAACCGCTTCGAAGCTGCCGTTTTCATCTGGTCTCAAACCGATCCTGCCGCCAGGGAGACCTTCAACCGTGTCTATAAAATACGGCTGAATTTTATCCGCGAAATTTTTAATGAACTGGGATTCAAGGGCGACGAAGCCGACATGCGCGCGCAATTGTTCATGGGCTACCTGGCCTGGGAATACACCGACTTCAGTCCGCAGTCAAAAGCCAAACAGGACCGCCTGCTTAAACTACGGCTGCGGTTACTCACCAAAAAATAACACAGGATACACACACGTTCACTATTGTTATCGCTCTGAGAATACGTGGGGTCAAACGCTGGCCATTTCAGTTCCGAAAATATCTTCCAGTTCTGCTGCATTAATCTTGCGACCAATGGCTACAATCCGCGATGTTCTTGCTCGATCACCCCACTCGTCGAGACGCTTGACTTCTGTCCGTCTTCCAACAGCCTGGATGGTCTGTCTATATTTTGGGGTCGCTTCATCCCAGAAGATGCCCTTGCATCTGAAGACGGAAGCCGGGAGTCTACGGCGCACGACCTCTTCAAGGGTCTCTGCGCAAATTGGTTTATCGGTTTCGAAAGACCACGTCTCAAAGACATCACCCGCGCGCACGTTCTCGTGAGAATGTGAGTGGCCATGCGCGTGATGCCCACATTCATGAGTTTCACAGGCCTCGTGCTCTTTATTTTCGGATAGCGAACGCTCCGCATCGAATCGGCCAACCGACAGAAGGATTTCGTAAGGTACCTCGCAATGCGTGGCCTCAATTACTCTCACACGGTTAAAGTGAGCATCGATCCATTCGTGAACCACTTCAACATGTGCTGGACTAACTGTATCCACTTTATTGAGAACCACCATATCCGCAAACCCTATCTGCCGTAGCTTAAGGCCGGTGATGGCTTCATCATCGGCTTGCGAAAAGACAGCTTCCGCGTCGACGATGCAGGTAATGCTGTCGAGCCGAAGAAGCTTCTTGTATCGCCGATCTAAAAAGGTCATCACGATCCCTTCCGGGTCGGAAACGCCGCTGGCCTCGACGATCACGTAATCGATCTGGTCGGCACGTCCCAGCAATTCCTCCAGTGACTGCACAAGATCATCACGAATCTCACAGCAGATACAGCCATTGGACAGGTTGATGGTGTTTTCCTCAACGCCTTCGATCAGTTCAGAATCAATATTAATCGCGCCGAAATCATTAACAAGAACGCCGACGCGCAGTTCATGATCACCTGACAGTATGCGATTGAGCAAGGTTGTTTTGCCCGAACCAAGAAACCCCGTAAGCAGCGTCACGGGAATCGCTTCCCGACCGGGAATCTCGATGTCTTCTGTGCGTGGTGCAGGTGCCAGAATGGGTCTATCCTGATCTATCATATCTTAATGCTCCTGGTTAACCGGTGCAGCCGCAAGCGGGCCGCACCGGATGTTTCACTTCTTGAACTTGTAATCGTCAGGATCGATGCCTTTAGCCTTTAGCATTTTGCGAACATCAAGCTTCACACCTGGCCACTTGACTCTCGGTTTTCGATAGACACCTGGTGGATAGTAAAGCTTGGGATCAATCTCCAGGTCGCGCAGGAATTGTTCCTGTTGCTTTTCGCGTGGCAGACGTGGGGTTGGAAATACAATCTCCTCTGGTAATGGTTCCCCTGGTTTCACCATCGCCCGTGGATCCATCGAAGCCGGCGCGGCTTCACCTCCAATGACCGCTTCGCGTGCCCAGATCGCGCCTTTGGTAACGTTGATCACTTTGAGATCAAGGCCAAACATAAACAGACCATCCCAGGTAAAAGGTAACAGGTAAAAGGTGCCGGAGGGATTATTACTTCAGGAAAAGGTGCCGGAGGGATTATTACTTAACCAACTTCCACAACTGGTCGAAATATAATCCTTCCGTCACCTTTTTTCATTGAAAGTCACATTACAAATGGTCGGAAGGTATTTTATGACTTCCTGTGTTTTTTATGTGACACGATAATTATCACAAGCTTGGCCGTTACTGCGACAAATACGCCGATACTGAGAATCGAATAAACAGCTGTGAATATTTTTGATAGATCAGATGTTGGAGCCAGTTCCCCGTGACCGACTGTCGACATTGTCATCACAGAAAAATGAAACGCATCAATGACGCTCCAACCTTCTTCACTCCAGTAAAAGTAAGTTCCACCGACCAGAAATGTCAGCATCAATACAAGCAGAATGCGAAAAGTTTCATCTTCTTTCACACCATGCCACACTGCAGTGAATAACCTATAAATATTTAGTAGAAATCCAGCCACAACAACGCCTCACACAGCCCCAGGATCATGATAATTGTAACATTGACATAAACCCATAAACGTCCGCTTGGGTCAATTCTTTTGAAAAACTCAACAATCAGGTGGGGTGCATTTTTCAGCAGATCAGCAAAAAATTGAATAGTACGTATTCAATCTCTAACATGCGGCGCTGTGCAACCTTCAGCTGCAAGAATACGCTTGTTGAGTGTAAGAAGAATAAACGACTCTATTTCTAGAACCCAATGGCATTGGACCGACGCACACACGGGTATCGAGCCCGCTGTCACCACTGTATTTTTCTGAATTCTGGCGCTGTGCCTACTAAAAACATCGTACTTATTGACTACATGGACTTTTTTACCACGGCTATCGTATGGTCCCTGTATCAGAACTATCGCCCTCCCCATCCTGCTCTGTCTGTTCCAGAGCCGAGCCCTCTTACACCTCGAGATCCTGGCATTACGCCAACAACTGGCCAAGGTGAACCAAACGCCGCGTAAACAAGTGCGATTTAACTGGGGGTCTTTCACCATAAAGAGGTTCACGGCGACCCATTACAAATGATTCGCTTTTTCTTTCACTTGTCAATTTTAACGCTCATTCCGGCATTATTCATATAAGCTTCCAGCGTATTGTGTTCGTCAAAGATCTGCGCCACTTTAAAATTGAGTGGATCTACCTCAAGTGTATCCGGATCAGGCATCGGCAGTTCAGCCAGCCCGCCATCGACAGACACGAGCAGAAACCTGTCAATCAATGCTGCATCATAAGAAAGATCATACCAGTAGCTGTTTACCGTCTGGTCCGCCTTCGTGATTACCCATGATTCATTGAGACCTTTATCTTGCATCCCGGCATCATCCAGTCGAACCCTGATACGCAAGCGGGGATCTTCTTTTAGAAAGGCCTCTTCTGCCCAGTTCGTCTCTATCCATTTCCAGTCAAGTTTGGCATCCGAAGTTGTTATAAATTCCAGGATCTCATCATAGCTCATGTGTCTAACCGGCTTTCGATCCGGCATTACATATCGGGCCAAAGCGGGGCTGGCGAATAACAGCGTGCTGATCGACCCCATCACGAAGATGACAGGCTCTACGTCTTTGCCTGATATCCAGATGAGACCTGTAAACAATGCGAGCGTAAAAAACACAAATGCCAGCTCGCGAAGTGAATGAGCATGCTGCTTTACCCAGTTCGCTGTTTTGATGATGTCGTCGCTTTTATTGATGAAGTCTTTTTCCTTTTTAACTACGCCTGCATTGATGGAGCAACGCCAGGGTAAACACGTGGCCAGCCTGCTCATAAGGTAGGCGGCGAAACTCCGGCCAACTCGGTCGTTAGGGAAACGCTGATTTGTTCGCGGCTTCCGCTCGGCCCGGTTACGAGTCGTTGCCGGATCCGAAGATCTTATGGAGTAGCTGGGCAGCGTCACCTTGCTTGAGGCGGCCTCCCGCCTCGAGCGCCTTGTCGATAAGATCCTTGGGATGGGGCGTACCCTCGGAGCCCTGAGGATAGGCGGTGTCCTCCTTAATGAACTCGAGGAGCTGCCTCTGATAGTCGTTAAGCTCGGCCCCCTCCATCGATTCGAGCTGCTTGCGTACTTCTTCGGACAGCTCCTCGAACGGCTTGGTCCCGAACCAGAGATCACGATATTCCTCGTAGGTCTCTCGATCGCCGGGAACCGGTAACGTCCTTGGTGCATCGGTTCGCATTGTGTGCAAATAGTAATCGGGCGCACCGAAATGACGCGCCGCCTCATCGCGCTTGGTCAGGAATTCGGGGAGACCGAAGATCTCCTTGATGGATGCAGTTACGGAGGTATGGTCGTATGTGGTGCTGTCGATCTTCCCTTTTTCCAGCCAGGGGGAAATGAGAACTGCCGGTACGCGAACACCGAGCCGGGTGAAATCGAACGCGGGCGTCTCGGAGATCTTCCCATCGGGATTGACGACATCTGCCGGCGGGGGAATGTGGTCGTAATTGCCGCCGTGTTCATCATAGAGTACGACAAACAGGCTCTTTTCCCAGTAGCTGCTGTTTCGCAGCGCTTCATAGACCGCGGCGATGAGGTATTCACCCAGATCGATGTCGAGAGTGCCCATATACTGGGGATGCTGGTCGTTTCCTCCTTCCTTCTTCATGCTGAGGAATATGGGCTCGAGGAAGGCGTATGCCGGCAGCTCGCCATTCATCAGATCATTTTGGAAATCCTTTATGTCCTTAAAATAGGGCTCCTTTCTGTAAGGGCCAGGATGCGGCTCCGGCTTCAAGAGGAGGCTGAACTTCTCCAGAGCGAAGCCGACGTTGGAGGTCAGCTTCTCGCTGGCATAGACCGACCAGGGAATTCCTGCCTGCCTCAGATGGTCGTAGATCAAAGCAATAGGGGTCAAGTATAATACCCACGCTTCTGAGGTTCCCCTAATAAAACGGACAGTTTAATTACTGGCACGCTTTGCTTCGTAATCTACCGGTCTCAGGTATTTTAAAGAAGGGGCGAAAAGGTGCCGACCCCATTGCTGTCCCACAAAAAATTTTCACTTTCGCATTTAATGCGAATATCCTCGCATTTCCGAGTAATGTGGTAGGAATGGACTTGGAATTCAAGTGAGAATTAATGCCAGCTTTGGAGGCGAACTGAAATCGGTAAAATGCACGTCGTGCCTGCGGAGGCAGGCATCCAGCGTCTTAAGTCACTGGATCCCGGCCCAAAAACATGCCGGGATGACGATTATGTGGGACAGCAGTGGTGCCGCCCCTTTTTTCGTTTTACGGATACTATATCCAGAGAATCAATATCGATATCACAAGAACCACTGACGTACCCAGCGGCAGGATCCAACGCATTTTCCGGTCGATCTCGCTAGCGCGCTCCGTTGACTTGAGCGCCACGCGATTTACCCAGATACTCTCGACAACAAGAACGGCTGCGTAAAAATAGCATATCGTCAGCAGGATATCGCTGAATGTTGGGTAATGAAGTCTGGGCAGACTCCTACTGATCACCGTGTGGGTAGCTACCACGGTAAGCAGAGCAATGAATCCTATGCGCACGCGATCGATGGGATCAGCCCACAATAAACTCCAGGCAAGTACCATGACGAACATCAAGGGCATCAGGATACGCAGTAGATAGTGGCCACCATGGCGGGTGGCGTGGATACGAAAGGTAAACGTGGAAAAGGCGTTTTCATCACGAATCTCGCTACGCTGGCTTAGCAAGGCTTCTATGCCCGTTACCGTCCACTCAGGCGTGTAAAAGTCGGTGTCCATTCCCAGAAGCTGTTCGTTGACAATGAGTTTTAGTTCATTCTGATCCCAGACGAAGGATTGAATCTCCAGATCGAAGGTTTGCTTGTCGAACGGGAATCGGCGAAGATCCAGCCTGGCATTGACAACAGCGCCAAAACTTTCCTCGTATTGGACAGTGCCATCTGGAAAGATCATGAGCTCGATACTGTCTGTGGTGCGTTGTTCCACTTCATGCTGGATTTCGATATCGGGCGACCAGATTTCACTCAATTTCTCTTCTGCTTCCTCCTCCAGGAAGACCATGGGTTGGCCTGTTGGTGAGGCAAAAGCTAAGCGATGGTCGCGCCAGGACAAATCGACGAACATTTCCACCTCGAAGCTTGGAAAGGCCTCAGAAGGCGGAGACACTCGGCTCAGTCCGATCAGATAGGCGCCTACAGTGATCTCGGTAGGTCGTTTTGGGGGTGAAACGGCAGTCGGCGTGTCGTCCGAGGATGCCAGATTGACTTGGTCGAGCGAGCGACTTTCTGCGTGCGCTAGCTGTAGCTGAAATAGCGCCAGCAGGACAAACAGGATGACGTTAGCGCTGGCTGCAACCGGCAACGAGAGACGATTTCCTGACAGTAATGCAATACGCATAGTTCTATCGCCTATTTTTTTGACATAAAAACAGGGTCGGAGACATTATGCTTTAATTATAGCGTTAATTACTCTCCGACCCTGATTTGTTCCCGACCCTGATTTGTTCCTGAATTGTTCCTGATTTGCTCGGCGATTGGTTATACCGGACTCGGCGCGAAACCAAAGCCGATGTTCGGGAATATGTGGCGGTGTACTAAAACGCGAAGCGTCTGCATTCGACGTTTGGTTGTAAAACATCGCTGGATTATCCTCGATTCCGCAGTTGAACACAGATTTAGGGCGCCCCCTTTATCTTGCATTCTCAAATTGTTTTTCACTCGAGTTACTAGCGCCTGTTTCCTACGATTACAGAAACAAAAAGACTTTACGCTTAATCCGCAGTGTCGCGCGGGACTTAATCGAAAACCATCAACGGGGTCCAGGTCCACCGGGGCCGCGTGGATCGGCCGGACCTCGTGGATCGGCAACACCTCGGGGATCGGCGACACCACGGGGATCGGCAACACCACGCGGATTGCCAGGACAACGTGGATTTTCAGGACACTGCACACATTCTCCGGTTGCTAGCCTTGTTTCGAAAGGATCACATTCTTCCGCCGCTCGCAAAGATGAATAGAAGCACAGTGCCCAGAACGAGATTGCCAATACCGAGTTGATTTTTCTCATAACGTGTTGCTTCAGTTCAGTCTGCCGTCTGCTTAGTGATGCTTAAGCAGCAAAAATGTAATTTAACCAAGCGGTCATGCGCAGCATAACCTTGCGAATGATGTGTGACATTTGTGACGATTCTGTATAAATAGCGCCATTACCAAACGCACCGCCCGGCGTTCTGGCGATATCCAGTGGATTCAAGCCCGCTTCGTTGAATGCATCTTCCTCCAGCTTCAATACGACGGCGAATGGCTGAGGCACATCCTGCGCGCTTGGTGCCATCGGAATATTGCCGCTGGGATCAAGCTGCCCGGCCGAGGTTATCGGCGCGATGCTATCGACGGTGGCAGCAAAGACTGTTCCCGGAAGAATCTTGAAAGTCACTTCAGCCGACTGACCAGGTCTGATATGCCGTGCAAAGTTCTGGTTGATACCCAGCACCAGTCTACTGCGATCCTGATTGACAAATGCAATCACGCCGCTTTGACTGCTGTTACTGACACGCTTGCCGACAGCCAGGCTGACTCCGATAGCAAAGCCATTGCCAGGCGCCGTGACCACGGTTTTGTCCAAATCATACCGGGCATCATTCAGCTCGCTTTGCAGACTGCCGACTTCCGCCGTGTACTGGTCAATTGTGACCTGTGCTGCGAAATCACCCCGTTTAAGCTCTTGCGCGCGTTCCAGATTGATCTGTGCCAACTTCAATTGGGCTTCGAGGCCGGCGATCCTGTATTCATACGGGGCTGGATCGATCCTGAACAATTCATCGCCCTTGGCGACCGGCGTCAATGCCTTCACCGGCACGTCTATGACTTCGCCGGAGACTTCCGGTGTGATCTGAACAACCTCCTGGTACATATTGACCACGCCCGTCGGCGCGCCCCACTGCATCGGAATAAAAAATGCTATCAGCAGGATCAGCACCCAGACAAGCGGCGAGAGCTTCCACCACAGGTTGAGCTTGATGATGTTGACTTTGACCAGAAGAAAAAGAATGCCGACATAGCAAAGCGTCAAGAAGATAATCATCCGGTTTCTTCCTCACTGGATTGTTCCAGTGCCGTCGTTTCCGGTTGGCTGACGCGGGGTTTTGTATAAGCCCAGACAAAGGCCAGTGGCAGCAAAATGCCCATCGTGATCACGCCCCACCAGCCGCATATGTTTATCGCCTCAGCCTGTGGGTGATGGCGCGAGTGTGCAATCTTGCCTGGTAGCATGCCCAGGACGATCCACACGCCAACAATGGCAGCTGCCAGAACAATCAGTATCACCAGTGCAAAGATATCCAGGCCTGTCATCATTCACTCCAGTAGGTTTCTGGCGTGTCACCTTGGCTGCGTCCGCCTTCGTGCAACATGCGGGTAAAACCCGGTTTCAACGGATCTGACTGGCTCTCACTCATCACAGAGCGTCTTGATCTTCGTTGTAGCCAGATCAGCCTGTTCCTTCGTCTTCGCTTCGACGAGTTCCTGCTTCGCGGCAATACATCCCTTGTTTGCCTGACCGGACTCATCGGCCGCAGGTGCCACCGCAGCTGCGTTAGCCTGTGTGCAGTGATCGGCAGAAACACGACGCAGGTTCGCCGTATCGCCAGACTGCTCAACCGCGACACAATCATCCACGCGGATCTCGGTTTGATCGGTCACGACCTGTACGACACCGGTGCCGGTTTTGACATCATACAAAATGCCAGTATCACCGCTGCTGCTGGCCGCCCCGATCGCGGCACCCGCAGCCGTACCGACGACGACATTGCGCGTTCTGTTCTGCCTCGATGGTCCACGCCGGGTAGACAGCAGGCCGATACCTCCACCAATCAACGCGCCTTTGGGCACCGCATTGGATGACAGGTCGACTTCTTTCGACGCAGTCACAATACCGTGTTGTATCTTTTTACTTTGCCCAACATTTTGCGCCAACACGCTCTGACTGATGGGGATTGTAATCAAGACAATAAAAATAAAGTTTCTATGTCTGGAACAGGCTTGCATAATGTCGCTCGCTCTATTGAGTTTAATCACTTGTCTTTCGCTTTCTGGTCTGCCGGGTAAGGGAACTCACGTCCGAGGACTTCGCTTGCCTCTTTGTAGACACCGCGGAGCGCCTCGTTAACTTCACCCCACTGGCCTTCTTTGATGAAGTCGGTGTAACCCATCGACTCAACCGGTACGCCCATCTGCTTGCCGTAATTTTCCTTGTCGTCATCGCGTGGAAGCGCCGGCTTGCTCACCAATGGCGGTGCCCAGGTGTGTTCCTCCACTATGGCCATCCGCACCCGGATGTCGTCCTTTGTAATGTTCCAGACCATGAAGTCTTCCGCGAGGCTCAGCGGCCCGTCATAGGTGGTGCGGATGCGATTGTTGACTTCCGCCGTCGTATCGAAATCCTTGAAAAAATGATAGGCGACCGCCATGCGCGGCTTGATTTCCTGCATGACCTTTCCAAAAGCCTCTGGTGCAGTATGAATCTGGGTGCCGACCACCAAGGCCTGTTCTGGTGTAAACCCCATTTTCGCAACGAGATCTGGAACAGCAACGAAACACTCGTGTACAACAAGATCCGCATCTTTGGCATATTCAGTAAACCATTTATTAGGATAAGTATCAGAGCCAAACACGAATTTTAGACCCTTCCATTCGAGGCTGAAACTTACTGGCCCATCGAGTGAATGGATTGCTGGGAAGGAACGGATTTTTACACCGTTATCCTCGTATATAACAGCATTCTCAGCGGTATAATCAAACTCGTTGACCTCAATAGAGTAACCTCGAAAGTCGACCATACCCACACGACCGGCGAGGTCCCAGGTATACATTTCCTTCATTTTCTGAACAGCATACGCCGTGCCGAGCTCGGGGGTGCGACCGCTCGGACCCCATACCCTGAGGGGTTTCTGCCGACCCATGAGTGCGCCGCCGATGAACAATTCACCCAGCGAACCAAAATGGTCCGCGTGCAGATGCCCAATAAAGACCTTGTCGAGATAGTCGTAGGGAATTTGCAGGGATGATAGGCGTTCGGCCGATCCGGTACCGATGTCGAAGATGAACTTGTCGCCGTTGCCGAGTTCGACCAGGAAGCAGGCTGCAGCCTGGGCCGCACGGGTGGTCGGCATGCCGGTACCGCAGGCGATCACCCGCATTTCGTCAGGCCCGAGGTCTTCGCTGTTGGGTGCGTAGTAATCACGATCGCGCGCCTGCACCGGTGAGAGTTTTGGTGGATTCTCAGCCGCAAATGATGCTTCTATAAAACTTGAGGTTTTACCTTCACGACCGTCGATATGCCCCCATTGATAGAGCGCCATGGCCATAAAGACAACCGATGCAACAACAAGCATTCTTTTTGATGTTGTCATTTTTCCTTCCTCTGTTCAGTGCTATAAAAGAATAACCCAACTCAACGGTCACGTCTAGTTATTGTAAGCTCTTAATAACACAAGAGTTTTCATGTATTATCTTCACATGAGCAATCAAAAAATACATCGAGGTGTGTCCAAAGCCGAGTGGCTGGAACAAGCACTGCAGACGCTTAGCACGGGGGGCATTGCTGCAATCACCGTCGAAGGAATGGCCAAATCGCTTGGCATTAATAAATCCGGCTTCTACTGGCATTTCAAGAACCGAGACGACCTGTTGCACCAATTACTCAATTACTGGACCCATGAAGTAACCGAAGTCATAACGGATAATTCAGATCTGCTCAATTTAGAGCCAAAGACCAGACTTGTAAAGATCGCCGAGATGGTTATCGACTTCGAACTTACGCGTTACGAAATTGCCATCCGTCAATGGGCCTTGCAGGATGAACTGGCAGCCCGAGCTGCGAAACGGGTTAACCGCGTTCGATTAGACTTTATTAGCAATGCGCTCTCCGAGCTCGGCTTCAAGGGTAATGATCTGGATATGCGAGCTATGCTTTTCGTGTGTTATCAGAGTCTGGAGGCACCAATGTTTCCGGAAATATCTTGTAAACGCCGACGTGAACTGATTCGTAAACGCGTCGATCTAATAACTCGGTCAGCAACTCGAAACTAGATTATCCTAGATTCCGCAGTTGAACACAGATTTAGCGCCACCCATCAAGACGTTGCGCAGAAGCAAGAGTTCCGCGCTGTGTCGATAACGTTAGGATTGAATGGAACGCTACCAGCGGTAGCTGAGATCGACCGCGACAGAACGACTCATACGGTACAGGCCGGGCAGGCCACCCTCATCAAAATAGAACGACTTCTTCTCACCCACAATATCCAGCCAGAGATTGTCAGTCATTTGCTTCAGGTAGCCAAACGCAACTCGCGCTTCACGGACCATCGGGTGCCCTCTTGTGGGATTGCTGAACGAAAACCCGTTCACGAAACGGTTATCCATATAAATACTTCCCCATCTGTCGTGCTCCCAGGCCAGGTTGAAGACGATACCGACAAAAGGATTGGAAACGTCTGAATAACCCTGCACCTTGGTTTCGGCCCAGGACCAACCGGTGAGCAGTTGCACGCCACCGGTGACTGCAGCTGCAGAATCTTTATTCCACTGATAGATACCGTTGCGTCCTGCCCGGAAAAACGACAGCTCCAAGTAGGAATCAACTTCCAGTGGATCATCCGAGATAAAGCGGACCGCACCCAGTTTTACTGCATCGGCCGTTGCACGCAGACTATTCGAGCTTTCAACAGTCGGCTCGTACAAGCCTGCCCAGGGTGTGAAATCAAGCATGACGTATTCCAGACCGGTTCCTTCAAAACCGAAGCGAAGCTGTCCTTCGATCAAACCGAAGAAGTACTCGGGTTTTGCTGGCAATGCACAGCACTTCCGCTTTTCAGAAACCTCGCCGACTTCACTGTTGAAAAAATAGCGCCCGTCGAGAAACAGTTTTGTGCCTTCGAACTTCGGATCAGTTGTTTTGTCCTCGTAGGCAATCGCTGCACCGAATGATTTTTCGCGCATGTCCCAGATTTCAGCGCTTACATTGGATACAAGTATTAATGTGCCGGTAAGCAGATAAGGTAGTAGTGTTTTGTTGTTCAACGCCAGAGCTTTCAATGTTGAGAATTAGGTTATGCAGCGCCAATCGTGAGCATGCTCCAAAGCCCTGCAATTGATCATAGAGGCGCCTATGGCACCCCCTTGTGTTTATCCGAATATTAGCATGCAAAGGATCGCGGAGTGCATTCAGCGATTATTCTCAGCTCCTCGATACAAGGTCTTGGTTTCAGTTGTTAGGATGCCCGCGACTTCAGCCCCGAACAGCTATTCAACAATGCATACTCCAAATATGCCGCTCTAGGAGCCTGTCGGATTTAACGCTGATCTACTGCGGAAAAGCCGAATTTGGTCAGATTCCCCGATCTTTCTCGTTAAATAGCGGTGCTATTCGCCTCAAAAGACCGAAAAATCTGCCTCAAATCG
>JABDQW010000224.1 GCA_013042055.1 Gammaproteobacteria bacterium | reverse complement strand
GTTGCGACCGGGGTCACATTGCCGACCAAATACGACATATGGGTATTACCCGGTCCTTGCCAATAGGAGCCCAACGCGGTCGGATCAACGCTGGGGCTGGATGAGGTATCCGACGCCGTCAGATAGTAGGGGATCTCCAGTGCGCCGACATGAATGTCCGCCGCGCCCAGCGGTGAGTCGGCAACCTTGGTTGGCTGAAACCCGGTCACCAACGGTGAAAACGTGAAACCACGATTCTGGGCGCGCGTCGCAGCCAGCACGTCGGTGATCGACTGCGCACTGAAGGTCCAGTGCAGGATCACATCCGGGGATGTGATTTCTGTGTCGGCAGCGACCAGCGCTGCCTCCGACGGATTCACCACGCTGCGCAGTGCGTCGAGTGTGGCCGCTGTGGTGTATGCCTGGTCGATCTCGGCCTGGGTCGCGTCCGCAGCCGGTCTCAACCCAACCGCGAGTATGTCATCGACAGAGATCGGCGTTGACGGCGGCGACACGACCAGCGGATCCGAACCGCGTGTCAGCAAGTAGGAAACCGAGGAGCCCACCGGATTGCCGTTGCTGCCCAGCAGTGCATTCGTGATCACCACGGCGTAGCCGGCTTTTGGCTGCAACGGCCTCAACGGCACGATCACCAGCGTCGAACCGGTCGGATCGACACTGGATACGGTCGCGACATAATCCACGCCGAACGTCAGCCGGGTGATACTCGCCGGGTCGATCGGCGTGCCGGGGCCGGCGAGAAACGCGACCTGGTAGAGCCGCACCGACGTACCGGTTATCGATGCCGGATCAAGTGCCATCGAAAAACCAGTACTGATCGGTGCTTGCGTCGAGAAACCATCCAGGCCGTTGATCGCGACCTGCGGATCCGCCAGATCCGATTCGTCAGCAACCGGTATATTGATGGTGCCGTCCGTTGTGCCCTGAAACAGCAGGTCATTCGGGAACGGCAGTATGCTCTCAGCCAGGTTGTAGTCACTGATCGCCCCGGCAGGAACGATGGAGTCCTGCAGGGTCGTCGGCTTGTCGGTGTCGCAAGCCGACAGCAGCGTTGTGGTCAATGCAGCTATCAGCAACGGTAGAATTCGGTGTTGCGAATACATGGTGCGTTCTTCTCCTGTGCTATCTGTCTTCATATCGGCAGGCTAGTAATTCCAGCGTAAGCCGGCGCTGAAAATGTCGACCGAAGCCTGGTAGGTTCCATTGAGTGTCGCTGGCAGGCAACAGGTGGTGCTTTCGAGCGTGTTGTTGATGGGCGTATCATCGACGAACAGATGCGAGTAGCCGAAATCGACGATGAACGCCGGATTGATGTTGTAGGTCGCCCCCAGCGACAACCAGGTTCGGCTGTTGCCCGGGATACGCGGCGTGCGATGTTCGGCATCGGGTATCGGGGTTTCGTCGTAAGCCAGTCCACCGCGCAGCGTCCAGGCATCGTTCAGGGTATAGTCGGCACCGACTGAATAGCGGAGGGCGTCATTCCAGTTATGCGTCGTGACCGAATCCGGCTGATTCGGGTTGTCGTACTTGATGCGCAACTCCTGGAACGAACTCCAGCCGGCCCAGGTAATGTCAGCCAGCCATTGCCATTTAGCCACTTCATGAGCCAGGCTGACCGAGAAGGATTGCGGCAGGGTCACTTCAGCCCTGATACCGGTATCGATGGACCTACCGGTGGAGGGCGCAAACGAGGCCGAGGCCGGCACCTTGAATTTGGCGTCCCCCTTGACCTTGATTTTTGTTTCCGAACGCCAGGCCACCCCCACTCGCGTCGCCGGCGTGATGTCGTACATCAGCCCTAGATTAATCCCCCAGCTCAGGTCGCTGAAATTGTCTGCCGTCAGATCGGCGAAGCCATCGTTCTGTTGCGGCAAATTACCCGAGGCCGTGCAGCTGGACGGGGTTGAGAACGCGTAGCACAGGGCACCAAAATCGACAGCACTGGTATAAGTGACATCCGCGAGCAACAGATTAATACCACCGCCGAGCGAAAATTTTTCATTGACCTGATAAGCGATGCTCGGATTGATGTTGATGGTTTTTAGATCAGACTCGACCGCATGATAACGACCCTTCCAGGTGTCATCATACAGCGTCTTGAGCCCGAACGGTGAATTGACGCCGAGCCCGAATTTCATGTCATTTCTGAGATCTGTCACCCAGTAAAAATTGGCGACGAAAGCGTCGACACCACCGTCGTCATCCGGACCCGTTAACGGTCTGCCGCCGGCGTCAACCGAGTTGCCGTTCGTGAATGAGGACTTCGGTGAAATGAAATGCCCGGCAACCACGATCTGTTTAATTTCCAACTTCATCATGCCTGCCGGATTGAACCAGACGGTTGAGGCATCTTCGGCATAGGCCGCAGCACCTGCGTAGGCATTACCCTGGCCGCTGGCACCGTTTTCGATCAATGCAAAACCGGATGCCTGAACTTGAGCGGATAGAACCGCGGACGATAAAGCCAGCATCAAGGATGATTGTCTGATTATTGTTTTTTTCATACATCCTCCCTTATTAGCCGAAATCATACTCTTAAGTTCCTATATCACAAAATCCTTATGCTCTTTGTAAACCACCTTACGTCAAGGCAGTGCCCTGGGTTTGCCCTGCTCGTCGATGGCCACATAAACCAGCGTGGCTTCGGTCACCTTGACGCATTCGGTAACACCGTGATGCATACGCTCGGCATATACCTCGACCCTGACCTTGATCGATGTTTTTCCGGTGGACACCACATCGGCATAGCAACTGACCAGATCACCGATGAACACCGGTTTCTTGAATTCAAATGAATCGACCGCCCGCGTCACTACCGCTCCTTTGGCGCGCACCAGAGCGGGCACACTGCCGGCAATGTCGACATGCGACATGATCCAGCCACCAAAAATAGTGCCGCCCATGTTGGCATCGCGTGGCCTGGCCGGTACACGCAATACCGGCATGCGGTCTCTGGGTAAAACGGTATCGCTCATTGGTATGTCCCCTATAGCTCATCGACTCACGTAGAATAGGCTTTATGGTTCGCAATTGAAATAAGATGCACAACAGGCAGATAATTTCCGAAACGTGAAAACCCGGTCGCAAAAAGCAGGCTTCATCGGCGGCACTGGCGGCGCACTGGATGCCAGGCTGGAGACACCCGTAGATACGCCGCTGGCCTACGCCATCGCCAGCCATTGTTTCACCTGCAGCAAAGATACGATCACGGTATTTCGGATCAGTCGATTGCTGGCCGCGAACGGCATTGCCGTCCTGAGGTTTGACTTTACCGGCCTGGGTAATAGCGCAGGTGATTTCGCAGCATCCAGCTTCACCACAGATGTTGCCGATGTACAAGCAGCCGCTGATTTTTTGCGCGACAACTACGCAGCACCCACGCTGCTGATCGGCCACAGTCTCGGTGGCACCGCGATGCTCGAGGCCGCGATGGCGATCGAGAGCGTCAAAGGCGTCGTCACCATCGCGTCGCCCAGCCAACCGGCACACGTACTGCACCATTTTGGCCCGGCGTTGCCCCTGCTGGAACAGGGTATTGCAGCCAGTATTCAAGTGGCCGGCCGGGATTATCAGATTGAGCCAGCGTTTGTCGAAGACCTGCGTCGATACGATATGCGGGAGCGACTGGCGCTGCTGAACAAACCGGTACTGATATTTCGGGTACTGAACGATCCTCTGGTTGACGAAGCAAACGCCGACGAGATCAAGGCCTGGACCAGCGGACCGTCAACGATTATCACGCTGGACAAGGCAGATCATTTACTTTCGAACAAAGACGATGCGGCGTTCGTCGCCGATCAAATTGTTGCATGGTTCGAAGACGTTATTTGAACCGCAGAGGCGCAGAGGCCGGGCTATGTAATATTGGTCCGCAAATGAACGCGAATAAACGCGAATGTATGTGTTAGGCGAAGGGTGCGTTACGTGCACCGCTCAGCAGGATCAAGGGTGTCTGTATCAGGCTTCGGTGCGCACGGCGCACCCTACAATTTCTATCTTTAGACCTCTACCGTGGTGCTAGTAGGCATCGTGATTTTTATGTCGATCAGCAGTGTACCTAAAATTCAATTTGCGTTAATTAGCGTTCATTTGCGGACCAAAGAATGATCTTTGTGTCCTCTGCGGTGAAAAAATATTTACCAGCCCGCTGCTGCGGCGATGCCCTTGCCCAGCTCCGCCGGTGAACGAACCGTGGTCACACCGGCTTTCTCTAACGCGGCGTACTTATCCGCTGCGGTCCCTTTACCACCGGCGATGATCGCACCGGCGTGGCCCATCCGCTTGCCCTTGGGCGCTGTGCCACCAGCGATGAAGGCGGCAACCGGTTTACTGACGTCTGATTGAATGAACTCAGCAGCTTCTTCCTCAGCGCTGCCGCCTATTTCCCCAACCATTAATATAGCTTCAGTCTGCTCGTCGGCTTCGAACAACTGCAGACAATCGATGAAACTGGTACCGGGAATTGGATCACCACCGATGCCAATACAGGTACTCTGGCCATAACCAGGATCGGTGGTTTGCTTGACCGCCTCATAGGTGAGTGTACCGGAACGCGACACCACTCCTACCCTGCCCTTGCTATGTATGGCGCCCGGCATAATGCCTATTTTGCACTCGCCCGGCGTAATAATACCGGGACAGTTAGGGCCGATAATGGCAACACCCGCACTGTCGGCTACCATCTTTACTTGCAACATATCCAGTGTTGGAATGCCTTCGGTAATACATACCACCAGTTCAATACCAGCATCGATTGATTCGAGCATAGAATCCATGCAGAAAGGTGCAGGCACATAAATAACCGAAGCGGTCGCTCCGGTTTGATCGACAGCCTGGCGCACAGTGTTGAAAACCGGCAGACCCAGATGGGTCTGGCCACCTTTACCAGGGGTAACGCCGCCAACCACCTGTGTACCGTAGGCGATGGCCTGTTCAGAATGAAACGTGCCCTGTTTACCGGTAAAACCCTGGCAAATAACCCGGGTATCCTTGTTGACGAGTACACTCATGAGCGTTTTCCTGTTTCCGCGACGATTTTCTGTGCGGCGTCGGTAAGATCTTTGGCCGCGATTAGATTCAGGCCGCTTTGGTCCAGCAGCTGGCTACCCCGTTCAGCATTGTTGCCTTCGAGCCGGACCACGACCGGCACATCGACGTGCACCTCTTCAACTGCACCGATGATACCTTCGGCGATCAGATCACAACGCACGATACCGCCGAAGATGTTTACCAATATACCCTTTACATTGGTATCCGACAGGATGATCTTGAACGCTTCCGATACACGCTGTTTCGTCGCACCACCGCCAACATCGAGAAAATTAGCGGGTTCGCCACCGCAGAGTTTGATCAGGTCCATGGTTGCCATCGCCAGTCCTGCGCCATTTACCATGCAGCCGATATCGCCATCCAACGATATATAATTGAGATCCCATTCCTTGGCCCGATTTTCTCGTTCATCTTCTTGCGAAGTATCGCGCATCTCAAGCAGGTCAGGCTGCCGGTACAGGGCATTGTCATCGATGTTGATTTTGGCATCGAGGCACAGCAGCTCGCCATCATTTGTAACCACCAGCGGATTAACTTCGACCAGGCTTAGATCCTTTTCAACGAATAGGATTGCCAGTCCGGCAAGCATGCGTCCAAACTGTTTGATCTGACCACCCTCCAGCCCCAGCCCAAAGGCCAACTCCCTGCCCTGGTAGGGTTGCAGTCCTGTCATCGGGTTTATCGTCGTTTTGAGGATTTTTTCCGGCGTCTCGGCCGCCACTTTTTCGATGTCGACGCCACCCTCGGTCGAAGCCATCAACACTACGCGCCGCGACGAACGGTCGATTACCGCACCCAGATACAGTTCGCGGGCAATATTACAGGTTTCTTCTATCAGCACATGGTTGACCGGCTGGCCGTGCTCGCCTGTCTGTACCGTTACCAGGCGCGAACCGAGCATGCTGCCGACGGTATGGGCCAGGGTTTCGGTATCGTTCACCCGTTTGACGCCGCCGGCTTTGCCGCGACCACCCGCGTGTATCTGCGCTTTAACGACCCAGCTGTGACCATCCAGCGAACTGGCTGCCGCTACCGCATCGGCTGACGTCGTTACCACATGGTTGTTGGGAACCGGTAACCCATATTGACTAAAAACTTGTTTAGACTGGTACTCGTGCAGGTTCATTTCTTGTATTTATTTGTTGTTGCCTTAAAAACTGAATTTGATTGCGCTCGCCCGCAGCTGAACCTCGGTTATCCAGAGTGCAGCGTCAAAAGTCAATCTCTCGTTGCTAATTCTTGATATGAATGGCCCGTTTGTGTACTGCCAACGCCGCTTCATGAACCGACTCGGATAATGTCGGATGAGCAAACATCGTCAGCGCAAGATCTTCAGCACTGGCCTCCATCTCCATCGCAACCACAGCCTGAGCGATCAGCTCAGAAGCCTGCGATGAACAGATGTGAACACCAAGAACCCGGTCCGTTTCCTTGTGGGCGATGACTTTGACCAAACCCTCGCTAACACCCATGGCTTTAGCA
>JABDQW010000217.1 GCA_013042055.1 Gammaproteobacteria bacterium | reverse complement strand
TTTGCTCAGTCGGCAATACACAAGGTTATTCCACTCCTTCGCAAAATCCTTTGTGAATCCAAATCTCGGCGTGATCATCTCGCCCCCTGGTAAGACATGCGGGCTGGTGTTCGTAAGCGCCGCTCTGAAGTGACGCCAGTTTAAACAAGGAACTTCGAAACGCCGGTTTATTCGCTGTTTAAGTTTATATAATACTATATGTTATGATATATTCTTAATAATGATTCTATTTATTATGGAGGCGTCCAATGTCTTGACTGATTTGCCCAGCGAGATGAAGTTTCGGCCCATCACAAATTAGACTCATAATCTCGCGGTTGAGTTTGTGGGTTGATTCAGTGTAACCTCGGGTATCGCAGTCCGGTGCATCAGCCTTGACCTGAACACCAGAGGCGTTTTTTTCTGCCAGCCAATCGGTCAGCATGGGCTTTAGATATGGGGACCAAACCCGAACATGTGCATTCACGGTGAGCCCTGCCGCATGTAATCGCACACGGATACCGTGGCTCCCGATTCGAGAGAAGTTGAACGGTTTCCTGAATTTCATCGGCTCCGATCGAACTCTAACCTATCTCCCACTTCGATACCGTTGTCGGAGAACCAGCCCTGATTGACCTCTAATGCGTAGCGGACAGGCGACTTGGAGAAGTAATACCGGGTCGAGTCCAGTGGGTACATGTCATGGATTTCCAGGATTCTGCCATCACGATCCAGAAAAGCGATCGACAGCGGAATCGACGTATCTTTCATCCAAAAGCTAACGATTCGATCCCGTGCGTAAACGAACAACATGCCATGGTCATCGGGCAAGTCGGTCCTAAAAGCAAGACCACATTGATGACTTACACGATTAGCCGCAATCTCGGCGGTCAATACGTGCTCATTGGCCGTTATCGGAATGATCTTGTTGATGATTGGACATGCGAGCGCGTCAATGCTGCGGACGATGATCAACGATACCAGGCAGCAGGTCGTAATGGCAACGCGGTAGCTAGCCCGCATTTCTCACCGGGATCATGGGAGCAAGCTTACGGAAACGAAGACCAGCCTGAACCGTGATAGGCCTGCTCGAATAACACATTGTATGTTTGATCATCCTAGATTTCCTCCAACGAGCCAATACTCCATCAGTTTACCTCACCGCCTGGTGAGAAATGCGGGTTAGCAACCTGATGCCGAGCGAATCGCAGATGCTTATCCTAAGTTATTGAACCTAGATTCCGCAGTTGACTACTCGCTCGTATCAGATCGGGCATGCATATATTTTCGGTACCAACGCACTAGACTCGGTCAAATAGGTATACTATGCCAACGGGCAACAACTCATAGACACGATGGCAAATATTCTGATTCTGTATTCAACCACCGATGGCCACACTTTGGAAATCTGCCACCGCTTGAAGCAAATAATTGAGCAAAATGAAAACCATGTATCACTACACCCAATTGATGTTGAGTCAAACGTGGATATACGCTCATTCGATAAGATTGTACTTGGCGCGAGCATTCGATACGGCAAACATAATAAACAGGTCTACGAGTTCATCAAAAGAAGAGTACACATTCTAGAGCGTAAGCCCAATGCCTTTTTTTCGGTCAGCCTGGTCGCGCGCAAACCGGGAAAGAATCAGCCGGAAAACAATCCATATTTCAAGAAATTTCTGAAACAGATTCCTTGGCAACCAAGAAGACTGGCTGCATTTGCGGGCAAGCTCAATTACCCGATCTATGGCTTTTGGGACAGACAGATCATCCGCTTTATCATGTGGATGACCAAAGGACCGACCAATCCGGAAACCGTTGTTGACTATACCGACTGGGGACAAGTTGAGTCGTTTGGGCGCCAGATCTGTCAAATGTAAACCGTCATGGTCCAACGTGAGTCAGCGCTTCAGTTCGGTAATATATGGATTTTGCCAATCTGGGGATTTTCCTTACACCTCGGCGAGACCACATATTGCAAGGTCTGATTACCGCGTGTCGACGGAAGTGTGCGCGTAAACGTATGTCCGTGCACAAGTGGGAACGGATCACCCGCTTTTTCCCTGAAATTATCACCGCGCCGCTGTTGATGGAACAAGCTGTCCCAAGCAGCCAATGATTTACCATCGAATTCCGCACGTGCACTATCGTCATCGATCAGATCCTTTTGATAGACCTCGACGAACACGGCGTTAAATTCAAGCGCATCGTCAAGCGCACTACCCAAGCGATCGGCATCGCCCAAATCATTGACCGTTTGATAACCGGTAAACAGGCCGGTAATATTGGCATCTCTGACCTGCTTGTTGGGTGTGCCATCGTCTTTCAGGGCGTTGTGCTGCACCGCAAAGCGATATCCATGTTCAGCGAAACCGCGCTTGATGATGTCGACAGTTTGTTCGGTCTCGCCTGGTAGCGGGTACAGTGGCGCACGTGCCGGTACCGGTTCTGAACTGTACTTGCCTTTTTCGTCGACGACATTTTGACCTTCATACTCGCCGGCATCGTTGATGAGTGGGAATCCGGCCTGAATCAGCATGTAGCTCATGTCTTTATCGGGAAAGGCTCTGGCTAACAGCCCGGTCTGCAGGCTGTAGAACTCATACAGCGCGGCAGGTGTATAGTTACCGTCGACGCTCCATATTTGTGGATTGCAAACGCATGGTTTGATTTTACTCGGTGCGCCCTCTGTGAGTGTGCAATTGCATTCGTCCTCGGTGAGTCCGCTATCGGTAGGGGACCAGCACTGATTCGGCAAACGATTCTCAGCTGAAAACAGATTCGCACCGGATGGTTTGATATAGGCCAGCGACTGATACCAGGCGTTCTTCTCCATCAGATGTTGAGCTGCAGCCTGTAAAAGTTCGAAGTAGTGGGTGCGATAGTTGGGGTCTGCCGGACTGCCCAGGGTCCTCGGGACGCCACACGAGCCCGGGTCCGGAAAGCTGGGCGCACTCATCAGCTCTAGCTTAGTAGCAGCAGACGCTTGCGTCACCGAACTGTCAAATATCCACTCGGGTGTACCCGCGCACACCTGGGTGTCATCCTGATCGGTGCATTTCTGTCCCGCCTTGAAAACCAGACTATACATCTTTCCGCTATCGACAAGTTCCTCGATTTGCTGATCGAGATGAGACCAGTCGAACGTGCCGGGTCCCAGGTGAACATCCGACCATTTCATCCTGATCAAGGCACCGGTGAAATCCGCATCGGTCAATTCCGGCTCGATCACGGTCGGTATGGTATCGTCACCCGGTTTGCGCTCACGATTTAACACAAAGATACCCGATACGGTTCGTCGCATCGGCCCGGTGAATTCGTTGGGATCTTGGGGATCGTATACTTTATAAGCCTGGCAGATGGAAGCGTCAGGTTTTCCGGTTGGGGTAATCGGCGCGACATCGACATCAACGGGTATAATGGCTTCGCCGCGATCATAGAATGACCACAAGACGGTATCGCCATCTTTGATAAAAAGCTCGGCCGGAGCGAACGAGCCATCTTGGTAGACGGAGACAACGTGGATATCACCACGTGTACTGGCCAGACTTTGACAGTCCGCTTCGGTATCCCTCTGTACCTTATCGCAGGACAGCCTGAGACCGGCCGCTTTGTTACAGGCGTCAAACGCCCAACTCGCAATTCCGCTGCAGTCGTTCGCGCTGTTCAGCCGTTCTGTCGTGCCTGGAGGTGAAACTGGTTCGACAATCTCTTTATCCACAACGGTCGGTGCAGCCAGACCAACCGCGTGGCAACCGAATGTCGAGAGTATCGCCAGGACAAGGGCTTTGTTGAATCTGAATCTGATCAAAACGATGCTCCCATTGAAGGGTTAACGACCACAGGTACATATCCGCATAAACCGGAAATTGTCAGACACGCCTGATCATCTGGCGACGAGCGTAGTTAGCCCGCATTTCTCACCAGGATCACGGGAGTAGGCGCAGGACGGAGCCCTCCTGTCTCACCAGATGGACGAGCCCTCACATGATCTTTGAATCCACAAAGCATTTTGCTCAGTCGGCAATACACAAGGTTATTCCACTCCTTCGCAAAATCCTTTGTGAATCCAAATCTTGGCGTGATCATCTCGCCCCCAGGTGAGACAGGCGGGCTGGTTTTCGTAAGCGCCGCTCTGGAGCGAAAAGCGTAGCCAAAGCTACGGTTTGAGTGAAGAGCAAGCTTACGGACACGAAGACTAGCCTGAACCGTGATAGGCATACTCGAAAAACACACTGTAATCATGGCCATCCTAACTTTCTCCGAAATACCAATGCTTTATCAGATTCTTCCGCCGCCTGGTGAGAAATGCGGGCTAGTTGAAATATCAACTAATAAGAAAGCGCGTGTCTGCCTGCGTTCAATGTCCGGACTGAGGCATTTTATCGGTAAACGAAGCGTATAGCCATTAGCCCGAATGTTTGCATGGAAAAAGATAGGTCTTCCCTCTCAAGCTGCGTCATCACCGCTGAGAATTCGACCGGTGAAATCAGTGTCGCTGTGTTTGTGGTCCTCGCCTAACAAATCGTGCTTAAACGCGGCTTCGTCGATGTGCGTGCCCAGATACGCTACGATCGTGCGTAAATCGATCTCGGCGTTTTCCAGGCAGGACGTGCCGCCTGGTGACGGCGTCATGTTGAATATGGCCCCGATACCCGTATCGATTTTTGCTTCACCCAA
>JABDQW010000216.1 GCA_013042055.1 Gammaproteobacteria bacterium | reverse complement strand
ATTGCTCATCGATGATAATCATGAAGTGCTTGAGTGTGCTGAGCGCTATGGTATTAAGCATCTGCTGGCAATACATCGGCCGGACAGCCTAGGTGAGGACAAGTCACATCACCGCTACCATGCGCTGAAGAGCTTCGAAGAAATCACGCTTTGAAAACAGGTATAGATTTTTTCACCGCAGAGGCGCTGAGACGCAGAGAAAACATACTGTTTAATTTTTTTCGGTTGCGCTGCGCGCATCCAAGCACCGAACAAGGATTTTTCGCTGTCTACGGTGCGTCCGGGCTAGACCAGGGGATCGCTGTTTAAACCGCTGCGACAAGAAAACTAAGCATTTCTCTGCGTCTCTGCGCCTCTGCGGTTAACAATCAATCCCAGCGCTTGAAACGCTTCTTGCAGTTTTGTAGGGTGCGCAGTGCGCACCATTGGGTCGGATATCTTCATCTGATGTTTTCGGTGCGCACGGCGCACCCTACAAAAACTGCCTCCGCAGGAATGACAACACATATTTTCCTTTGCGCCCTTTGCGTTGTTCGCGGCGAATGTATCATTCCCAGCGTCTGAAACGTTTCTTGCAGTACGCCAGTAACTCCTCATAGTTCTGAAAATACAGATCGAATCCGTCTTCAGAGGGAGCGTCAAACTCGCAATATTCGTTCGAATGATCACGACATATCTGTGGACGTGTGGTATAGATACCACAAGCACCATCGATTTGAAGATGTTGGCACTTGGTTTCGATCAACAGAGTCCAACCATCTTCATCCTTGTATGCCTTGACGTTATCGTGTGATACTTGCCACAGCAGATGCTGGAAATCCACTTTTGATCGAGGTGCATCGATATGTTGTGTCACATAGTTGCAGCATATTGAGCCCGTACAAAATGAGCATTTATTCTCAGGCGTGATCTCGATCTTGGATTTAACCTGCATTTCTCACATCAGTCCCAGTTGTTTCAGGTTGCCATTGTTGACGACCATGAAGGCACCATTACGCTGTTTTTTGCCAAACATAGCCAGGCTATTGATCAGATTAGTCGTCGCAGAGGCATTTGGCATCATGGTCAATTTTAGCGTGTATTGTCCTGTCTCATCTGTGCTGAGGCCGCCTTCCAGACTGAGTTGACCGCCTTTGTTGCTGATACTTGCCGTTATTGGTGAAGCCTCATTTTCGTTGACCACGATCGTCACGTTTCCAAGGTCAGCGGTTTCGGCGATGGTTACCGCGGCCTGGTACCAGTCGACGGTGCCATCTATGCGAGGAACCGAACCTGGTTGGAAATGTGCTTTGTTGATTCGGAACTGAAACTCGCCGGACAGTTCGCCAAGGGGTAATACCAATACCGATGCGAGCTCAGCCGCGCCTAAGCTCGTCTCCAGGTCTTTAACCGCAAGATTGCCGCTCATGCCGGCCGACAGACGGGTAGTGAGCGGCCTGTTGTTCAGATCTGCATCGACGTCGATCGCTATCCTGGCTAACAGCAAGTGCGTAGGCAGGAATGACCAATTCGCATTATTTAGGATGAGTCTGTTCGTAATAATAATACTCGCTTGACCACTCCATAGAGAGCCCGAGATGTTATTGACAGTCACGGGCAAACGGTCCCTGATCAAGCCTATGATCGGAGCCGCCGGAATCGTGCTCAACAAAAATATAAGATAGGCAGCAATGCCGATGACGAGGTAATGGCGGGTGCGCATCAGTCTCTTTTAAGTGTCATGCGCGCATTGACGGCACCGGGTTTGTCATTTCGGTCAAGATTTGCAGATGTCACGCTAATACCGTATTGGGTTTGCAGGGTATTTAACCAAAGCAACAGCTGGTCAAATGATGCAGCATCAATCGTGACACGCGCACCTTTGTTAGAAGTCGATTCAAGTCTGCTCAAATAGGGTTTAATACCTGCCGAAGCTGCGCTTTTTTCGACCAACAATGTTACTGCTTGAGTGCTGCTGACTTTTCGATTTGCACTACCCGAGGCTTTTAATATTTTTACTTCATTAGCGGCGTTTTGCATCCATTGCAGAATGCCTACCTGCGACTGATATTTCTGTGTTTGTTCAGCGATGCTTTTGTGTATAGGCTCCCAGATAATCAGATAAAACATGGTGGCGGCAATAACGACAGAGGCCGCAAGAACGAGCTGACGTTCACGTTGTTGCAGACCATGGTACCAGTTCTGTAAATTATGCAGCTGTCTCATGCTCCTGACCTCTGCATCCTGATACTGCCGTTTACACGATTCTTTTCTGAAGTCGCTGATATGATTTCGGCTTTTATGGTGCTACTGGTATTGAGTTGCTCGTTGAGCGTTTCGACTGATTGCAGTCGGTTCGCTGTTAGGCCGATATTCATCAGATTATTACGAAAATCGATTGATTGTATCTGGATTTCTTTTTGATCTGATAGTATGGCTGCCGAGTCGGTTAACAGCGACAGAAACTGGCTACCAACGGTGCTGCCACCACCTTTTAGCTCATTGAGTTTTTGTTCCATCTGTACGCGTGCATTGATGATGCGCTTACTCGCCGGAAAGGTTTTCTTATAGATGCTATCAATCTCGGCACTCAAGGTATTATTTTTCTGTTCCAGTCTGTTCAGTTCAAACAAAGCAGTACCCAGATATAACACCAACCAGACAGCAGCGAGTGATGCCGCCAGGCGCCAGCGGTACCATTGCCCGGAGGTTCTGCGCTTGGGTTTATACTGGCCTTGCAACAGGTTGAGAGATTTAGCCTTCGCATACGCCCCGCCAAAAATCACCAGAGGGTGTGTGTTGTATGCGATTTTTACGGTCTCTATATCGGCGTCGGTCTGTTCCAGTGTCATCGGCGGTGCCTCGCCTTCCAAGTAATAGCAGGCGATCTTGTCAGGCTTGATTTCGGCATCATTCAAGCTCGACTCGAGTAACAAGGGCAGATTGATGGTATCGATAACAGTGCCGATTAGATCGTGAAACTGGACCAGGGCTTTGTCGCCATAGACTAAAACGCTCCACTGGCCTTCAGTTATCGGTGAGCATATCGCATCGGGTAAGACAGCATCGAGAACAATGCCGGCTTCATTGAACGCGTTTAACAGGGTTTCAATGGTGTCCCTATGGATGCCGGCAACTGGAACGCCAAAGTCAGATTCAGACTTGCCCATAACGAAATGAAACCGCTCTACGTCTTCCGCCAATTGGTCTTCCAATGCAAAAGGTATCGCCCTTTGCATTTTCTGGCGGTTGCTGGTCGGCAGTTTCACATGGTTTAGATGTACATTAGCGCTGTCGATCAGTACGACGACCTTATGCTGTTCAGCGACGACGGCAGCATCTGCAAGAGTGCCAGATGTAATTCGACTGGTCAGCTCGCCGTGTTGATTGACGTGCGACCATGTGGCTTGATCGGGGATGTCTGGATCATAGTGCAATACCAGGGTGTCGGCCATCAATAGACTCCTTGAGAACGAGCAATAACGCGCGTGGTACCTTCATTGTTGCGGTGAATGACGCTATGGGTAAAAAGGCGTATTTGGCCGATTGTTGATTCAACTGTTAGCATGAAATATTCGGTATTGATAGAAAGGCTTTCTGTGCCGGTGATAGCACTTCCCAGTTCGTTGAACTTGGTGAATTCTTCGATACTGTTAAATGCCTCTTCGCTCCGCTGTTTAATGATATTAGCGACATCACTCAATGAAATATCTTCAGCTAATGATCTTAGCACTTCTTCCGTGGCTGTGTTGATATTGATGGGTGCCGGGATACCAAAGGCACAGATATGGGGAAACAGGATTTGATAAATTCTAGGATCATCGAAGCCACGTATCAGACGCATCTCGCTGCTGCTCAGGATCGGTCCGTTGGCAGCACGATAAGGACGTTCCAAGTTCATGTAGTAAGCATCTTCGGCGCCGTCGGGTATCGTGGTTTGCAGGTCAGCGTCAATCCAGTCAATGATTGCCTGAACAAGGCCTTGGTCAATCTTGAGATTGCGCAGTAGGCGTTCCAGCCTGGTCCGTGCAACTGGATTGTCTGGGCTGTCTTCGCTCAGGGTATTGAGATTGAAGCATGACTGCAAATCGGTAAGCTTGCCTTTGATATAGCCGCCCTCAACCGGTATCGGCGGCAATTCGATGGCCCAGTTCTCGCCGAGGTGGTCGATTTCGTTGTTTTCACGGTCAGTTTCGAGAATACGCATACTCCAGTTCTCTGCAGCCAGTGCGTAAAGATAGGCCTGTTCTCCGGCTATCATATTGCCGGTTCGGCGGACGTCAAGCTGAAGCCGGGTACTGATGCTAACGCTGACCGTAGTAGCAATCGCAACGATCAGTAAAGCCGTTATAATAGCGACACCTTGCTGCCGTACCAAGGCATTCATTAACTGCTAATCCTGTAAATGCGCATGATTTCGCCCCAGTCCGTCAGCTCCAGGGTGAATTCAATCGCAGATAGTGATTCGCTCATGTCACTCGCCTGAAGGTTGGTATTCAACGGTGGCCATTGGTCGTGCCATTCATTGTTGCGATCGAGGAAGCGGATGCTCACTGATTCAACGTCGCTTAGCAAAACGCTTTCATAGGGCTGCATTTCCTGGGGTCGATCCAAGTGTGGCCAGTCCAGGCGATAGAGCTGGTTTTCCTCCAGTTTATAGGCGACGCGTTGCAGATGGCTGCGCTGCAGTTCTGCTGGATTGCGTCTGCCGTTACGGCTGAATTCAATGAAAATATCACCGCCGTCGCCGCTGACGAGATAGTCTTGATTGTTGCCGTATTCATCACGGATCCTGCGTTGTGCCAACTGACTGAAATCACGAGAGATTTTCAGTACCGCCAACTGCACCTCCTGGAGGCGCTGCATTGACAGATCGGTTTGTTGACTATTGTCGATCACATTGCGTAAACCGCCATAAGCCATAGCGGACAGCACCGAGAAGATAGTGACGGCCACCAACAGCTCGAGCAAGGTAAAGCCGTGAATGGCTTGTTTGATCGAAAGTGTCATAGCTGCGGGGCAGTGTTTGAGCTATCCCTGGAGAGGTAGGCAATGAGCCGGGTCAAACTGAATTCACGGTCCTCGTCCAGATAGATCTTCAATTCGATCTGCCGAGCGTTTTCGTCTTCAGTTTCCTTGATCGTGAGTGTCCAAAACCATTCGATGCCCGCCATCTGCGTTGTACCTTTGGTATCACCTTTGCTCGGCCAGGCTTTTTCGATCTGAAGCTGAGTAATCTCGTTCATGGCCACCCAGTGGGCGATGGTTTTTTGTTTCAGATAGGCTGCACTGGTCGCCTGGCTGCCTGACGTACTGATCAAGGCACCCAGCGCCAGAGCGACGATCGTGAGTGCAACCAGTACTTCCAGCAAGGTAAAACCCTTGCAGCTTGCGGAGTGATTAATTGTCACTTTTTTCCGCCTCATGTTCGCCATTGGCGTTGGCCGTCACAAGGTAGCTGATGGCAACACCCGGCAGCACCAGCCGGACACTGAATTCAGGCGTAATCTCGCCACTGGAGAGAAGAAAGACCTGTGGTCGTCGTTGTGTTTTGTCGTCATCATCTTCCTTGCTTTCAGTCTCGCCAATCAGTACATCGATTTGCTCGATCTCCAGTTCGAATTCCATGTTCTCGGGTAACTGTCGTTCGCGTAGCAATCTGTCGCTCTCCAGTGGTTGCCAGGTGTTTTCGATGTAAAGTAAAAAACGGTAGCTATTCGGCGTGAATTCGAGCCCGTATTCCATGCCTCTGAGTATGGCTTCTTCCAGTGCCAATTGCAGCAGTTGGTCCAGCCGCTGTGCTTCGGTTTCGAGCAGTTCTTCGGGCGATGTACCGCGAATAGCCAGGGTGGTGAAAGTGAACAGGATCGCGATGATGACAATAACGACCAATAGCTCCAGCAGGCTGAAGCCGTGTTCGCCTTTGCTAGCTTGGGACGTTCGACCGGTCTGTGCGATCGAACGTGGACTATTCGGTATCCCAGTTACCGATATCAGCATTGATGCCGTCACCACCCGGGGCTCCATCGGCACCTAGCGAATAGATGTCGATCTCGCCTTTCTGTCCCGGGCTTAAATACAAATAGTCACTACCCCAGGGATCTTTTTTCAGGCGTTTGACGTAACCGCCTTCCTTCCAGTTGGGTGGTTCCGGTGGTGCCGTTGGTCTCGCTACCAGTGACTCAAGCCCCTGGTCCGTCGTTGGGTAGACAAAATTGTCCAGCCGGTAAACATCCAACGCGCTTTCCAGTGCATTGAGGTCATGTTTGGCCTTGGAAACCCGAGCCTTGTCCGGATTATCCATGATTCTGGGGGCGATGACGCTGGCGAGTATCCCCAGAATGACGACAACGACCATGATCTCGATCAGGGTAAAACCCTTTTGATACAGACTTACTTTATTCACAATACAACTCCGATACTTTACGAAACTGCGGTTGAAAGGGTAGAGTGGCAGTATCGCAGGTACAATTTCGTTCGATTTGCGAGATCATAACAAATGCGCATACAAGTGCCTATAAAAAACCGGATATCAGCGCGAGCCAACTACATCCTCTGGCTTTTTCTGTTTGTCATTTGCTTCAGCCTCCAATCGGCCAACATGGCCAGTGTGATGCAGTTCGACAGGGGTCTGATCGAACAAGGCCAGTACTGGTTGTTGATGACAGGCCATCTTGTGCATCTGAACTGGGTCCATTGGGCATTGAACATGGCCGGTCTTATGATCGTCGCGGTATTTTTCAGTTTATACGGTAGTATTGTAGACTGGTTGTTCGTGCTTTTGTTCAGTGCGCTGATCACCGGCCTCGGGTTGTACTGGCTACATCCTGAGCTGATCTGGTACGTAGGTCTGTCAGGTGTCTTGCACGGTCTGTTCGTTTACGGCGCCATTCTTGAAACTCGTTTCTATCCGATCAGTGGCTACCTGCTGCTGTTGTTGATATCGGCAAAGTTGTTCTGGGAGTACATGAACGGTCCGTTGCCTGGGTCAGAGGCAATGACGGGCGGCAGAGTTATGGTCGAGGCTCACCTGTACGGAGCGATTGCGGGCCTAGTGGCGGTCTTTATCACCTGGTCATTGCATTTATTTCACCAGCTGGTTGAGGTCAAAAATGGGCAGCAGAATGCCCAAAACGATCAGCAAGACCAGAACCCCCATCGTTAAAATGATAGCGGGTTCGAATATACCGACAATATAGGCAATCAGAGTCACCTGCTCACGTTCCTGCTGCGTGGCGGCGCGATCGAGCATCTCTTCCAGATTACCGCTGTTTTCACCGCTCGCAATAAGCTGTAATGTCATTGGTGGGAACAGCTTACTGTAATCCAGCGATTTTTTGATAGCGGTGCCTTCTCTCACACGGTCAGTGGCTTCCAGGATCGCGTTTCGCATTGGCAGATTGCCGACCACCTGAGCCGAAATCCGCATCGCTTCCAGTACAGTAACGCCACTGCCGGTCAGGATGCTAAAGGTACGCGTAAACAGGGCTGTATTCAGGCCGCGGACCAGCTTTTGAATGATCGGGATTCTCAGCAACCAGCGGTGATAATGCTCAAGGTATTTGGGTCGTTTCAGCAATGCGCGGATGCCGAGGATGATGGCGATGGTCGCGATCAGCAGATAGACACCATAGGCGATCACGAAATCACTGATGGCGATCAGCGTCAGTGTCAGTCCGGGTAGATCCTGGCCGATGTCTTCAAACACCGATACTACCTGGGGGACGATATTCGTCATCAGGAATATCACGATCGCGATTGCGAATACGGTCAGGAAGGCCGGGTATATCAGGGCCTGTCTGACCCTGCCCTGCAGCTCTTGCTGGTTTTCCGTGTAGTCGGCCAGTCGTTCCAAGACAGTGTCCAAATGTCCGGACCTTTCGCCCGCGTCGACCGTTGCACGATACAAGTCGGAGAATGCTTTTGGGTACTCACCCAACCCGGTCGCCAAGGTATGGCCTTCCATGACTTTGGCGCGTACTGCGTACATCATGCTGCGAATGCGTTGTTTTTCTGATTGTTTTGCCACCGCGGCCAAGGTTTCATCAAGCGGCAAGCTGGCCTGTACCAGGGTCGCCATCTGACGTGTGATCAAAGCTAGCTCGGTAGTGCTGATGCCGCGTTGAAACAGATGCAATGATGAGAGCGCGGATTTACCGGAATCGTTGCTGGCTTTCTGGCTGGCAACATTGATTTGTAGCGGTATCAGCCCTTTGTCCCGCAGGTTCTGGCGAACCTGTTTGGCGGTATCACCCTCGGCGACACCTTTGCGTTCGCGGCCTCTTTCATCTAGAACGACGTATTCGAATGCGCCCATGTTTATTTATGATTAAACAATTTAGTATGAACAGGGAATTGTACACACGCTGTCATCTTGTTACCGGTTCGTCGTCTGTCGCGATACATAAGGATTCAGTCTTCCCTGCTGACACGTAATACTTCTTCGAGCGAAGTGATGCCTTCGAGGATTAGCCGACGTCCATCCTGGCGCAACGTCGCTGCATGGTTGCGGCCATATTCCTCCATCGCGTGTTCACCCTCTTCATCATGAATCATGTCTTGCAGCTTGTCGTCTATCGCGACAAATTCATAAACGCCGGTGCGTCCCGCATAACCCAGATGATTGCACTCACCGCAGCTGGATGCGGTGTAAATGACCGGTGTTTGCCCAGCGGGGAGATTGAGCCATTGGCGTTCGCTATCCGTTGCGGTGTGCGGTTTTTTACAGGCAGGGCACAACTTGCGCACCAAACGTTGCGCCATCACACCAATCAGACTCGACGCCAGCAGAAAGGGTTCGACCCCCATGTCACGCAAACGGGTGATCGCCCCGATGGCGCTGTTTGTGTGCAATGTAGACAATACCAAATGACCGGTCAGACTCGCCTGCACCGCAATAGTGGCGGTTTCCAGGTCGCGAATCTCACCAATCATGACCACATCTGGATCCTGGCGTAGGATCGATCTCAGTCCACGAGCAAAGCTCATGCCGACTTTTGCGTTGACCTGTGTCTGGCCGATTCCATCGATATAATATTCGATCGGGTCTTCCACTGTGAGGATGTTTCGCGATTTGACATTGAGACGGGCCAAGCCGGCATACAAGGTCGTGGTTTTACCGGAGCCTGTCGGGCCGGTGACCAGGATGATCCCGTCTGGCTTATGCAAAAGCGTGTTGAACCGCGTCTCTACCTCCTTTGCCATGCCCAGGTGTTCCAGCGTCAGTCGACCGGCCTGCTTATCGAGCAAACGCATGACGACGCGTTCACCATAGCCTGCCGGGAGCGTGGACACGCGTACATCGACCGCGCGGCCGGCAACGCGCAACGAAATGCGCCCGTCCTGAGGCAGGCGTTTTTCTGCGATATCGAGTTTTGCCATCACCTTGATGCGCGAGATCACCAGCGGCGCGATGTTACCTGGCGGTTTCAGAATTTCACGGAGCATGCCATCGACGCGAAAGCGCACCCGCATACGGTTTTCAAACGGTTCGATATGCACATCCGAGGCATTGATCTTGATTGCTTCTGTCAACAAAGCGTTGATCAGGCGTATGATCGGCGCGTCATCTTCGGCTTCGAGCAGGTCTTCCGGCTCCAGTGTTTCGGCGAGCTGGTCGAGATCGAGCTCTTCGCCGACGCCTTCCATCATCGCGATCGCCTGATCGCTAGCGCGTTCGTAGGTTTGTGCGAGTAAGGCGTCGAATTGCTCGTTGGAAGCCGGGCTCAGAGACAGTTTACGACCGGTGACACGACCGATTTCTGCCAGAATCGTCGGTCGAAAATCGGGACGGTGCAGCAATTGCACCTGATCATCCTCTATCTGCCCGATCAGCACACCGTGGCGCTTGGCGAAAGCATAGGACAGTACCTGTGGCGTCAGTTCCTGCGGCTGACTGATCTCGGGTTGGTCGCCTATGGTCTTAGATGTTGTAGTTGTCATCGTCCCAATCCCACTCATCTTCCTCCGGTTCCTTGGCTTTTACCGGTGTTGGCTTGTCCGAATTGGGTGGTTTAGCCTCAGCTTGCGCCTTGTCCAGACTTTCCGGTTGCAAAGGTGGCAGTACCACTGGCTTGCCCTTGATCAGGCCATAATCATCTTCCTCCTGTCGGATTTGCTGGGCGCGCAGGTAATTGTATTTCTCGTTGGTCACATACGCGGCATCGCTGAAGTCACGCAGGATACTGGGTTTCAGGAATACCATCAGGTTCTGTTTACGCTTGGTGCTGGCCCTGGACGTAAACAGGTGTTTGATTACCGGTATATCACCCAATAGCGGTACCTTGCTCCGGGTATCGTCGATGATATCCTCGATCAGGCCGCCGAGAACCAGGATACCGCCATCGTCGACCAGGACACTGGTCTTGATCGAACGTTTGCGGGTCACCGGGCCGCTGTTCTCGGTGATAGTAACCACGTCGGAGACTTCCTGCTCCAGATCGAGCTTGATGGTGTCGCCTTCATTGATTTGGGGGGTTACCTTCAGTGTCAGGCCAACATCCTGACGTTCGATGGTCTGAAACGGATTTTGCGGGTTCAGGCTGCCAGCGCCGGTGAACTGGCCGGTGATGAACGGCAGGTTCTGGGCGACGATAATTTCGGCTTCCTCGTTATCCAGGGTCACGATGCTCGGTGTCGACAGGATATTTGCTGCGGAATCGGTCTGCAGCGCGCGCAGGATCATGCCGTAGCGCACGCCAGAGCTGGTTTCCGCACCAAGACCCAGCGTCAGGCCGGCACCGAGATTTTGTAACACACCGACCGCTGCCTCGGTGTCACCTGCGGCGGCCGCGATCAAGTCGCCCAGGCCGACCAGGTTGCTGATGCCGACCGGAATCGTATCACCAGTGGTCTGGCTACCCTCGACAACGGCGCCTACGCCGAGTTCTTTGTCTCTATTCGTCGAGATTTCAGCAATAATGGCTTCGATGTGCACCTGTGCCCGACGAATATCGAGCTGGCGAATCACCGATTTCAGCGTCAGCAGCGTATTCGGATCCGCGGTAATGATCAGCGCATTGGTCTCTTCGTCGGCCTGGATGATGGCCGTGTCGCTGATGAAACTGGCACCCGCCTGGCTGCGAGCCGCTGGCTTCGCCGTTGCGGCTGTGCGTTTACTTGTGGCCGCTTGTTTTTGCTTTTGTTGCTCCTGTATGCCGGTCAAGATCTCGACCAGATTTTCCGCCTTGGCATAACGCAGGTAGACAACGTGCGTATTGCCCCCACTGTCATCCAGTGGTGTATCCAGCTGCACGATCG
>JABDQW010000212.1 GCA_013042055.1 Gammaproteobacteria bacterium | reverse complement strand
GCACGCGAAGCAGCGGCCGCAGTAAGTACCATGAGAGATCAGCACCTTGTCACCCGGTTTGAACACGCGCGACTCCGGCGCTTCAACGACGGTCCCCACACCCTCGTGGCCGACGCCGTAGAGCGGGTGATCGAACCACTCGTGGGTATGGTCGGTGTACATCCGGTCATCGACGCAGACCGCGGCGATCTCCGTTTTGACCAGCACACTGCCGGGCTTGACCCGTGGATAGGGCCGGTTGACGAGTTCGACCCTGCCGGGTTCCGGCACGGTCAGGATCTTGTTGTGTTCGGGTCTGGTCATCAGATTCCTCCTTTCACGTTCGGCATCCGACAGTTCGGAGCCGATTGACTTTACCAGGTGGTAGTTTTGATCGATGCCGCCTCTTGTTGCATCGTATGATCTTGGCAGGTGAAATCCTGGTGTTCACCGCTATAGATCAGAAATAGAGCGTGCCAAATACGTTGTAACCACGATAACCATCGGAAATCGATCCTCGCCAATTATCATCGTTGACGTCGACATCAAGTGCTTGTCTAGCAAGGCCGACGCCCAGTGCAAAATGCTTGAACAGCTTGTACTCGGTGCTCAGTTCATAATTGAGCAGAGCGCCCTTTAGGGCATCATCAATTTCGATAAAGAAGGCTTCACTCACATAGCGTACCGACCATTTGGGTGTAATGGCATAGCCCATGCGCAAACCAAACGTCGGTAACGGCACACTGACATCGGCGGTTTCGAACTTGGCACCGGTAGAGTCACTAAATTTCAACTCATAATCGGTGAGGTTAAGGCCGGCCGAGATGCTCAGTTCAACCTTGGGCGAGTGATAAAACGAGTAGTTATAGCCTAGCTTGTACAAGGTATAATTGATTTCCGAAGATATGGTTTCACTCGCGGTAAAATTCTCATCACCAATGTTCAGGTCAAGCGCCAGAGTTCTTTCGCCTTTTCGACTGACACTGAACGCGGTGAAGTCGATACGGTGTCTGTAGTTGAAGCGATAGTAGGCATCGATTCTCGGGATGGTCTCGCCATCTTCGCCACCCAGGTCGCGTTCATAGTCGATTGAGGTGCCCAGACCAACATCCGAGTTCACACTGATCTGGGTATCGGCCCCATCGACCACGTAGGCGCCCAGTCGAAACATCCATTTGTCGGGAAACGCATAGACGGCAGCATCATCCGCACTGGTTTTACTGGATACAGTTAATGCTGACGCGGTGATCATGAATAACAACACGAGCACCGTTTTTTTTTCGCAGATATCGAACATTTTTATCAATCCTCTTTATGAACCTGTTTGTGAATTCGGCAGTTCATCCGATTGCCGGGGCGCGATATCGCATCGATCGGCAACGAATGACTAACGTGCCAAAGGCCGGGTATCACAACGGAATGCCAGAGATCAGATGAAAGGTTTGACGCGCCAGTCTGTAGTTAGCCGGTATTTTCCGCCTGACTCCGAGCATCATCCCGGAATTTTTCATCTAGCCCCGGGTTTTCAAAAGCCAGTTCTAGCGACATGTGCTAATGCTTCTCAATGGTCACCGACCCCTTATGCACTTGGGACGGTCCGCCTGAACAAAACATCCGTTCGCGGTTTCGTTGCGTTCACCAACGTATTGAATTCACGATATTTTATCGTGTAACGCCCGGCCTATCGGCCCGAGCCCCAATGCGGAGCGCGAAGTCTCGCATTCCTGACAGATGGTATATGCTATGATTTCAAGGCGCTATCCGCTTTGGGAAAGTCGAAGGAGGGAATTATGCGCTGCAGGTATGAAGAACAGCTCTTTCACGATATAGACCAGTTCAGAGCGCATATGTGGAGGCTGGACATCGAGCCCCTCCAGTTGTCGCGTGGCAGACTTGAGCTTGGATTCGCAACCCTTGCTTTCGAGGACCTGGCCATAACCCGTCTCGACTGCAACCGGAAGGTGAGCGACCGTCTCCACATGGATCCGTCCTGGCTCCTGCTTGTCGTCCAACTTGCGCCACAGCGCTGGGGCGCGCAGGTAGCCCCCGCTGAAAGCCTTACCGTCATCGCACCCGACACCGAGTACCGCACCGGCGTGCCTGACGGTTTTCGCTGCGCGGAGGCAGCCATCCGGCTCGATCTTGCCGATGAGCTTGGCCTCGGCCGCCTGAGTCAGTTGAAGGGAGCAGAGGCAATCATACCCATCTCTGCCGCAGCTGCGCGGAGCGCCGAACACCGGGCAAACCAGCTGCTGGGTGTATCAGCAAGCAACGGACTCGCGGTGATCGGCGGCGAGACTGCGCAGGCCCTGCGCGATGGCTGCCTCGATTTCTTGTGTTTCCTCAGGGGTGTCGCCTTCTCTACGACGCGCGGGCGAGCGAGTTTCGCCAGTACTGAAGGAAAACACCGCTTTACCCTTGTCGAAGACGCCCTTCAGATAATCGAAACCGCGCCGGTAGAGCAGCCGCCATCTGTCGCAATTCTAGCGACCACCCTGAACACCACGCGGCGGACATTGTTAAACGCCTTCCAGGAGACATTGGGCACGTCCCCGTCGCGCTATATGCTGGCAAGGCGGCTAAATGGAGTACAAAGAGACTTACATTGCGGTAAAAGCCCTACCGTCACCGATGCTGCGCTTGACTATGGTTTCGAGCATTTCGGACGGTTTGCGTATCACTACCGCACCCTCTTTGGCGAAATGCCTTCCGCAACACTCAAACGTGCCAGCATGATTCGCAGGGACGTACTCGGCTGATATATTCGTCGTCAGAAAAACCTTGGGATATAAAACTCCCGTAGATAACCTAAGGGGGGCGCTTCTTTTCGGATTGATCGTTCACTATCGGATCGGTTGAGCGCCCCAGTCGAGGTCTTCGATGTCGCCGAAATTCTTCGGCTGCGACGAAATCCAGAGCACGACGCGCTTGCCGTCAGTGAAATAGGGATCGCCGGTCAGGTTGGCTCGCGGCGCGTCGATCGTCGCCTCGCCCACGCCATCCACGTATCCGAGTTTGGCTAGCGCCTGCGAATAAGCGAGATTCTCCACCAGGTATTCGCGCGTCTCGTCCACGTCCGGATCGACCTTGTGGGTGGTGATTGTCTTCGCGGTCAGACGCACGCCGATATCGCGACTGATCTGACCGACCCAGACCGGAACACCCTCGAAACGCAGCGGTGACATCCAGAGCCTGAGGTGATTGCGCTCGTCGATATTTTCGCGGGCTTTCTGAAGCGCGACGTCCTGGGGCCGACCGAAAACATAAAGACCGCTTACCGGCGAATACCGGTACTCACTGCGGGTCACGAAGGCTTTCGCCATCTTCGTCAGCGATGACCTGCTGATGACTTCGGTCTCGTCCCAGCCGGCCCGGAGGAACGCGTAGTACACGTCATCGACGGCGCCAATGACGACGAGATTCAGCGGATCGCCCGAGCCCTCAGATTGCTTATCAGTCGTGCAACAGGGCATGGCTGTCAAGGCTTCGATCAACGCATCCTTGTCGAGATCCCGGATCTGATCCTCGGGATACAAGTTATCCCAGTCGACATCCTGATGATCCAACCGCAGGCCCGGCACCGGCACGAAAAACGTGAAATTAACGATCCGCTCGTCATCGGTATAGACGTCGACGTTGAACGACTTCGTACCTTCCTGGAGTCGCGTGAACATGAAGCCGGTGCGTTTTTCACCGGGATCGATAAAAAGGTTGATCCTGCGGTCGAAAAAGAGCTTACGCATGTTCGTGTCCGCTTCACTCGCGCTGCCGGCGCCGAGAAAAGCGCTTTCGATCGGCGTGAAATATTCTGGATCCAAACCCAATGGGAGAAATGTGATGGGCGTTTCCCGGTCGTTCGCGATCTCGAGCCAGACGGGTTGAATCTTTCGCTTGTACAGGGGGACGCCAAACAGTTCCCGCGTTTCGGTATCGCTGGGTACGGCCACGGTAATCGTGACGCCATCCTCGGTTTGGGTGATCGCGCGCTCGAGGAGCGGTGATTCCGGCGCCTCGGCATCGCTCTGCGCGAAGACTGGGAGAAACACCAGCAGCGTCAATAGCAACGGGACACTACGGTAGCTCCTCACTCCGAAACACTCCCGGGACCTTCGTCCCAATCCAGCGCCACCATATCCAGCATCGACACCGCCGGACCGGAAAGCCAGGCCACTAACATGTGACCGCTGGTAAAATACTCTTCGCCGCCAAGATCCTGCTGCGGATTATCGAACGGCACCTGCCCCTGCCCGAGCACCCATGCATAGGCCGCCAGGCCCTGCCCGTACCACATGTCCTGCATGAAATAGGCCGCAGCATCGTCCAGGTCGGGGACGAGCCTGCCTTGGTCCTCGCCTTCGCCGGCGTGACGCGTGACCTGCGCCAGCCAGACCGGCGTGCCGTTCTCGCGCATGGGGCTCAACCAGAAGCGAAGTTCGTTCCAGCTGCCGCTGGCAGATCGGTTCTTCCTGAACACGACGTCAGCGATTCGCCCAAACAACATATCCTGGCTCGCGGCGATCTCCGCCTCGGTGCGCGGCTTTTCCGCCCAGTTGGCGCGGATCAGCGCCTGCAAGACCTGCTGAGGTTCGCCGACAACAACGACATTGATCGGCAGCCCCTGTCGCTGGCCGGACCGGTCGCGCGTCTGGTGATCCATCGCCGCCAGTTCGGCACGTAATCCGTCGCGGTCGAAGTCACGAATCTGTCCGGCTTCGTACAACTCGTCGAAATAGGCCTCCGAATGATCGGGCTTGAATCCCGGCACATCGATGAAGAACGTAAACGATAGATCGTCTGCACGGCTCGCCCCGAACAGGTCCACGTTGAAAGCCTTGGTGCCCGGATGGGCATGCGTAAAGATGAATCCCGAGCGCGTTTCGCCCGGCGGGATTCGCCGCGGCATCGCCGTGTCGTAGAAATAGCGGTACATGCTCTTCCTGGCTTTCCCCGAGAAGACGCCCTTGTGCACGTAGGCGACTTCCTGCGGCGAAAAATATTCCCGGTCGGTGCCGACCGGCGCGTACCGTATCCAGTCGCTCGTCCGATTCTCGACCTTCAGCCAGACCGGCTGGATGCCGCTGTCGTAAAGAGGGATATCGAACAGCGCCCGGGTCTCTTCGGCGCCCGGCACCGCCGCGCTGACAGAAATCGGACCGCTGGTTTGGGTGACGGCACGATCACGAAAAGGGATCGAATCGATGCTCACGGGCTCATAGGCCGCGGTTGCGCAGCCGATCAGCAGCAAAGCCAATAAAACCGGAACCAGCACCTTGATGCCGCGCGCATCTGAACGCAGGCGTGAATCTCTTGTTAGATCGTACAATTCTTATAAGCCTCGAATGATCATGACCTTAGCTATCACCCTACAGAACAAGCCAACATACGTCCAGCGCGCAATTGAACTATGGCGCAACGCGCGCGTATAGTAAAAAAGACCTACGTTACCCGAATAGAACCGTATTTCCCAGCTAGCTACAGCTACACACTCGACCCCACTGACGAATCCCTTCCGAAATCCATCCTCATTATGCGCTCCGTATAACTGTCACTTGCTGAGATGATGCGAAAATAGTGCAACTACAGCAAT
>JABDQW010000208.1 GCA_013042055.1 Gammaproteobacteria bacterium | reverse complement strand
AAGTCACGCCATTGACTGGTTCGGTCATGGGCACTCAATATTTGATCAAGGTCATCGATCTGCCAGAGCAACTGACCTTGGTGCGTGTAGACGAAGATGTCAATCGCCTGTTGCGGGATATCGACGCTAAAATGTCCACGTATAGCGAGGACTCGGAGTTGTCTCGATTCAACGCGGCCAGAACGACAGACTGGATTCCGGTTTCTGACGAGATCATCGATGTGGTAGAGCGCGCCCTGCAGGTCAGCGAATTGACCGATGGTGCTTTTGATATCACCGTTGGACCGCTGGTGAACTTATGGGGTTTCGGGCCGGACCAGCGTCCCGATCGTGTACCGACCGATAAGCAGATAGCAGCTGCAAAGGCACGGCTCGGCTACCAGTACGTGCACACGCGCCGGCAGCCCCCGGCACTGAAGAAAGACCGGGACGATATCTATCTGGATCTGTCGGCGCTGGCCAAGGGCTATGCGGTAGATAACGTGGCGGATTATCTGGAAGATCTGGGAATCGAGGATTACATGGTCGAAGTGGGAGGCGAATTGAGGTTGAAAGGCCGTAACGAAAACGGAACGCCATGGCGCATCGCGGTGGAGCGTCCAACACCAGAAGATCGAGACGTGTACAGTATCATGCAGCTAGAGGATATGGGTGTCGCCACGTCGGGTGATTATCGCAATTATTTCGAACAGGATGGGCAACGCTATTCGCACACGATCGATCCGCGTACCGGCAGGCCCATCGATCACTCGCTGGCCTCAGTCACCGTTATCGCCGACACCAGCATGAACGCTGATGCACTGGCCACGGCTCTGATGGTGGTCGGTCCCGACGAAGGTGACAAGCTTGCCCAACAACATGGTATTGCGGCGTACTTTATAGTTAAATCGACCGATGGGTTTGATGCCAACGCGACCCGTCCGTTTGAGCAATTTTTAGTGTCGAACAAATAGCCATGATTGTTTTCGTCCTCAGTTTTATTATTATTGCGCTGTGTATTTTGGGTCTCAGTCTGAGTCTGATTTACGGCAGAGGAGCCATCAAGGGCAGCTGTCGCGCAACGGAAGGGTTGCCGGGTTTCGATGCCGGCGACGGCTGCAGTGGTGCCTGTGGGACCAAGCAGGGCCATGAGCATGGCGACTGCGAACATCGCAGTAGCTGTCCAAATCGTCATACGGCCGATCATTAATCCATCGATAGCGAAACAACGCGACCTCGCCTAATATACGGAGCCAACCAATGCCTAAAGATGCCAGCGTTAAAGAATACATGTCCGCCAATGTCGTGACTTTCTCGCCCGCAATGGATATACATCAGGCCATCAACCAACTCATCAAAAAAAGGATATCCGGTGCACCGGTCGTGGATCAGACCGGCAATATCGTGGGTATGTTGTCCGAACGAGACTGTATGAAAATCGCGCTGACAGCGAGTTACCATGGAGAGGCCGCAGGCAAGGTATCTGATTACATGGAACCGGTCCCGAAAACAATCGAGGCCGATGCCAGTATTGTCGAGGTGGCTTCGATGTTTTTAGAAGAGGGTTACCGCCGCTTTCCGGTCATGCACGACAATCGCCTGGTCGGTCAGATCAGTCGTCGCGACGTACTCAAAGCGTTGGAGAAGCTGTGGTGATTCATAACCGAAGCTGACGAAGTAGGCCCGATGTAGCGCCAATGCATTTGGTTCTGTTATTTGTATATTAATGCGGTTATTGTCGAACGCGCACACGCAAGCAATACCACGTGTCATATGAGCAATCGTCAGGTTGCCTACACTCACGCGATACCTCGTTTCGATAGGACAAATTACCGATGTGAAATTATTTTCGATCTAGCGATTGATTTTTTAAGAATCTAGGTCGTATACTTCGCGGCTTCCAACAGGAGGCTTAAATGAGCAAAAAACCAAAAATCAAAAACACGTCTTTAACCTACTCAATAGCATTATTAATCGGCATGTCCGCAAACACCGCTGTTGCCAGTTCTCACGAATTGGAGCCTATCGAGCGGTTGGGCAAGAAGATCTTTTTCGATGAGAAGCTTTCGATAAATCGCAACCAGTCCTGCGCGACCTGCCATGTACCGGAAGCCGGCTGGGTTGGGGATGATTCGGAGATTAATGCACACGGTGCTGTCT
>JABDQW010000206.1 GCA_013042055.1 Gammaproteobacteria bacterium | reverse complement strand
TTAGCCCGCATTTCTCGTGAGGACTCGTCCATCTGGTGAGACAGGCGGGCTCCGTCCTGCGCCTGCTCCCGTGATCCCGGTGAGAAATGCGAGTTAGAGCCGGACTGATAGATAGTAGCCAAAAGCTGGCGGCTGAGGGCTACAGAGGGTAAAATGCGCGACCTTAAACTAAGGTATACGGTGGACAATTAGCGTATGAGTGAGATGGACTACAACCAGGCCCGGTTTAATATGGTGGAGCAGCAGGTTAGGCCGTGGGATGTGCTGGATCCGCGGGTATTGAACGTAATCAGCAACATTCCCCGCGAGTTATTCGTGCCTGAGCAGTTCAAGCAACTTGCCTATGCCGATATGCGCATACCGCTGGGCACCTACGAAGGCCACACCTCACACATGCTGAATCCGGTGATCGAGGGACGGATATTGCAGAGCCTGGCGCTGAGCGAGGATGATACCGTATTGCAGATCGGTACCGGCACCGGCTACATCACCGCCTGCCTGGCCTCACTGGCGCGCCATGTCGATAGCGTCGATATCAACCCTGAAATGACCACGCTGGCAGAAAACAACCTGGCTCGATTCGAAATCGCCAATGTCACACTGAGCACCGGCGACGGTTCGGAAAAATGGGAACAGAAGCAATTCTACGACTGCGTCGCGATAATGGGCTCGCTGCCGTCAGTGCCTGACTTTTACAAGAAGACGTTGAAGCAAGGCGGCCGCATGTTTGTGATTACGGGTGACGCACCGGTGATGAAAGCCCTCCTGGTCACGCGCTTAGACAAAAGCGAATGGACGATCGAAGAGCTGTTCGAGACCTGCGTCGACCCGATGATTCACGCAGAAAAACCAGAAGAATTTATCTTCTAGATTGCGGCCTCATTGATCATGCGCGAATTTGAAGCCGAAGAGCTGAAGAGCTACCTTGAGTCCATCGACGAACCGCCACTACTACTGGATGTACGCCAACCGTGGGAGTACGCGATCTGCAAACTGAATGATAGCGTGCTGATGCCGATGTCCACGGTACCGGCAAAGCTGGGCCAGCTTGATAAAAACAAAGAAACCGTGGTGATCTGCCACCACGGTGTGCGCAGCCGCCGCGTGGCTTACTTTCTGGAGCAAGCCGGCTTTAGCAATGTGATCAATCTGCGCGGCGGTGTTGCGGGCTGGGCCCGCGACGTCGATACCGACATGGCAACCTACTAACCATAGAAACAAGAGGCCTTATCTATGTCACTGCGTATGCATCTATCGATCGGGCTAATGCTGTTGTTATGCAGCACAGGCAGCCAGGCGCTGGACTTGAAAGAAGCGCTAGAACGTGCTGAAAAATATGACGCGGCGTTACGCATCGCTATGTCGGATTACATGGCTGCGGAAGAAGCCTACCCACAGAGCCGCGCCAACCTGTTGCCCGACCTCACCGCCGGCGGCTTCTACCAGCGCAATGACACCACACGCGAGAATTCGACCGGCGCGATACCCGATGTTGACTCCAACTTCACCACCAAGGGTTACGATATCACCCTGAACCAGATCATATTCAACAAAACGTTCTGGGACACTATGGAACAGAGCAAGGCGCTGGTCGCACAAGCTGCCGCCAATTACGAAGTGGCCAAGCAGGACCTGATTCTGCGCACCGCCCGTGCTTACTTCAACGTGCTCGGCGCGCACGACAATGTCGCCTTTACCCGGGCTGAGAAAGAAGCCATCAGCCGTCAGCTTGAACAGAGCCGCGAGCGTTTCAATGTCGGCCTGATCGCGATCACCGACGTTCGCGAATCACAAGCCTCGTTTGATAATGCGGTAGCCAATGAGATCGTCGCTAAGAATACGCTGCGCAACAACATCGAGGCGCTGCGCGTCATCATCGGCGATCCGGTGGATGACCTGGCTCCATTGGCGGAGACGATTCCCCTGTTGTTACCCGAACCCGCGGATATCGACCAGTGGCAAAACATGGCGCTGGACAACAACCTCAACTTGAAAGCCTCGCGTTTCGGTCTGACTGCTGCAAAAGAAAACTACCAGGCCAACCGTGGCGGCCACTACCCTACCTTGAACTTGAGCGCCGCGCATACCTACGATTCGGCCGATGGCAGCCCCTTCGGGGACGCCTTTGGCGGTGCCGACAATACCAACAACAACGTTGCAGTCCAGCTGGCGATACCGCTCTATCAAGGTGGCGGCGTCAGTTCGCGGGTCCGCCAGGCCAACGCCCAGGTGTGGTCGGCCCAGGCGGTGGTTGACCAGTCCGTTCGTACCACGGTTCAGCAGCTGCGCGATGCTTATCTCGGTGTCGAAGCGTCGGTCTCATCGGTTGAGGCGTTTCATCAGGCGTTGATCTCGGCGAAAACGTCGGTAGAGGCCACCGAGGCCGGATTCGAGGCCGGTACCCGCACCAGTGTGGACGTCTTGCTGGTGCAGGGCCGCCAGTTCGAGGCGGAGCGCAACTACGCGCGTTCACGCTACGACTACCTGCTGGTTCTGTTGGAACTGCAGCAGGCGGCTGGCTCACTGAATCGCGACGACGTATGGCAAATCAATCAGTGGCTGAATCCATCAATTAAGCGGTCGACATCGGGCACGTATGCACCCTGACGTCTGATGCTCACAGACTGACGACAAATTCTAATAAAAACGGCAATCGAGGCTGTAAATAATCTTCCACAACAGTCATGCTACGCATACCTATGCCAGGGGCAAATTACCCTGATCTCGATTACAGGATGACAGTACCTCGAGGGTAATTGTCACTATAGACACATTATGAGCAACGTAATCCCGCTGAAAGCGCGCGACTACATGGCACCGAGATACTGGCCGTTGTGGCTGGTATTCGGCTTAATGCGATTGATCTCGATGCTGCCGTTGCGTTGGATGCAAGCCGTCGGAGCCTTCTTCGGCTTACTGACTTACCGGCTGGTGGCTTCTCGGCGCCGGGTAGCACGGATCAATATCAAACAAGCCTACCCCGATTACAGCGACGAACAGATTCGCGCCCTGAATATCGACAGCTTCAAAAGCCTGGGTATCTCAATTTTCGAAATTGCCCAGGCCTGGTGGGCTAACCGCGACTACCTGCGTTCGATCTGCCAGGTTGAAGGCAGACAACATCTCGATCAAGCCCTGGCCGCGGGCAAGGGTGTCATCCTACTCACCGGTCACTTCACCACGCTGGAGATCGGAGCGATGTTGATTGGGCTGTTTACCACGCTGAACGGCGTCTATAAGAAAGCGCACAACCCAATGTTCAATGCGTTCATGGCGCATTACCGCTCAACCTACGGTGAAGAGCTGATCGAGAACAAGAACGTACGCGCCCTGATACGCGGCCTCCGCAAGGGCCGAGCGACCTGGTTCGCCCCCGACCAGGACTTCGCCGAACAAGACATCGTATTCACCCCATTTCTCGGCGGTATCGCCTCGACTCTGACCGCTACCGCGCGTATGGCCGAAATGACCGGCGCTGCCGTGGTGCCGTTCTATCCGCTTCGCCTCGCCGATGGCAAGGGTTACAAACTAGTGATCCTGCCGGCGCTGGCAGACTTTCCAAGCGATGATATCACCCGGGATTCAGCGCGTGTAAATCAAGCCATCGAGTCCATGATCTACGCCAATCCCAAGCAATACGGCTGGGTGCACAAACGTTTTAAGACGCAACCGCCGAGTAAACCGCCAGTTTATTAACCACTGCCTATACTCGAATATAAAACCGAGGTTAAGCACGACTGAATTCACGACTACAATTGCTTCAGACTCAATACATCAGTGTGATTGCAGTATATGCTAGGGCCTGTTAACACTATGCGGATACCTGACAAAAGATATGAGGCCGCAAATAACGCGAATAACGCCAAGAGCCGTTGTTTATTTAACGAATTGCGTGCTTTGCGTTATTTGCGAACTTGTTCATTATGAAAATCGGTGTCGTAACGTACCCCATGGTATCAACGCCTATTTATCAACGAAATACGTGACACATACAATTGCGGGCGTGGCGAAGCGATCGAATGTGTACCGATGTTGCGTGACGGATATTAGGGGAGAGTTAGCGTACGCCGAACTGGCGCTCGCTTTTGTACTTGTCACAAAACATTAGAAAGCAATAACTACAAAATGTTTCTTTATCGACTGCTCAATCTGCTGCTGTTTCCATTGACCTTCGGCTACGTCTGCTGGAAAGCCGTGCGCCATAAACAGCTGCGTTATTTACTGCAACGACTGGGTCTAGGCTTGATCGGTATTCCAAAACATTGCTGCTGGTTTCACTGTGCATCCGTAGGTGAAGTCAACACTGCGCTACCGCTATTGCAGGAACTGCACCGACGCAAACCAGAGCAGAACTTTCTGATCACCACCAATACGCCGACCGGTGCGAACATCGTCGACAGACAACAGCAGCCGTATCTGTATCATGCTTACCTGCCGTTCGATTGGCTGCTGTCGGTGACTTTGTTCGTCAGCAGCCTGAAACCGACCGAGCTCTATATTATCGAAACGGAGTTGTGGCCAAATCTATTCTGCGCCGCCCATAGCAGCCGTGTGCCGATCGTGATCATCAACGGCCGCCTGTCACCGCGAACAACCGCCACCTTCGGATGGGTGCGTAGCGTTCTCGGCCGTTTATTGCGACTAGCCGATCATATCTATGCACGAAGTGAGGCTGACCAGGCCGCGTTTATTAAACTCGGTGCGCATGCCGATAAAGTGTCGATGCTGGGCAACCTGAAGTATTCACCACCGGCATTGCAAACCGCAGACAGACCAGACATTAACACTGAATACATCGTTGCCGCTTCGACGCATGATGACGAGGAGCTGAAGATACTCACGTGCTGGCTGCAGCTGGATCGACACGAACTGCTGGTTATCGCGCCACGCCACCCTGAGCGGCGGGACGAAATTGTGCAACAGTTGAGTGAACTGACCGACGCGATCGCATTGCGCAGCCGCAACGATGCGATCACGGCAGCGATCAAGGTCTATTTGCTCGATACGGTCGGTGAACTCAATCATTGGTTCGCCGATGCTCGCCTGGTGATCATGGGCGGGTCCTTTATTCCAAGAGGTGGTCACAACTTGTTAGAGCCGGCGCATTTCGGCAAGGCGGTGATATTTGGCCCATCGATGGAGAATTTCCAGGACGAGGCGCGTCTGATGCTCAACCAACACGCTGCTGTGCAGGTGGACTCTATTGACGCATTGTGTCAGCAGTTACAGCACTTTCTGGCAAATCAAGATGCGCTGCAGTCGCTGGAAAACAATGTTGCTGAAACGACCGCGGGATTTAGGCATATCGTGGCGGATTATGCTGACGTGATCTGTGCACGGATGAAGGCGCAAGATAAATCCTGGGAGCCTTCAGGTGAACGCCCCTGATCGTTTAAATTGGGAACCGGGTAATGGCACTTACTCAAGCAAAAATACGGACTCTGACGTCATTGCTATACCAGTTACGTAATTCGTTAATGGAAACAGAGCACGAGCTTCGACCTTTCGCCCCCTGATTTATGACAGAGGATATGAGTCCGCGAAGAACGCGAACAACGCAAAAAAATCTTTGTTTTTTGTATTATTTGCGTCCTTTGCGTTATTTGCGGACATATTTATCATAATCCTAGATTCCGCAGTTGACCGCTCACCGCTACATAACTCTATGATTTTTCGAAGATTTGTGCAGTAGGCGACACTCACCCAACCGGTGAGTCGCTACACAGTTTATCGCCGCCCCTCAAGCGCCATGGCGGCGTTGCAACTATTGCTAAGGACTATGGCCATTAGCCGCAAGTCGCGCCTTGTCCTGACGCTTGAGGAACAGCGCAAATTCTATGTTCAACTGCGGAATCTAGGATAATCTGTTGGCGTCGTTGTATCGTATCCAATGGCCGATACCATCATGTATCACCGAAATACGTAACACATACAATTGCGAGGAACGAAGCAATCTCTTACAGGGTGACGCAAAGGGGCAAAAGATCGCCGCGCTATCGCTCGCGATGACGCATTTTTGCTCATGTTCGTG
>JABDQW010000204.1 GCA_013042055.1 Gammaproteobacteria bacterium | reverse complement strand
AAGTCATTGCCGAGTCCGTGCATTTTGGTGAATTCGAGCTGCATGATAGCGGATTTCACCGTAAATATGCCGGAAACTCAATTATTTTCAGTGAAATAACAGTTGATCTCACCGCAAAGGCGCAAAGGACCATGATTTTTTTAACCGCAGAGGCGCAGAGGTTTTTCTGGTTATAGTGACGCCGAACGAAAGGAAGACTCACCCGCTATTTTATTTGATGGGTTCTGACCAGGTTTGGTAGGAGCGACTTTAGTCGCGACCATCCACAATTCGCGACTAAAGTCGCTCCTACAAAAACATTAAGCGTTCTCTGCGCCTCTGCGGTTAATAAATTTCACACGATACGAGGATCATTTTCCCGGAATGGTCGAAAGCCCCAGTATCTCCCAGTCCTGCATTCCGCCACGGTACCACTTCAGCTTGTGCGCCGGATAACCGAACTTAAGCAAGTTCTCAATATTGTTGGGTGATTGACCGCACCACATGCCGTTACAGAACATGACCAACGTTTTGGCATCATTGAAGTTCCACAGACCCTCGCTCTCCTTGACATTGAACTGTTCCTGCAGGATTTCACCAATGGTAAGCGGATCCGCCCCCTTGGCAGGATTGAGCTTGGTCCACGGTATGTTAACCGCACCGGGAATAGTGCCTTTCTTCACCCAATCGGGGGTACGCGAATCGATTACCAGAATGCTGTCGTCGCCTGCTGCCATTTTCTTCAAATATTCGATCACTTCAAGTTCACCGACGGTCTCGACACCCGGGGCCACGATGGCTGGTTGGACACAGAACGGCGGGCACGGACGTGAAGTCTTAGAAAACGACGGATTGACCGTATTCTTGTTGTTCTGATTACGCGTGATTTTAACTTTTTTGCCATCATGGACAACTTCAGCATCCATCATTTTTGACGTGATACCGACGGGTTTGTCAGCCACGGCAGGATTGACGGACAAAGCCAGTGCCGATATCAGCACAGCGGTCGCCATCCGTTTTGCTTTGAACATTAGTGTATCTCCTCCAGTTGCTTGTGCCGGCAGCATCATGGCCGCCTGAAAAAAGTCTGTGATATCGCTACATTACAGTTGCCTGTCACTCGCAATCAGGCTCTTCTTCACCCTCTTTCGTACCGCCTTCGCTATCATCAGCTACGACATCGCAATAGCGGTTGATATCGACTGAAACCGCTGCGTTGGCCGGTGCAGTCAAGAGCGCAGACAGCATCACTAACAGGATTGACTGCGAAAATAATTGCATAGCGTTACCTCCGTAATAAACAGCAATTCATTCGATTTAGCATAACGAAAGAATGAACAATACAACAGGACTATTTGTCATGTCAGATACGTTAGGGCCTGTTAACAGGCACTTAGCTCGATAGAATGTGCTCGCCCTGCATAATTTGCTGAACGGTTTCGCGCTGACGCACAATCGTGGCGGTGTCACCATCGACCATGACCTCAGCCGCGCGCGGTCGCGTGTTGTAGTTCGAACTCATCGTAAAACCATAGGCGCCGGATGAACGTACCGCGAGTATATCCCCCTGTGCCAGTGCCAATTCGCGGTCTTTTCCGAGAAAGTCACCGGTTTCGCATACCGGACCGACAATATCGTAGCGTTTGGCTCCATTCTGTTGCGCTTGCGTGACGTGCTCGTATCGTTGCACCGGAATAATGTCCTGCCATGCACTGTATAGAGCCGGACGCATCAAATCATTCATCGCCGCATCCACAACCGCGAAATTCTTATCATCATGGTGTTTTAGATACAGGACTTGCGTGAGCAAAATGCCTGCATTACCGGCGATAGCACGGCCCGGTTCGATCAGAATTTCCAAATCACGACCATCGAGTCGCTCTACCAGTGCCGCCGCCTGGTCTGCAGGCACTGGTGGCTGCTCATCACGGTAACGAATACCCAAACCACCGCCCATATCCACATGCTTGAGCTGGATACCTTTGTCGACCAGCTGGTCCACCAGCACCAGCACACGATCGAATGCGTCGACAAAGGGTGCTATCTCGGTCAGCTGCGAGCCGATGTGACAGTCGATGCCGAAAACCGCGATATGTTCAGCATCAGCCGCTCGCTGGTAGACCGATAGGGCTTCGTCTATGGAAATACCAAATTTGTTCTCTTTCAGGCCCGTCGATATGTAGGGATGGGTCTTGGCGTCCACATCGGGATTGACCCGCAACGAAACCGGTGCCTCGATGCCGTGAGTGGAGGCGATATCATTGATCACCGCCAACTCCGCCGTGGATTCGACATTAAAGCAGCGAATACCCACCTCGAGCGCACGTTCGATCTCATCAGGGCGTTTTCCAACACCGGAGAATACGACCTTTGCAGCGTCGCCACCGGCTGCCAGAACGCGTTCAAGTTCACCCACCGAAACGATATCAAAGCCGGAGCCCAAACGAGCCAATACGTTCAGCACCGCAAGATTGGAGTTGGCCTTGACTGCATAACAGACTAGATGGGGGATGGATGCCAGGGCGTCGTCGAACGCACACCAATGTCGCTCCAGCGTAGCGCGCGAATAAACATAGCAGGGCGTACCCCACTGCGTGACATGCGCTACGATGTCAACATCTTCTGCCCAAAGCCGATCGTCACGGTAATTGAAATAATCCATTAGCGGGTTAATCCTTTTTCTCGTTCTCGGCGGACTCTTGCTGGTTTTCAGCGTCTTCAGGCAGAAACAAGGCACCTTTTTTCCCGCAGGCGCACAGCGTCAAGCACAGCAACAACGCAATTGTAGTTCGCATCGGTTCACAATAATCATGGTCAAAAGCCGATTATTGCAATAATCTGTGTTCTCCGAAACCTGGATCAAGCACTTTATGACGGACGATAACCCTATCATTCTCCAAACCGGCACTGCGGCGTCTGCCGATACCGCTGTCATCTGGCTGCACGGGCTCGGTGCCGACGGCAACGATTTCGTGCCCGTGGCCAGCGCACTCCAACTGCCTGATACGCTCAATATACGCTATATTTTTCCGCACGCACCACTAAGACCGATCACGATCAATCAAGGATACCGCATGCGCGGTTGGTACGATGTGACCAGCCTGGATATCGCCAACCAAGACGACGAGTCCGGCATTATCGAATCCAGTCAGATGCTGCTGCAGCTGTCAGAACAACAGCAAGCCCAGGGTATCGCAGCCGAACGCATCGTTTTCGCCGGATTTTCGCAGGGCGGCGCCATCGCGCTGTATGCCGGTTTGCGCTCGACCCAGAGGCTTGGTGGAATCATCGCACTCTCGACCTATATGCCGATGCACAGCCACCTGGCGCAAGAGGCCGCTGCAGCAAACCGGCGTACACCGATCTTCATGGCTCACGGGCTTCACGACGAAGTGGTGGCACTGCAATTTGGCACCCATAGCCGCAGCCTGCTGCTGCAGCAAGGTTACCCTCTGGAATGGCACGAATACGCCATGGGACACAGTGTCTGTACCGACGAAATCAGCCACATCAGCGCCTGGTTAGCCGCCATTCTGGATCAGGGCTGACCTTGCAGGTGAGCAGAGACTCCATTGATATTGGCTTAAAATCAATGAGTTGGCAGAGAGTATTGCCGATCGGGAGCGTTTACGTTGTTGTATTCCCGATAGCGCAATAATCAAGGCCAGAATAGGCTATGATTGATACCATTATACTGTTCATAGGGTATTCTGATGGATAACGACATTAAATTAAGCATAGATCTATCACCCGCTGAGCCGTTATGGAAAATAGCCCCCACTCGCGATGAAAACGGGAATCGTGTCAGCGATTTCCTGATGATTATCCCTCGCTTGCGCCACAAGCCGGAACACCATATTAAACGTACCCTGGATGATATTGACCGTGTCCTCAAGCAATTCAAAACGGACATCGTGTTCGCCAATATGGACATGAAACTCAATACCCTGTGGGTATCCTTTAAACCCGAACCGGGCCTGTTTATGCAGATCGCTTCGACCATCAAGTTGCATGTCCCCGAAGCGGTGCTGGTCGGAGATATGAGCCCACGCATCACCCGCTAGCCCGCAGGTCTTACCAGGGGGCTCCTTCCTGCGCCTGCTCCCGTGATCCTGGTGAGAAATGCGGGCTGGAAATCTACGTCTATACTCTGTATGACGATAAACAATACAGGTACCTGGCATGGATCAAGCATTGAACATGGAAGCGCTCGACGAGCTGCGCAACCTAATGGGTGATGCGTTGGACGAAGTTTTACAAACATTTGTCGATTACGTCCCGGGACAAATCGATGAATTGAGCCAGGCCGTCTCTAATGAAGACGCTGAAGGTGTTTTCAATCTGGCTCACAAGATGAAAAGCTCGAGTAGCAGTATCGGCGCGCTTGGACTGGCCTCGGTGGCTGAACAGATCGAGGTCATCGGCCGCACCGGATCGACTCAGGGCGCAGCCGAGCTGCTCGAGAAATTGAAGGCCTTGTATTCAGACGCAGAAACGGTTCTACAACAGCAGTTGAACAAGTGACATCACGGCTCGCCAAGTATTTCTTTGGGCTTTCAGAGTAGATCCCACGACTCTAATCATTCCGATGTTGTTTGTCAGATTCTGCCCAGCTCATTCGTAAGGATCAGGGATTAACCAGATTTTTGCGTGCCTGCGCAATCGCCTTGCGTACCTGTTCAGGCGCCGTCCCACCCACATGATCGCGCGCTGCCACCGAACCTTCGAGCGTCAACACATCGAAAACATCTTCATCGATGATGTCTGCGAAGACCTTGAGTTCACCGATCGCCATCTCACTTAAATCCTTGTTAGTCGTCACTCCATAGGCCACAGCCTTGCCAACGACCTCGTGTGCATCACGAAACGGCAAGCCCTTACGCACCAGGTAATCGGCCAGATCGGTCGCGGTGGAAAAGCCCTGTTTGGCTGCCCGATACATATTTTCACGCTTACATTTGAGTGCCGGCACCATATCTGCATAGGCACGTAGCGAGGCAATCACGGTATCGATGGTATCAAACAGTGGCTCCTTGTCTTCCTGGTTGTCCTTGTTATAGGCCAACGGTTGAGACTTCATCAACGTCAACAGGCTGATCAAATTACCATTGACACGGCCCGTTTTACCACGCACCAATTCCGGCACATCCGGATTCTTTTTCTGCGGCATGATAGACGAACCGGTACAATAGCGGTCAGGCAATCCGATGAAATCGAACTGAGCGGAGGACCACATCACCATTTCTTCGGCCATACGTGAGAGATGGGTCATAAGGATCGCTGCAACCGCACAGAACTCTAAGGCAAAGTCACGATCACTGACCGCATCCAGTGAATTCGCTGCCGGTGCACTGAAACCCAGTTCGGTCGCGGTAAAATCTCGATCGATCGGATAACTGGTGCCCGCCAGTGCCGCGGCGCCCAATGGCGAAACATTCATTCGCACCACGCAGTCAGACATGCGCGTGGCATCACGCTGCAGCATCTCGAACCAGGCCATCATATGATGGCCGAACGTCACGGGCTGGGCAACCTGCAAATGAGTGAAGCCGGGCATGATGGTATTGGCTTCAGCCTCTGCCAGGTCGAGCAAACCTTTCTGCAAATCCACCAACTGCGCAATTATGACAGTGATTTGCTCTCGTAAATAAAGTCGTATATCCGTAGCTACCTGATCATTGCGGGACCGTCCGGTATGTAAGCGCTTGCCAGCATCGCCAATCAGCTCGGTCAAGCGTGCTTCGATATTCATGTGGACATCTTCGCGCGTAACCGACCAGGCAAATTCGCCTGCTTCGATTTCCTCAATGATGCGATCAAGGCCATTCAGGATCGCTTCACAGTCAGCAGCTGAAAGCACACCGACCCGGTGAAGCATGCGTGCGTGCGCTTTTGAACCAGTGATGTCCTGTTTATAGATGCGTTGATCGAATTCAACCGACGCAGTGAAGGCTTCCACAAAGGCGTCGGTTTGTTCGCTAAAACGCCCGCCCCAGGAGGGATTGGTCTGTTTATTGTCGTTCTCACTCATACTGGATGCGAGTATATCAGAACAATACTTGCATTCCGGCATTGCTCGACTATTTGTAAGGCATGGAAAAACAACAATTTTCTGATGGAATAAGCAACGATATTGGATTGCTGCCGGATTTTTGTGATGTTCGTATCATATTCATGCTGGTGCTGATCGTCGAGTTACTCGCGATGGTGCTGTCAATGGCGATACCGTCTACAACCGAACAATTCTGGGATATCCTCGCCTTTGTCTCGATGATGATGCAGTGGATCGCGCTGCTGAATGCCGCGCTCTTGTGTTTGAGTCGACGCACACTCAATCGCCTGTCCGCTCCGCTAACAATGATCATCAGTTTTACGATTATGATGGTCGTTACCCTGGTTTTTGCCCTGATATTGATCCGGTTGAATCTATGGATGCAATTGGATGAGTACACATCCCCGCTGGGCGAACATTTCCTTCTTCGCGTGTTGCTGATGAGCGGCACGATCTATGCCATTGTGTTGCGCTATTTCTACATCCAGCAACAATGGAAACTGAACCTGAAAGCCCAGTCTCGAGCCGAACTCCAGGCACTGAAAGCCCGGATCCGCCCGCATTTTCTGTTCAACAGCATGAACACGATCGCCAGCTTGATATCCTTCATGCCTGACAAAGCGGAAAAGGCGGTAGAAGACCTGTCCGACCTGTTTCGCGCCAGCCTGAAAGAACAGAATATACATACGCTCAAAAACGAGCTCGACATCACACGCAGTTACCTGGATATCGAAAAACTGCGCCTCGGCGACCGCCTCCAGATCGATTGGAATATCGATAAATCTTTATTTGATGAAGAAATTCCTGCCTTATCCCTGCAACCTCTCGCAGAAAATGCTATTTATCATGGTATAGAACCTTTACCTGACGGCGGGAGAGTAGGGATTTCGGCGCAACGCGAGGGTGATGGCCTGACACTCACGGTGAGTAATCCGGTATCAGAGTCTGCAGTGGTGTCTCACAGCAGTGGCAATCGGATGGCACAGGACAATATCGAACAGCGGCTGCGTCTGGCATACGGAAACAATGCACACTTCAAGATAAATGCGACCAATCGGAATTACACCGTCACATTGGAATTACCGGTCACATAACTATGAACGTCTTAATCGTCGACGATGAACAGCTGGCGCGACAGCGCCTGCGCCACATGCTCAGTGGCATGGGCCAACAGGTGGTGGGCGAGGCGGCCAGCGGTGAGCAGGCGCTTCAGCAAACCATCAACGCTAGCCCTGATGTGGTCTTGATGGATATCCGCATGCCTGGTATGGACGGTCTCGAGGCCGCCGGTTACATAAACCAAATGGATAATCCACCTGCCATCATATTTACCACCGCTTACAGCGATCATGCACTCAAGGCATTTGAAACCCACGCGGTCGACTACCTGTTGAAACCAATCAAACAGGAGCGTCTTGCCAATGCTATCAGTGCTGCAAAACGTCTGACCCGGGCCCAGATCCAGCGACTGCGCGTCGAAGATGACGTCGACATCCGAAGCAAGATCTGTGTCAAATGCCGAGGCTCGCTCGAGCTGGTACCCATCGAAGACATCATCTATTTCAAGGCCGACCAAAAATACGTCACTTTGAAAACAGATGATCATGAATTTTTGATTGAAGAATCACTGAAAGCACTTGAACAGGAGTTCAACCATCGTTTTGTGCGCATACACCGAAACGCGCTGGTCTCGGAAAACCATATCGCCGGTCTTTCGAAAAATGATACCGGCCATCATTGCATCGTGCTGAATGAAACCGATGACCTTCTCGAGATTAGCCGCCGACACCTGCCTTTCATACGCAAGAAGCTAAAAAACCTGAGTCTCTGATCTGGTTTCTTGACATCCTCCGCAAATGTGCGGAGGTACAAACAGCCTGTATTTTTGGTACCTGCCTTTGGCATTCTCTGACTTTCCAATAGAATACGCAGCATTATGCAGGTATCGTGCGATCCAAACTGAATGCAAGAACCAAGCGGACCATTACAGGGCTTGAAGGTGCTAGTGACTCGGCCAGCACAGCGCGCCAGCGGTCTTTGTCAATTGATCGAGCGCGCTGGTGGCTCAGCGATACATTTTGCCGCTATTCAGATTGATGAGCCAGACGATACCCGGAGTCGCGACTATGTGCGCAACCATCTCACGGAATTCGAGCTCGCTATATTCATTAGCCCCACCGCTGTGGAAAAAACCCTGGACTATTTTGTTGCGCTTCCAAAAAATCTCAAATTGGCAGCCATTGGCAGCAAAACAGCCCATTCTCTCGCATCTCGAGGGCTGCATATAGATATCGAGCCTGATGGCCATGACACTGAAGCCTTGCTCAAACACCCACTATTGCAAGCCGAGCGCGTATCCGCTTTACAAATCGTTATCTTTCGTGGTGAGGGCGGCAGACGACTGCTGGGAGATACACTGCAACACCGGGGGGCCAACGTATTTTATGCCGATATGTACCGTCGCCTGCCACCGGCGGATGCGACTCAATTGAAAGCCTTGCTACAGCAATCCGACGTCATAACGACGAGCAGCAATACGGGCCTGCAAAACTTGTACGATATCGTTGAAGCCAAGCATTTGCTAACGGAACATACACTAATCGTACCCGGACAGCGAACATTTAACCTGGCAAGAACGCTTGGATTCAACGACATCATAATCGCGGAAAATGCTACTGACGAAGCTTGTTTGAATGCCCTAAAATACGCCAAAGTCAAAATGAGCGATTAATCATGAAACGTCTTTTCTATTACCTTCTGTTGGCAGTTGTTATCGGGCAGCATCGACCAATACAGCTGGTTGCTTGACACGGAACTCAGCGAGTGACAGAGATGCCTGACTCGCTGATTCTGAGCCTGGTCGGTACGATTCTGCTCGTAGCCGAGGTACTCGGTGTGACGCTTGCAGTGCACGCGGTCATGCAACCGCGATCATCCCAGGGGGCGATCGCCTGGTTTATCGCATTGATCACTATGCCATTGATAACCATACCCGTGTATGCGGTTTTTGGTCGCACGCGTTTTTTCGGCTATACAGAAGCATTGCGCAGCGCCGAGGAACACATCGGCACTCGTGTCCGCGAGTGGCTGCAGCAAATGAATACCCTGGCCGCCAAGCCAACACCAGGTCTCGAAGTCATCAATGCCCTGAGCAGCAACATCACCAACATATCCTTTCTTCGCGCGAATTCTGTCGAGCTGCTAATCGACGGTGCAGCGACCTACGATACGATGATCCGCGCTATCGAATCGGCCAATTCGTATGTGCTGGTCCAGTTCTACATCGTCCGTGACGATATCGTTGGCCGCCGCCTGCGTAACGCATTAATTACACAAGCGCACAAGGGTGTGCGTGTACTGTTCCTGTACGACGAAATTGGCTGTATCAAACTGCCGAACAGCTACCTCGACACCATGCGTAATGCCGGTATCGATGTCTCCGGTTTCAAAACCACAAAAGGGCGCAGTAACCGCTTCCAGATTAACTTCCGTAACCACCGTAAACTGCTGGTGGTTGACGGACGCAGCGGATTTATCGGTGGCCATAATCTGGGGAAAGAATACCTGAAGTATCGTGATACCCATCTCAGAGTCGACGGCCCCGCAGCCCAACACATCCAGTTCACTTTCATGAAGGACTGGTACTGGGCCACCGGACAGATTGCAGCCTTGACATCGCCATTACCGGCCATCGAGTCTTCTGATCAAGCTGTCGCTATCGTGAACACTGGGCCGGCGGATACAGCATACAACTGTGCCATTCTGTTCATGACCCTGATCAGCAGGGCACGCGTTCGTCTATGGATCACCAGTCCTTATTTCGTTCCCGACGATGCCATGGTGATCGCGCTGCAGGCCGCGGCTCTCAGAGGCGTTGATGTGCGTATCATCCTGCCCGATAAGGCTGATCAGCGCATCGTTGAACTCGCATCATTTACCTACTACGATGTCATGTTGAAAAGTGGCGTACGTCTTTACCGCTACCGAGAGCGTTTCATGCATCAGAAAGTGATACTGGTCGATAACGTCGTCGCAGGCGTGGGCACGGTCAACCTCGACAACCGATCACTGTATCTGAACTTCGAAGCTACAGCGCTGGTCGCAGATGATGTTTTCATCCAACAAATCGAAGCGATGTTAACAACAGATCTGGAAAACAGCGTGCCGGTAATGCGCGAACACTACGACAATAAGCCGCTGCCCTTTCGTATTGCTTCGAGAATAGCACGGCTCGCTTCGCCGTTGTTGTGATCTTGCACAGCTGAGACATCTCGATGTAACGCAGAGTTCGCAAAGACGCAGAGGACACAAAGTCTAAGCTACCGTTGTTCGATTACCGATTTAGCCGTAGGAGCGGCTTCAGCCGCGAACTGCTTGCAGCCCGCAGCATTTTTCGCGGCTAAAGCCGCTCCTACAGAAAAACGAATCCTCTGCGGCCTTTGCGTCTCTGCGATCACTGCGTTAACCGAAACTTTTTCTTAGTCAATACAGTGCTAAGAATCAGATTAAAGATATCGATGCGCTATCCCTCACCTGTCCTGGGTTTGGTGATACCCATCGCTTTGAGAGCGTCATCGGAATACTCGAAAGAGTCCGAGTAGATTTGTGTCTCCGGCAAACCGTGCGCGTAAAACGCATCCATACCCGCCTTGATCATCGGTGGCGGACCGCTCATATAGACATCGAAACCGGACAGCTCAGGATAGGCTTCGGTGATGGCTTCGTGAACGAAGCCGGTTTTGCCCTGCCAGTTATCGCTGGGCGCAGGTTCTGACAGTACCGGGGTGTACTTCAGGTTGTCGTGTTGCTGTACCCAGCTATTGACCATGTCATCCATGTACAGGTCGCAGCGAGCACGCACGCCGCAGAACAGGTGAATCGGCCTGTTTAGCTCGATATGAAAGGCGTGTTCGAGCATACCTTTTATCGGTGCAAAACCGGTGCCGCCACCCATCATGACGATTGGTCGTTCGGATTCCTCTCGAAGATAAAAACTTCCCAGCGGTCCTTCGAGACGTAACAGTTCCTTGACCTTCATGCCGTCGAACACGTAGTCGCCAAACTGGCCATCCGGTACATGGCGAATGTGCAGTTCGATGTATTCATCATCATGGGGGGCGTTGGCGATGGAGAAGGCGCGGCGTTTACCGTCTTTGAGCAGAAATTCGATGTACTGCCCGGCGAGGAACTGCAAACGCTCGGTTTCGGGCAGTTTTAACTGCAGCTTCATAATATCGTGCGTCAGCAACTGCATCGACTCGACCCGGCACGGCAAGGTCTTGATTTCAAGATCGCGAGCGGTGCTGATTTCGCGCACCCGGATCGAAACATCGCCTTGCGGACAAGCCTGGCAGAACAGGGTCTTGCCTTGTTGTTGTTGCTCCAGCGCAAGATTCCTGAGTTCTTTTGCATAACCGATTTCACCCGAAATCAGCTCACCGGCACATTTGCCACAGGCGCCGTTGCGGCAGCCGTAGGGCAGGCCGACCCCCTGGCGGAGCGCTGCCTCGAGAATGGTCTCACCCTGCTCGACGCTGAATTCGTGACCAGTGGCGGGCACCGTAACCTTAAAACTCATGTAAAATCCATTCTGTTGGAAATGCGGCTCATTTTCACACAATATATATGCCATAGAAACAACCTATTTATGCAGTTTTTCAACATTCAATAATCATGGCCCGAGTAACAGTATTCAGTACCGGCATCTGCCCAATCTGCGAGAAAACCAAATCACTGCTGAGCAAGTGGGGTATTCCTTACGACGAGGCTCGTATCGATACAGACATGGCGGCACGCCGCGAGTTCAGCCGTATCACCAATGGCGCACGCACCGTGCCGCAGATAGCGATCGACGGTAAATGGATTGGCGGCTTCACCGAGCTGACCGAATTGCACATGGATGACAAACTGGATGATCTTGTCGAGTAACGCTGCTACTTCCTGCTTGAAAAATCCGTGCTCACAAGAAAATTTCTACATCTGGCATTTGCCTGCAGCTGCCTTCTTCAGGTGGGCACTATGCTCGCCCAGGAAGAGAGGATCGACGTACCTACGGAGGAGTCTGAGAAAGAATATATTCTAAAAACCTTCCAGTGGGAAACCTCGAGACCGACCGTGACCGATTTCGACTGGGTGCAGTTGGTTTCCGGCGAATGGCTCAAGGGCGAGATCAAGGGTTTTTTTAAGGAAAGTCTGGAGTTCGACAGTGACAAGCTGGACTTGTTGTCACTGGACTGGGAAGACGTCAAATATGTCGAAAGCCATATACCAGGCAGCGTCAATATCGAAGGCCACGGAACCGTCTTTGGTTTTTTTGTGGTAGACGGGAACAAGGTTACCGTTACCAATGGTGATGATGTGAAGGAATTCCAGCGCTCCCAACTGGTTTCGTTTATTTCCGGCGGAGAGCAAGAGTTGGATTTCTGGTCGGCCAAGATTACGTTTAGCCTGGTTGTCAGGAGCGGTAACACCGACCAGGTCGATTATAACGCGAAAGTCAATCTGGAACGGCTGACGTCCTTTTCACGATTCATCACGGATTATATCGGCAATATATCGAATACGCAGGACGTGGAGACAACCAATAACCACCGTGTCACCTTGTCTCACGACCTGTTCAAGTCGCGCCACTTTTTTCTGCGCCCGCTGTTCGCAGAATATTTTGCCGATAGGTTTTCCAATATCGACTCGAGAGTCACTGTAGGTACCGGTTTCGGATATACCATTATCGATACCAGCCGGACCAACTGGGATGTTGCTGGCGGCCCAGCCTACCAGGAGACGCGTTTCGTTTCGGTCTTGCCCGGTGAGAACGAGAAAGAATCAACACTGGCTCTGGTTATTTCGACGGATTACGATACTGAATTGACCAAAAACCTCGATTTTTTATTTAATTACAGCACCACCTGGGGTGATGAAGCATCAGGTGGGTATACCCATCATCTGGTCACCACTTTTGAAAGTGAAATCATCGGGTCGCTTGATCTCGATGTATCATTAATCTGGGATCACATCAGCAACCCAACCTTAGCAGAGGATGGCACCGTACCATTCGAAGATGATTATCGGCTTACAGTGGGTATCGGTTATGACTATTGATAATTCCTGTATGCTCTAACCCGCATTTCTCACCAGGCGGCGTGGAATACGGATAAGTCATTGGCGCCAAGGAGAAAAGCTGGGATGATCAAAAATATAATGTGTTTTTCAAGCATGCCTGTCACGGATCAGGCTGGCCTTCGTGCCCGTAAGCTTGCTCTTCACTCAAACCGTAGCTATGGCTACGCTTTCGCTCCAGAGCGGCGCTTCCTGCGCCTGCTCCCGTGATCCTGGTGAGAAATGCGGGCTAGGAGTCTGCGCGGTAGATAGGATCAGCCGTTCGTCATCGCTGTATGCGTTACGTAATTCCTTGATACATCATTGGAC
>JABDQW010000203.1 GCA_013042055.1 Gammaproteobacteria bacterium | reverse complement strand
GGCAACTGGCTGATGTCAGTGACCTCCCCTTCAGGCAATAAAGCTAACAAAGCAGCTTCGTCATCGGGTGTCGCTGGACGAAATGACAGTGTAACTTTTTCATTGTTCAGTGTCGCGTAGGCAAATGTCGTGGGGTTGATCGGCAAGCCCAGATCGTCACGACCTATTGAATACGTAATACGTTGTTGTAATTGCAATGGTAATTTGTCGTAACGCGCACCTTCGACGAGGATTCTGTTCGGCAGACTGGAAGGCAGCGCCGGGTATTCTAGAATGATGGTCTTGCGCCCGCCGATAACATCACCCACAGTCGGATTCGTCATATTTGTGGTGATGTAATCCTCCAATGCACTCAGAGCCTGGCTCTGGGCGTTTTCGAGTATGGTGGGATCGAAGCCTTGTATCCAGCCTTCGGTCTCATTGATGGTGCCACTGGCGAGAAAGTCTGTGGCGAGCTGGTTGGTGTCAATGCCACTGATGGCTACTGCGTCCAGTCCCTGCAGGTATTGGTATCGCTTGTAGCTTGGATCCATCTGCACCCAGGCATCAGCGTCATGGTTGCTGGCGCCACGCGAGGGGAAGTAGTCGATCGCGGCTTCCACCCAGACGTGTTCGAGCTGCACATGTGCGATTTTGCCGCCCGCTATCGACGCTGCAGTCGGGATACCGCCGGAGGCAGCGAAGTCGACGGCGGCATCGATGCTGGCGAAGCCACCGGCCCAATTGCGGAACATCGCTTCCGGCACTTCGATGGTGCCGTGGACGTAGCGGGCCGGGATCTGCGAGGCCCTCAGTAGTGCGATGGTCAGGCTGGCGATGTCCATCGCGTTACCACGTCTTGCATCCAAAGTCAGCTCGGCATCCTGCACCGCTCCCCAGCTCGGTTGCCATTCGACGTTGTTGCGTACCCAATGATAAATCCTTACCGGATCGTAGCTGAGCGCCTGTGCCTGATCCTTGATGCGCTGGGTCAGGATGACTTCGTCGGTTTCGGTCAGGTAAGCCGGATCAGATGCGCCTGCCAATGCGTCATACATGAAGTCCCCGAGTTCGGCAACCTGGTTGGCGGGCGTGTTGAACAGCTTAGCCTGATGATAGTCCTGTAGGGACTGCTTCGGCTTGTTGTCCTTGTCCGGGCGCATGCTCTTATTTGGCAGATTGTTCGGATCGAAGGCCTGATGCGAGCGCTTGAACTGGCGCGGATTCACATTCCGAATCGGCGAATCGACGATTTCTCCAATCTCCACCCCGAGCCAGGCGAGCAGCCGGTCCCACCAGTGCCTGAGCAACCAGCGCCAATGGGACATGTCCTTGTATTCGAACTGCTCGATGATGCGGGCGCGGTGAGCCTGGTAGTGGGTCACCATGTCCTGATGGCGCTTCAGGATAGTTTCGGGCAGATTCTTGTCCTTCAGCTTTTGCTCCGTTGCCTCGAAGTTAGCCATGACGTCATTGTCGAGTGCTATCATCTGGTCCTGCAGCTGATCGAGTTCGCTGACGATCGCATCCGTGTCCTGCCCTGCTGCATGCGCAGCCTCCAGTGCATCGAATTTGTACGTGATCTGTTCGAGCAAAGCGGATAAGCGGGCTTCAGGGTTGCTGTCGCCTGATTTCGCATGATGGTTGTCGGTTGCTGTACGCAGCGCCATCGCCGCCGGCGAGGTAACCAGCATGGCAAAACTCACCACAGTGATCAGCGCCGTACCTTTCATGACCAGAGAAGTCTGGCGCATCAGGCCTATCAGGGAGTTTTTCATGGCCAATCCTCTGTCCTCATATCCGTGTCGTTGTTAGTTCCCAACGTCCATTGCATCGCAAGCACGCGGATGGCGCGGGCGATATCCATCTGGACCGATCGCGCGTCATCGCTATCGATGTTATTCAGCTTGTCGATGGCTTTCAGTGCTCGCTTGATCGCATCTTTAAAGTCACTCCTCTGGGCTTCTTCGATCGCTCCAGCAATGGCTCGTCCAGCTTTGCCGTACAACGCATGCTGGTTCTTAAGTGAATTCAGTCTGGCTTTGATCTCTGCCAGCGTTGCGACCGGTGTGATCAGCAGTGACAGATTCCGGGTTGCAAAATCGTCAAGGCTCGGTCCGACGCCGATCTGCAGACGTGCGCTGAGGTCGACAACGCCTGCTGTGTGCGGCGTTTGAAGCCACAGCTTCTGGATAGCATTGTCATCAATGGCCAGATCGATGGGCCAGCTGGCCGTGTTGGCATCGATAGCTGGCAGTGGCGCGATATCGAGCAAGCCGGCATTGTCAGGCCAGCTCAGACTGACTCGCCCCAACATCACCGGCCCATTGTTCGCCAGAAACAGCTCAATGGGTACCACACCACCTGATGCGAAATTCGGTGACACGCGGCCGATATCGGCCAGGACATCGACCAACAACGCAGTAAAAGCCGAGTCCACCTGCATACTGGTCATTTCTGCAAGCAGATCGAAACCTGAAAATACACTGACACCACTGCCATAACTGAAACGGGTTATCGCAGCATTGCTGTGTTTGGATGGTTTGCGATATCGGTGGTCATACTCATCGTCGTCATCATCTGTGCGTATGTTGTCGATACCGGTATAAGTCGCGAGGACTTCAGCGCCTCTTGTTTCGATACGCATTGATCTGTGATCCACAGCAAATAACAAGTTGGCGGCACCAAGTGACTCGGCATCGGTTAGCTCGATACCTGTTGTGTGATGGTGCTTGCCCATGTTTCTAATACCGAGGGCATCGCGCAACTTGTCGTTACGCAGATCATGACCGCCACCGACCAGCAACCCCTCACCACGATAGACAGCCGTGACCAGTTCCTGCTGCACCTGCTCATTCAGTTTGATCTGTTCAGAGAACAGCGCAAAGGCGGAGTAGGCACCACTGCGCATCGCCCGGGTAAAAGCATCGGCAGAGTCAACAAGCGTGTAAGACCACCCTGCCTGCCGCAACAGATATGCCAGGACATCACGCTGCGTACTCAGCAGCGGTGCGCCGGCGGGGCCGTACGGATCCCTGTCGTGATAGTTCGTGCTGTCATGACCACGATGCCGATGACGCTGATATTCATCGTCATGATCATCCTCTTCATCATTCCCATCGTCCCTGTCCGAGTCGTGTTGACGCTGATTTTTATCGTCGTTGTCATCGTCATTGTCATTGTCATTGCCATTGCCATTGCCATGATCATGCGACCGCCAGTCGGCCGGATCGAGCAACACCAGCAGACGCCCTCCGGTTCCTACGCCCAGGCTGATATCGATATCGAACAGGTTCTCAGGCTCGATGAATTCAAAACCGGCTGTGGCCAGAGTTCGACTATCGCCAGCTATATCGATCTGCAGCACACAGGCATAGACGCCGGGTTGATTGCTGTTCAGAGTGACCATTTGTGGGAATGACAGTGTTGCGCCCGCAGCTAGATCGACCACTTGCTCGTTGCTGGTCATGGTTGTCCCCGCAGCGACGTCAACAAAAAGGTGGCGAACCGTTGCAGCGTTGATGGCCGTAGCCGACAGATTGGTAATCGTCTCAGTGCAGATATTGGCCTCGTTGGTGTCGAGCTGACTGAACCGTGCTTGCACACTGCCGGTCACATCGTGACTGATGATGTGCTCCACATCGAAGCCGTATTCGGTCTGCACCAGCTCTGCCCCCGTTGCAGCATTGCGGCTGACCAGTGTCACACGGTAGCGTCCTGCTGATGCGTCGACCAACGCGAAGCGGCTGCTGACATCACGGTAACTTCCCGGATAGAGTTCGTTCAGTGTTACCGTCTCGGTATGTACAACGGCGCCGCTGCTATCCGTTACCGTCAACATTGCAACCACATTGCCCTGTATTGAGTTGCTCGATGCGTTACGTAATCGCCCGCTGATGGCGACAGTATCCCAGGTCGAATAGCGTATCTTGTCTGTACTGATCGACGCCGTGATGACTGGTGAAGTGAATGATCCTGCCTGAATGTGGTAGCTCGCCTCGCTGCTCGCGAGTGTCTTGCCGCCGATGTTTTTCAATGTTGCTACAACCGTATAATCGCCGGCCAGCGTTATACCGGTGTTCCAGACACTGGACAGGTTGAGCGAAGACCGTGCTGGCAACGCATCGATAGCGATCGCTGGTAACGTTTCAACCGTGAAACCAGCGGCATCGATGACGTTCAGGCTTACGCTGCCATCGAATGTCACAGCGCTGTCGTTCGAGACTTCAACGGCAATATCGACCAGCGAGTCTGCTTTATACTGCCCTGCATCGACGCGGGTCACAATCGAGACCCGGCTGGATGCCAACACTGCGGGAATGTCCATCGCTACCTTTACCGGCGCATCCGGGTTGAAGCTGTTGATGAATTCAAGGAAGGCCTCACTGAAGATCGGACGATGTTCGCCTTCAACCAGATCGCGCAACAGCAGGTTCAATTCGATATCCAGTCCCTGATTGTCGACTTCGGATAACTGCCAGATATATTCCCGAGTTCCATCGCTACCATCGAGGATACGGCTAGGGGCAGGATCGGTGCTCGAAAGGTCAACATCGGCACGGGTGACCAGATGTGCTTCAACAGCAATGCCACCGCAGATGATCGGAAACGCGAAGATTTCGCCATTGTTCCAGTCGGTATAAAACAGCAGCCTGTTGCCAAAGCGATCGAACGAAATGACATCTATATCACCCAGACCCGAAGCGATTGTCGGTCCGTGCAGGATCTTGTTGACCTCACCGGTTTCACCAATCAGTTGGACGATAATGTCTTCTTCGCCACGGTACTTGAAAGGCGGCAGCTTGATCGGCGCAAACAGCAGATTGCTCGAGCAGTCTGCTGCCAACGGAATCCCTTCAAATTCAAAATTGGCGTAGTCGAAGAAGTTGGTTGACGTGCCGCCCGGTGTGATTCGAATGATCGGGTCGGTACCCGCGCCCGTAGTATTCTTGTTCAGCACATAGATATTGCCGTAAGCATCGATAGTCATGCCGCGGGGAGCGTGCAGTCCCTCGGCCGGCAATTCGGTTGCGGCACCGCTGGCTTTATCGACTTGGTACAGCCTGCCCGCCGAGGTCACCGTGTAGAGCTGATCATGAGAGTCAAGTGCAACAGCCTCGACCTTGGACGGGAACGTGCCAATACTGGACTTCTGCCCATCGGGCGTAAACTTAAGCAGCAATCCGTTGGATGAAGGTGTATACAAGGTATCCATGCTATCGGTCACCATCCCCGACATGCTGATACCTTCGTCAATGCCGCTCACAAAGTCGCTGACAACGCCATTGGGTGTTACTTTGACGATCTTGTTCAAATCAGACGCGTAGACATTGCCGTGACTGTCTGACGTGATACCTCGACCCAGGAGCGCATACGTTCGTGCGGCCAAGGTGAGATTTTGCGTTTCTATTTTCGTGAACTGTGTCGGATCGGCGCCGCTGATCGTCAACACCGCGTTGATGGCCTGATCGCCAGATTGGACTGCCGCATCGTTCAGGACAATCAAACCGTCAGCGTTGGCGCCGACATGCAGCGTGTTCATCAATGACCCGTCGGTGACGCCATTATCCGCGGTGATCTCGACCCGGTACTCGCCGCTTCGGCTTGGTGTCCATGCGCCAAAATCGATAGCGACCTGCCCATCGATCGACAGGCCATCGAGCCGCGCTGAGACACTGTAAACAACCTGGCCTGTCTGTATTTCCGGCTCTGTCACCTGTGCTTGCAGCTTCAGCATTGAATCCTGCGCGCCGGTCGACAAGTAGATCGCGCCATCGTCATCCATAGCCAGGCCGCCAAACTGCATATCGGGTTCGATTATGTTGGCTAGCGGTAATTCGATGCGGCCGCCACCGGCTTCAAACAAGGCCAGGCGATTAGCAGCATAGCTCACCAGCTTGTCGCCATTCGGGCTGAAGGCAAGCCAGCTGGCATCCTCGACTTTGGCCACATCCAGGCTGAGTGAACCGTCCGCGTTCAGTTTGAGTATGGTGTTGCGGCTGCTATCGGTAATGTATGTACCACCCGCACTGTCCGTCTCGACGTCAGCAGCATGACTCAAACCGCTGGCGAGCCGCCGGTAACTGTTGGAGCCGTCGGTAGCAATGCGTATAAGCGCACCTTCGGACGGCATGGTCGATAGCAAAAGACCGTTAGCATCGATGACCAGCGCATCGGATTCAGGCACACGCAGTGTGTTGATGTGACGCTTGCCCTGGTCATATTCGAAGATCGTGCCATCGCGCCTGGAAGCGGCATAGATGTTGCCATCGGGTTTGGTCAGCAGATAATCGAATCCGTTGAAATCGAACAGGTACATGTCAGCGCGCCGATCATCACGCACGGCTGCAATGCCTTTCGGTTCCGCGTTGGCAACAAGAATGTTACCGTTCTGGTCCAGTGTTAATCCGCGTGGATTAACGATCCCGACCTGGACATCGACTTCCGTATCACTGGCGTCATAGAAATGTAGCCGATTATGACCATTATCAGCCAGCACGAAGCCGCCTTCGGGGTTGACCGCGATAGCCGCCACGGTGGACAGCGTCGTCGCGCGGTACGGTATTACCGGGGACAGAACCCCTGTGGCCAGGTGCAGACGTCGGGCTGCGCCTCCTGAGGACACCAGCGCGGTATCGTCGGTTTCCCTGGCGATCGCGCGGAAATTACCAGTGGTGAGGACCTCCGGTAAGGCACCGTGATGTCTAATACGCACAACGGTGTTGTTGCCGTTGGTCACGACCAGATGGCCGTTGGCATCGGCAATCATGCCGCTGGGCTGCTTCAAGCTCGTGAAGCGCTGCAGCAGATTCGAAGCGTCGTCGAACAGATAGGTGATCGCGTTTGTGTCCGGTATCCAGTAGTCACCGTTGCGATCGCGCACAAAGGCAACGATGTAAACCTGGCCGATTGCATCATGATTCAGTGCGTTCGACACAGCGCCACCAGAATCTATATGCTTGATGCCCCCATAGGTGCTGACGTAGACACCGCCGCGGTCGTCCGCCTGTAACACACCTGCCGATCGAACCGAAAAGCGTTCGATAGTATTCGCGGCACTGATGCGCAGCACCGTCCCTGTGTTTTGGTCGCTGACCCAGAGGTTACCGTTACTATCCTCGATCAGACCGTACATGATCTTCGATGGCAATGTTATGCGTTCGGTCAGACTGCCATCCAGATTCAGCGTATAGACGGTTTTACCACCAAACGGCGCCAGAAGAACATCACCGCTGGCCGTGAGCGTCATTGCACCCGGCGCAAACGGCGTCCTCGCGAGTACCGTCATGCTTCCCGAAGCATCGATCTTCAGTACCTTCCTGGCATTGTAATCGGTGACGTAGACAGTATCGTTGGCATCCACCGTTATGCCTCTCGAGAATGGCATACCTCGTGTGATGACCTCGGTCGTTTTATCGGCGGTGATACGCAGCAGCATCTGATTATTGATTGGACCGGCGAGTACGTACACATCGCCCGTAGCCGACAGCGTCATCGCCCGCACTGTGTCCAGCAGCGGATCGGTGTGTAACGAATACTGTCCATCGGCGTGCCGGTGTGTGATCCGGTTCCGGGATGACTCGAGTACGATGTAACCGTCACCCCCGGAATCGCGCACGAAGTCTTTAGAACCGGCAAGGCCTGTTGTGATCGTCGTTTTAGTGCCTGCCGCTGAAATATGCAGTATGCTTCCGTCCGCCTGTAACACCTCGACACCACCATCGCCGCTTTCGAGCAGTGCGACCGGCTCGGATATATTCGCGGCAAACTCCATGACCGTTCCATCGGGGGAAAATTTGGTGATGTTACTGAAGCCAGTATTACTGACAAACAACTCACCACTACTGTTGAAAATCGCAGCAGACGGTTTATTGATCGTTTGATCGACCAGAATTTGTTGTGCCCCTGTCGCATCGATAGAAACGACTTCGTTCGACATCGCGTTCGATATGATGTAATGACCGTCATTGTCGATCAGCACGTCAGTAGGACCTGACAGGTCGGTCGCAATCACCGAGACAGTGCCGTCAGGTGTGACCCGAAGCAGGCTGTTGTCGCCAAAACTCGTCACGATCAGATCATCATTGACATCGACTGCCAGCCCATAAGGCTTGTTGATACCAGCGACAAAGCGGGACAACGTACCGTTCGAGTAACGTGTAATACTGTTGTCATCGGTGCTCGCGATGAAAACATCACCGTTGCTGTTGATGACCATATCGTGCGGTGCGGCCAGCCCGCCGGAAATCATTTTTTCGAGCGAGCCATCCGGCGAGACTGCATAGAGCGCATCAGCCTGGGTGATCAGCACACGGTCGTCGTTCAGTGCTTCGATGGCCGATTGATCGGACAGGCCCGTATGCATTTCAGTTCGATTGCCGGCGGTGTCGATGCGTACATACGAACGGTTTCTGTTCAGAATGTAGATATCACCACCGCGTGCGATATCAATATCGACAGGGTTGTTCAAATTGCCTGCAAACTTGGTAACGCTACCGTCCGTCGCGATCAGGGATACCGAGTTGTTGCGGTTGTTGACAGCATAGAGATTACCGTTGTTGTCGATGGCCATGCCGCGCGTATCATCGAATGCGGCATCAGTGAGGATTGCATCCAGTTGAGCCAGGTCCTTGCGACTACGATAGCCTTGCTTGTTCAAGATCACACGGGCTGTGAGCGCGGTGGCCTCGATCAGCTGATTGCCGGCATTGCGCACGATCGCACCGATCTGCACCGGCGTATTGGCCGCAAGCTGGGCAATCGGTGGGTCAAACTCGGCAGCACCGCCGATGCGATTGGTCGACTCGACGGTGATAGTGATCGCGCGCTCGGCCAACAGCTGGCCAGTGCGGCCATCGTAGGCCTGAGCAATGATCTGGTAGTCTCCAGCCGGGCTGCTACCGTTGTACCATTCGATTTCCGTTTCAATGGCCTGGCCCGCCGGTACTGTCAACAACGCCGATGAGGGGTCCACACCCAGTGGCACGGCGGTTACAGGTCCTTCTGCAACAATAACATTGTGCGCATCGACAACCTTGTAATACATACGCACGCTGTGGTTCGCACTGCCGCTGTTGTACAGTATCGCATCGGCTTCAATCTCGGCGAGCGCGGGGTAGCTCGTGATGCCGGTCTCGATGTGCATGTCGACGATGTCCAGATCAGACGCAGAGGCGCGGTTCATGCTGAAATTGAGATCGACCACGGCCGGCTCAGTGACACTGACCGTGCCTGTTGCTTCGAAGTAACCAACAGCCCTGGTAACGAGGTTGAACCGATTACCCGACAGATTATCGAAGCGATACCGTCCGTTACTATCGGTCACGCTGCTGATGCCGCCGCCAACGACTGCAACACGGGCACCTGCGATCGCCACTCCGGTATCGGCGTCGGTCACGGTACCGTGGATTGTTGTCGTCGTTGTTTGGGCTACGCTGCGAGTAAGCAGGATCATGCCCAGATCTATCGCACTACCCTCGGATAAGGCCATACGGTATTGACGCGCCTGATAATCGTTATGAGTGATACTGACGGTCAATGCGCCAGCAGCGAGATTTTGTATGGTAAAACCACCGTTGGCGTCAGTATTGACGGCTTGTCCGCTGACAAGCACCTTGACCCCCGCCTGGATGACGGCTTGACCGGTTTCAGCATCAATCACGCTGCCACGGATCGACGCCAGATCAGTATTCGTCTCGCCTGAGGGATGTAACGCGGGTGAGAATTTGATGGTCCCACCGCCGGTGACCTCTGCAGATGCGACAGCAGGTCCATAACCGGGGGCTAACACGTTAATACGGACACTGCCGGCCGCGCCAGCAACAGAGTACGTACCAGCCATATCGGTGTTGGTCGATGCGATAAATGCACCGGTCACCGTAATATTGGCGTCCGAAACGGGCAAACCGCTAAGCTTGTCGGTAACGAGACCGGAAACTATGCCGGTGTCCGTGGTGGGCATCAATCTCATCGTGCCGACATCAACGACCTGTCCCGCCTGTATTGACAACGTTTGCGATGCAGCGCGATAACCGTCTGCCTGATAGCGTATGGTATAGGTTGATGCCGGCAAACCCGACAGTGTATATCGGCCGGCATCATCCGAAGCCACGCGCACAGACGGAAGCTCATCGACACGAACCTGGACCGAAGATAGCGGTAATAACGTGCCATCCCTGACGAGCCTGCCTGAAACCACACCGTCTTTTAGTGCTACTGGCTGTTTAACATTGTCGGCAAGATGTAAAGCCCTGGCTGCTAATGCGGTCACAAAAACATCATTAGCCCATGAGCCGTTGGCTAATTGTTGGCTGCGCAACACCTGGGCAGCATCGTTGTACCTTGTCGAGTCCGTAGTGATAGCTACGATGGACAGCAATGCAACCGCGGTCTCCCAGGCCGTACCCCAGCCAGCGCCCGGTGATTGCTGCGCGAGTAGATATTCATTCGCCGCCTGCAACTCGGCAGAGACGTCGAACACAAAGCGATACTGCTGCAGCGCCATCGAGCACAGCGCTGTGATGTAATTCGAGCTTTCGTTGGTATCGCTTAGTATAAAACTGCCATCGACGCGCTGATGATTGACCAGGTAGGCGATGGCGACATCGACAGCATCGATATCATCGTACCCTGCAGCCGCCATCGCAATCAGTGCGAACGCGGTATCCAGCGATGTGCTGTCGTAGCCTGGCATTTCGCCGAAACCGCCGTCGAAGTTCTGGTAGCGCTCAAGCTCAGACAGTAACAAAGATACATCCGCTCCCGCCTGATGGTTGGCTATGATCAGCCTCGACAGATTTTCTGTGTTCAGATAGATCTCGACATTCACGTAGTCGACGGCCAACGGAATGCCGGCGTCGGTATATTCCTCAGACGTTGTAAATGTCGAGAGTGCTTCGGCAGTGGACTGGGTTGCAGTCGCGATATCTGTAGTCAGGATATAACTGCCGTCCGCATTCTGCGTCGAGATGATCCAGTCGATGGCAGGTGATGCCAATGCGATCGGTGAAGTCGTAGGGAAAAGAACTAGATACGTTGCGACGATAAATCGCAGCACGAAGGCACACATGAACAACTCCTTTTGTTAAACATTTGCTTCCCTGCACTCGATGGAGGCACACAGATATGTGTTTTTACACTCAGCCTGCCATTCGGATTCAGTGCGTGGACGATAAGGTAACTTACGCGGACGGAAATAGCGAGGGGCCGTTTACAAAAAATAACGAATTTTCGTCAGCGATGACTAATCGCATGAACGCATAGGTGAGTGTTGGATATTGCGGATCGATAGAAGCATAGCCAGAACTACGGTTTGCGTAGAGTGCGCCATTCGACTCAGCCACGCCATTACATGTCTGCCTGTTCAATAGCAGCGCTTTCCTCACCGGCGCAAATTATGTGCTAAAGAATACCTATAAACACGGCACTATTTTACATCGACACGTACGGCAGGATAACAATTTGTCAAGCACGCCCAACAATCCACTACAGCGACTCTTCAACAATCTGTCGCGCGTTATTTATGGCAAGAATGAAGTGCTGCTCTATACACTCACGACTTTACTGTGTCGGGGCCATCTGCTGATCGAAGATGTTCCCGGGCTGGGTAAAACGACGCTGGCCAAGTCACTCGCGCGTTCGCTCGATATGACATTCAACCGTATTCAATGCACACCTGACCTGATGCCATCGGATATCACCGGTATCAATGTCTACAACTCAGAAGAGCATCGATTCCATTTTCTGCCCGGCCCGGTATTCACCGATATTTTACTGGCCGATGAAATCAACCGCGCGACACCGCGTACGCAGTCGGCCCTGCTGGAAGCCATGGCAGAACGCAGTGTCAGCCTGGACCGCGAGATACACGCATTATCGGACCACTTCATGGTGATCGCGACGCAGAACCCGGTTGAGTCGGCCGGCACCTATCCATTACCGGAAGCGCAACTCGATCGCTTCTTCATGCGTACCGGCCTGGGTTATCCTGCACAGGACGAGGAGATCAGGATTCTGACGCAGCAGCCGCACCAGCAGGCGCTGGCTGAATTGCAACCGGTGATATCACCCGATCAATTGCAGCAGTACCGTGTGCGCGCCGACCAAATCCGCATGGATAACTCGCTCTATGCGTATATCACCGACCTGGTCCGCGCCACCCGAGCACACCCGTCGGTACGCCTGGGTTCGAGCCCTCGCGGCTCGCTGTCGCTGGCAGCCGCGTCCAAAGCCTACGCCTTCCTGACGTGCAAGGGTTTTGTCACGCCCGATATCATCCAGAAGCTGGTTGAACCGGTACTGGGACACCGATTGATATTCAACGATGCCCATCTGTATCAAACTGATGGCAGAGTGCAATTCTTCCGCGACCTGATCGCTCAAGTCGCGGTACCGGATCATGCGGAAACCGCCGCCTGAGTGAGTCGGCATGGCGCAGCAAATGGACTTGACGGAGCAACTCAGGCCGCTTCTTCTGTGGTTTTCCCGCCGCTTCAATCCTCAGCGCTTTTTTATTGTTCTCACTCTGGTATTGTTCCTGGTGGCGTGGAACCGCGGCATTGCGCTGCTCTACGGCATGGTTTCACTGCTAATTGCGTTACTGGCCGTGTCCTACCTGCTGCCCGGCTTGAATATCCGCAAGCTGCAGGTCAAACTGCCGACCCACCTGCAGTGCCACGCCGGGCAAATGCTGACCCTACCACTCCAGTTATTTAGCCGCACGCCGTGTCAGCACATCAGTATCAACACCGACCATCGGTTCCCGGCTGATGATGCCAGCCAGGCCGCGTTTGCTCCCTATGTCGATGGTGAAGCCAATGTCGATCTGCGCCTGGTGTGCAAGCAACGCGGCGACTACAGCATCGACCAGCTGACGGCATCGAGCGATTTCCCGTTTGGTATTCACACCGCACAGCGAACCATCGACTGTTCACGTTGCCGTGTACTGGTTTATCCGAGAACATTTCGTATCAGTCAGCTGCCCGGCTTCAACTCGCGCTCGTCTTCGTTTCATGGCCAGCGGATTATCAACCTGCCGCATGCCGATGAAGAGTACGCCGGTGCGCGGGAATATCGCCACGGCGACAGCCTGAAACATATCCACTGGGGCGCGTCGGCAAAGCACCAGGAACTGATCGTGCGCGAATTTGAATCGTACGATCAGCCCGCGATGCTGATCATTTTGAATTGCAATGCCGATGACGATCACGGCAGCGCACCGGACTCCTGTTTCGAATACAGCGTAGAAATTGCCGCCTCCCTGATGTTATTCGCCTCGCACCAGGGTATCGCCGTGGAACTGATTGCAGAAAGTGCAAGCGGCTTTCATCTGAGCCTGGCGCCCGGTGAGAACGTCAGCGAATACCACCTCGGACAGTTCGCTCAAATGAAAGCCGATGGTGACCGTGACTACGTGCAGCAGGTGATTTCAGTCTGCAGTCGCTTTCATCATATCGATAGCGTCGTCACCTTTTTGCCGCAGCACACTTTGGGCACGCATTGGTTGGATACTAAAAACCACGTCGACATTCGCTTCGACGAAGCCAGTTTTATCAATCGAAGCATGGCACCCTCTGCTGCCAAAGCATCGAGGTCAGGCACGCGCGTCACTTATACCGTACCATGGGGCCACCCGCTGGAACACCTGTTCGATGCAAGTCAGTAACCCCCGTATCCTGCTGGCCTTGAGTGCCTGCTTTGCTGCCGCGCTCGCGGGTGTCGGCTTCGTCTATATCAACGCGCTGGGCGCCTTGCTGTTTGCAACGATTGCGTTGGTTGCTTCCTACAGCACGCTCAATCTAGCCTGGAATAACCGAGATAACATCGAAGCCTTGAACAAACACGCCGAGTCGATGGCGATGACGGGTATGATTTTGTTTTTACCATCGATCCTCGTCTGGGGCCTGTTACCGGCGCTACTGATTTTATTGGCATTTGCACAGCTGGCGTTGAATCTTCAATTGGTCGAACACAAGCACGTGCATTACGGCCTTCTGGTCAGCTTCATCTGTTTATTCATGGGTGCAGCAGAAGCGGTTACGGGTTACTACCTGGTTTTCATCGCCTGTTATGCATCAGCCGCGGCGATTTGCTTGAGCATGCTCAATGCCGACCGGCCGGGTTCTACCCCTGCCCCGATTCGCCCCGTTCCTGGCTTGGGTTTATTGGCATGGCTGCTCGGCGCCACTGTGATCGTCTATCTGGTGATGCCGCGCCCGCCTGCGGCCAACCTCGGCAGCCAGTACAGCGTCGCCGCCCACTATTATAAAGAGACTGAATGGCCGAAAGAGAGCGATAGCCGCGAGGCAGGCGATCGCGGCAACAACGAAACCACCGCCGCAAGCGGCGGTGCAAACGTGCCGTCATCGCACGATTCATCGGCTTATAGCTATCAGGGCTTCGATGAACAGTTCAGTATCCTCGACAATGGCCAAACCTCGAGCACGGGCAATGCCCTGCTCGCGCTGATGTCGGCAGCGCACGGCGCGTATCTGAAGGTCGAGAGTTTCGACCGCTTCGATGGCCTGAGCTGGCACAAAAACCTGCATTACCAGGATCGACTCAAGCTCGATGACCTGACACTGGAACTCGAGGCCGGACAGGAAGCCAATTTCCAGCACACCATCACCCTGATCAACGATCTGGGCCGGTACATCCCGGCGGCGCCAGTCGCGGTGAAACTGTATTTTCCGGCCGATTCGATCGAGCGTGACGCCTATCAGAATCTGAAACTGCCCGGCAGACTGCAGAAAAATATCGTCTACACCGTCGAATCCCACGTCAGTTACCAACAACACCGCTTATTCTCCGGGACCAAGGTACCACCGACGCAAAGCGACCTGTCACTGTACGACGACTTCGATCGACGTATCGCGCGCCTGGCTGCCGAGGTGACGCAAGGCGCCAGCGATGACATGGGCAAAGCCATGCTGCTGGAATCGTATTTAAAACACAACTACCAGTACGATGTCGATTCGATATTTACCTCACAGCAACGTACGCCACTGAATCAATTCCTGTTCGAAACCAAAGCCGGGCATTGTGAATTCTTCGCCAGCGCGCTGGCGGTGATGTTGCGCAGTCAGGGTATTCCAAGCCGGCTGATCACCGGCTTCTCGGCAACAACGCTGAACCCGTTGACCGGTTACTATGAAATCTATGCCTTGGACGGCCACGCCTGGGTGGAAGCCTGGATCGACGGCAAGGGCTGGATGCTACTCGAAGCCACACCACCGTACGATCTGCCCGGCCCCACGACTGAGATAATGACAGCCAGGCTGCTACAGAACTATGTAGAAAAACTCGGTAAATATGCAGCGCTCGGCCACAATGATACACCCACACTCGCCGAAATCTGGTCGTTTCTGGCGGCGCAATTGCGCGCACTGATCGCGTTTCTGGGTGAGTTGATCGCGCGCTACTTCGTGGTGTTGATGCTGTTAACGGTGAGCCTGCTGGCAGTCTGGTTGCTCTATCGTCACTACCGCAACGATATTCTGGCCTGGCAACTCCACCGACGCGTCAATGGTTACCGGCACAGCAACACGGCAGCGGATGCCATCTTTTATATGCGCCAGATCCATCGCTTGTTACAGCTCAGGGACCAACCAAGACTGCCCGGTGACAGTATCGAAGCACTCTGCCAGCACACCGCACTACAGGGACTGGACGCGGCCGCCCGGGACGCGTTGTCAAACCAGATCAACCAGCGTTTCTATGAAGACATTAAGCAAAAATTGAACGCGGAATTGTTCAAAGACGTCTTTTACCACATCTACAACCATACCAGTGACAGAGGTATTGGTAATTCTTGAGGATCAAACGCGTCAGCGCGTAAACCCCATTAGCGACCAGGTTTGTTGCTCGACCGACTAGCCGACAGGCTGGCCTGAATAACAAACTGCATTGTTGTTCACCCTGATTTTGCCGAATAGACCAATGCCTTTTTAGCATGCCACGACGCCTGGTGTGAAATGCGGGTTAGCGTGGCGCTAACGAACCAACGGCTTGTCAATGGCCTGAAACTTGTACGCGAAGGTAGTGACGAGGCTGGCAAATCATGTAGGATAGCCCAAAGTGCTGCTTAGTTACGGGGTAACGAAGCTATAAAAGTGAGCATAAAACAAATTAGGAGGGATTCATGCAATTACTTGATGCAACACTTTCGCTTGCGCTGACGCTTGCAGCCCTGGCAACGATTGTGACGATAATTATGGAAATAGGTTTGCGTACTGCACGTATGCGAAAAAAGAATCTCGTTGAAACAATGAAGTTGTTTAACAAGGAGCTTGATAACGGGATATTTAAAGATCTTGACGCTGAAGAGCGTTGGAAATTCATTGCCAAGGTCATCGAAAATCCAGTCGAGGGCACCACTGATCAACTGTCCGCCCGATTGGAATCCACGCCATGGATTGAAAATCGATGCTTCAGTATAAGAGCTAATAGCTCACATAGCAAAAAGAAAATCACAAGGAGAGATCTTTACGATACCAATGGCAATCTGACAGATACCGGATTGAGCCAATTACTTGATCTCATTGGATATGATAAGTCCTCAGGCAAAAATTTGATTTGCCGCTTTGTAATTTTCGTGCGGCAATTTTTTGGTGATAACAAGCGTGCCACGCTTTATGACAAGGTTTCACTAGAACATGTTTTGCGTCGGCTAGCTGAAGTTGAAAAAGTCAAATTCAGATCAGTTGCATTGCGCAATAAAGCAAAGACCGAATTCGACCGGTTAGCGCAAAAGTACGAGGAATACGCTTCAGCTGTTTCAGCGAGTTTTAAGCGCTCAACACAAGCCTGGTCACTTGCCATCGGAATTCTGTTTGCAGTCATTGCGAATGTCGATGGCTTACGAATCTTCGAAGCCTATAGGACTGATGCGGATCTTGTTAATGCGATCATCGAGCAACAGCAAGGTCTCATTGCTAGTTACAACGGCGTCGAACAACGGCAAGAGGAATACAATAAAGCACAAATAAAAGCCAATGAAGCGCTGGCCGAAGTTACGGAAGCAAAAAAGGCGATTGAGCTGGCGCAGACGGACAGTGAGAAAAGCACGTTCGAGGTAACTTTAAAAGAAAAAGAAATGGCTTATTTGAAGGCAATGGCGAAATTCGATGGTATGGAATCTGTCAATCAAATACGACAAAACGCAGAGCAAGCTCAGCAACAGCTGGCCAAGCTTGTTGCCATTGGCGTCCCAATCGGATGGGCGTTCTATCCAAATTGCCTTGCTAGCACGTCAGGTGAAAAATTGAAATCGGCGGATCCCCGATGTCGATCGGTTATCGAACAGGACCAATGGCAGCAAGCAGGATTGTTCTTGCAATGGCTATTCGCAGTTGTGCTAACCGGCTGCCTGATTGGTCTCGCAGCACCCTTCTGGTTCGATGTTGCCAAGCGCCTGGCGCAGATTCGACAGGGTTTGCGCAGCCGCGCATCAGACGAGGTCTGTCTGTCGGGAAATAATGCGAATGGTAGCGATAAAAAACGCAAAAAAATAGTCAGAAAAGTCGTCAATGATATCAATCGGGAGAATCGTGGCAATTGATGACTAATCGATTTCACCCTTCTGAAACCTAATGGTCAACTGCTGTGCTTTAGTGATAGCTAATATTAGAGTGTCTTCACACAGCTTCGAATCGACTGCGGAAGTTCATTATATTTCTGCGGCAAAACTTGCCTGATGTCTCAGTTCCCTCGGCCACAAGCGGCCATTCAACGATTTGGGTAAGGGGCCGCCGCTGTTTGGCGGTCCCAGCGACCAACGGGAGCGAACTTGACCCATTTGTTGGCGATACGGATTCATATGCTAAAACGCAGCAAATGATTCGAACCTCTACGTCTTTGACGCGTCAACGCGATTGCCTCTTTCCCGCCAAGATATCCTTCTTATGGTAATGCCAGATGATCAGAATCATAACCCCCATAATCAGGAACAAAGGGAAGGGTATCAGTGCAAGGAAAGCGAAAGTGAGGAGCACGCCGTGCACATCGTATCGCAACATATCGATTACTGCGCGCACCATGAACACCAAGTAGACAACCACTAATGTGATCAGCACGAGCAGAATCGGGATAAATACTTCCAAATTGTCCGCAATGGGACTGAGCGTGTTTTGCATAGTTATCTCCTTGTTGTCTCACCTAACGTTATAACTCAGCCGCACCGTTTTTGCGCGTCGGCTGGAGTGCCTTGTTGGACGAAGCCGCTGCGCGGAGAAAAAAGCCACATCGTCCAAGCGAATTTAAAATGTAACCTCACGCCCTCGTATACGAGGGGATAGTCCACCAAGACTCATAAGGTTATTTCTCCATGACAACATCATTGGTATCCAATTTCAAGCGAAACTACCAAACCCATCTCAAGCACCTTAGGCTCAAGGGCTTGCAACCGAAGACCATCGAAGCTTATTCCCGCGCTTTTCGCCAAATCGGGAGGTATTTCGACCATCAAATCGATGATCTGTCCAAACCTCAGTTGACCAACTATTTCACCGACCCGCTCGACAGTCACTCTTGGAGTGCCGTCAAGCTCGACCTCTACGGCCTTAAATTCTACTACACCCATGTGCTGCATAAACCTTGGGTGAACGTGGATCTGATCAAGCCGCCAAAAGTTCAACGCTTG
>JABDQW010000199.1 GCA_013042055.1 Gammaproteobacteria bacterium | reverse complement strand
ATTAGCGCTGATCCTCAAGCGACAGGGCAAGACGCGACTTGCAGCTAATGGCCGTAGTCCTTGGCAAAAGTTGCAACGCCGCCATGGCGCTTGAGGGGCAGTGATAAACTGTGTAGCGACTCACCGCTTGGGTGAATGTCAAATACTGTACTTCTCTTCGAGAAATCATGGAGTTGAGTAGCGGTAACAGCGGTCAACTGCGGAATCTAGGATTAACGACATGAGCAATACCATCGCTATCGTAGAAGACGATGAGCAGCAACGCAGGCATTACGCGGACGCATTGCGTGATGCCGGTTATGAGGTTGCCGAGTATGTCGACAGGAAACAGGCCATCCAGGGATTGAACCAGCAACTACCGGACCTGGCTATTCTTGACATCATTCTTGGCAATGAAGTCGGTGGCGGCTTTGAAGTCTGCAGGGAACTGAAACAGCGCAGTCCTCAAATTCCGGTCATTTTTCTGACCACGCGTGGAGATGAACTCGACAAGATCTATGGGCTGCAGCTCGGTGCGTGGGATTATCAAACCAAGCCGGTGTCGCTCGACTTCCTGGTAACCCGTGTTGATTCGCTATTCAGGATCAAGCAAACCAGCACTAATCAAGCAACAGAGACCAGGAGTGTCGGTAATCTGGAGCTGAATCCGGTAAACATGCGGGTAAGATGGAAGAAGTTAGCGGTTGATCTGACGCCCACTGAGTTCGATATTCTGTCTGCCCTGCTCGCGCAGCCAGATGGCGCGAGTATTGAGGATCTGGTCAAAGCGACCCGGCAGGGGCTGGTGGAAGATAACACCATCAATACCCACATTCTGCACATCCGCAAAAAGCTTAAAAAGATCGATCCTGATTTCAATTGCATAAAAACACGCTATGGCTTCGGCTATTGCTGGATTTGCCGTTAATGCAAAGCAAGCAACGCCGTGGTTTCAGCATGGGTACTCGCATGCTGTTGTTCAGCTCTTTATTGCTGATCGCGTTGCCATGGCTGGGATTCCGCTATATCGATCAAACGAAAGATTTCCTGCTGCAAGGGCAGGAAGATGCGCAGCTGTTGACAGCGCGAGCACTGGCCTCGGTTCTGCATGGAAGAACTGAGCTATTTCATGCCGGTGACAGGCCCGTGGATATGGCTGTCGAAAAAAATGCGCTGTATGTATACCCGCTCGAGGAGCCTGTGGAAATCGATGCTTATTCCGGTGACTGGGGTGAGCTGCAGCAACAGGCAAAAAGCTTCGGTGATGAAAGCGTTACCTATGTTCGCAGCGATGGTTCCAAACAATCGGTCTCATTCAGCCTGCTACTTGGTGAATACGGGAAATATGTGTATGCGCTGATACGTGTGAAAGACCAGCATATCGTGTACCGGCACCCTCAATATCGACGCCTGGATCACAGTGACCATGTGCGAGTCGAATTAATCAACGCCGACGCAGAGCGAAAACGTTTCATTCTGATCACTGATGGTGAGGGGCAGGTCAGTGTTTACCAAATGAATGCCGACTGGAAAACCGCTGTCAACGGCCAGCCTGTTTATGCCCTGTCGGGTGTCTGGCGACAGCGTAGCGATGGTTATGATGTCGAGCTGCGACTACCCGCCGCGTGGTTAGGATCACAGCCTCGGATGACGGTTAGTGTGGCCAATGTGGATAGTTCCGTAGAACGCAAGATCGATACAATCCTGGCAACGTATGGGCAGAGCGCCGACAAGGAAGTGAATCTGCTGATCACACGCTCGCCCGAGCTCGACCGAATCTTGCAGGGATTGGAAAGTGCAGATGCAACGATCTGTGTGGTCGATAGCTACCGCCGGGTACGTGGTGTCTATGGCATCAATGCGGGAATGAACTTGTGCTCGCAAATAGAGGCGGTCAGCGGTGAACTGGTCGACTCTGCGCTCGAAGGTTTGCCTTCAGCACTGCGCTATCAAAGCGCAAACGGAGAATCCGTGATCCTGGCGGTTCATCCCGTGTATGCTGGTGATGATGTGCTCGGTGCGGTTCTGGTTGAAAAAAACAGCAGTCGTATACTC
>JABDQW010000195.1 GCA_013042055.1 Gammaproteobacteria bacterium | reverse complement strand
TTAGCGTCTTCGAGATAGATCGAACGAAATTGTTTCTTAGGCCGGCAAGTTAGCGCCACTGTAACCAGTAATGCTCGGGTGTTGATGTGCTAACCGCCTGAGATCGCCCGAACCATTTTCATGGTTGTTCTCTCCCGCTCGTTAACTTGTCGAGTTTTTGTCTACTTTTTTTAATAGTGGGCTAGCGTGTAGCAGCACTCTCGACCAGCTTTAGTCGTTGCCGCCGAGATAGCGATGTATGTGATTGATTTTGATAAATTTCCAAGTGAAATGCTCGGCCATGGAATTTTATTCAGGGCCTTCACCGGCTTCACGAATGATTTGAGCCCTGGGCTTTTACAGCACTTTTGCAATATTTTAAGAAAATTTATTAAATATTTAAATAATGACGATGTTTTGTAGTAGACAAATATGGCATTGTCTGCGATGATAGAGCAAAGTGTCTGTTCAAGTGCACCATCGCGTAAATGCTATCAAGCGCGAAAGAGTTCACGAAATTTAATTTATTGCGGCTCTGTGGCGAGTCGACTCACTAATTTACGTGGCGACTCCAAACAGGTAAAACTGAGTATATTTTCCGACGTTAAACTCCGGGCGCATATTGGCATTAATACATCACAAATTAACATAAGGGGATTACGACCATGGCCTTACAATCTGGAATTTTAATCTGGCTAGTCGGCGCGCTCGTCGGCAGCATGTTGTTTTTCGCCTTCACGGTAGCGCCAACCGTATTCCGTGCGTTACCTGCCGAGCATGCCGGATCGTTTTTGAGGGCATTCTTCCCAAACTATTATCTGTGGGGTTTAATCGTTGCGCTGATTACCGCGGCGTTGGCGATGGCTACCAGTGCGACGGTAGCCGTGGCATGTTTGCTGGTGGCGCTTTTGTTCGTGTTCGCACGGCAGAGTTTGATGCCACGTATCAACCTTGCGCGCGATCAGGAATCTGAGGGCATAGCCGGTGCCACCAAACGTTTCAAGGTCCTGCATCTCTGGAGCGTTCTGATCAATGGCTTCCAGATGTTAGTCTTATTGGCAGCGGCGGGTCTGCTGCTGTGGAGTTAAAGACGCTCCAGTCAACAGCAATGACGACAGTTATTGAGGCGGCGGCATTCTTGCCGCGTCAATGGCGATGCTGGGCGCAACCGTGACTGGAATTGATATCGTCGAAAAGAACATCAATATCGTCAGACTTCACGCGTGGGAACAGAGCCTGCCGATTAACTATCATCTGACGACTGCCGCCGAACTTGCGACCTCGGGCGCGCGTGTCAACGTGGTACTCAGCATGGAGGTCGTTGAGCACGTGACGGATCTGGCCGCCTTTAAGCGTGACTGTAACCGGCTGACTAACGAGGGCGGCGTTATGTTTGTGGCAACAATCAACCGCACACCACTCGCCTGGTTATTTGCGATCTTCGGCGCGGAGTACGTTCTGCGCTGGCTGCCCCGCGGTACTCATCGCTGGCGCCAGTTTCGTAAGCCTCAGGAAATCCGCGCTTTTCTGGCCGATGGTGGCCTCGTCGTCAACGATATCACCGGGGTTGCCGTTAATCCGTTTACCCGCACGTTGCGCTGCATGTGGTTGATCCAGGTGACCTATATGATGTTCTGCACGCGTAGCTAGTTGCAGATGCTTATCATACTCGGCAACCAGCTTTTCCCCTTGCATCACCTGCCCTCGGCGTCGAACACGACGGTATTCATGGCAGAGGATCTGGGGCTCTGCACCTATCAGAAGCACCATCAACAAAAGATCGTGCTTTTTCTGGCGGCGATGCGGTCGTACGCTGATGAGCTGCGCGCCGCGGGTTACACTGTACGTTACCAAACGCTCGACACGGAAAATCAGCGTAATTACGAAGCGAAGCTCGCCGATGCTCTCGAGTCGACGGGCGAGGATTGCATAATCCATTTCGAGGTCGAGGATAAGCCGTTCGAGCAGCGACTCATCACTTTCGCCGAAGAACACCAACTGGCGCGTGAGGAGCTGCCATCGCCGATGTTTACCTGCTCGCGTGTTGATTTCACGGCCTTTGCCAGCGGCAAATCACAGCTCTCGATGAGCGACTTCTACAAGCAGCAACGCCGCCGGATGAACCTTCTGTTAGATGACGGCCAGCCAGCGGGCGGTCGCTGGAGCTTCGATGCCGATAACCGCAAGAAGCTGCCGCGCAATATCATCCTGCCCGAAATTCCACCGCCAGCGCATACGCAGCACGTCAAAGACGTGATCACCATCGTTGAGAGGGAGTTCAGTGATCATCCCGGCAAGGCGGCCGAATTCTGTTGGCCGACGACCCGAAGCGAGGCGGACGCATGGCTCGACGATTTCATTGCCAATCGACTCGAGCAGTTCGGACCCTATGAAGACGCGATGACGACACGCTCGCAAACTGTCTTCCACAGCGTGCTCAGTCCTTGCCTGAACCTGGGCCTGCTAACGCCTCATGATGTTATCGAGAAGGTCATTAGCCGCGCAGACGACGTGCCATTACAAAGTCTCGAAGGCTTTGTGCGCCAGGTAGTCGGTTGGCGCGAGTTCGTGCGCGGCGTCTATCGCAGATTTAGCGAGCATCAGGAAAGCTCGAATTTCTGGGCGCACGAGCGAGAGTTAACAGACGCCTGGTACCAGGGCTCAACGGGTATACCGCCGCTGGACGATACGATACGAACGGCGCAGCGGCTCGGCTGGACTCACCACATTCCGCGACTCATGGTGCTTGGCAACCTGATGACACTATGCGAAATTCGCCCGTCGTCGGCGCATCGCTGGTTCATGGAGATGTACGTCGACTCGTCAGAGTGGGTCATGGGACCCAACGTGTATGGCATGGGACTGTTCAGTGACGGCGGTATCTTTGCGACCAAGCCGTACATATGTGGCTCGAACTACTTGACCAAGATGAGCGACTACGGCAAGGGTTCCTGGTGTGATGTCGTCGACGGACTTTACTGGCGCTTCATCGACAAGCACCGGGATTTTTTTGCGGGCAATCCTCGTCTGGCACTGATGCCACGTGCATTGGATCGGTTGAGTGAAGACAGGCGCGAACTGATCTTTGCCGCTGCAAACGAGTTTTTGGCTCACCACACGACACGTTCCTAATCATACGATTGGTCACACTATGATAAGCGATGCTGCGCACTCGAAAACCACATTACGATTACACCGCGCTGTCTGGTAAGGTTGAAGTCTCCAAATGCAATGACTGACCGAATCCTGCGGCACGGGCTGCCACCATGAATGATCGTGAGAACCGCACGATGCTCATGGAACCTTTTGCACGCGCGACGTTTAAAGCTCTCCGTATACGAAAAAGTAAATCAACATGCTTGTGATTAGAATATGCGGAACAAAATAAACGAAGGCACAAAAAGCCGGCAGGTCACTGCAAGAGTATTTGAACTTGCACTTCATGCAAACGGTTCTTGTTGTTTTGAGTTTCTTGTCATTCATAAACAGCGCCCACAATCATGCTTTGCATACAGTCAATACAATCGGCTGGTCACCGCGGCTTTTATGCTATTGATCCAATTAATCCGTCCTTGAATTTGCCCTTTTCGATAGCTCAAGCTCTTCAGTAGGCCATTTCAAAACCGCGTTTACCTGGAAAAAATTCGAAAATCTCTGCTGTATTGCTCGATTTTTCGAGGTCAGCTTCCGCCACAGTCTGCACGGAATCTGGGTGCTGAACTTTCGAGTAGCAATGCCCTCTGCCGCGAAAAATAGTGGTTCAGCTTGTTCGAACCGACTGATGAAACAGCAGAAAAAGTGAGGTAGAACCATGTTAAATAAACGTGAACGTCGTTCCAGACATAAACGTGTTGCCGACTATATGAAGTGGATATTAACAGCCATATCGGGCGCACTGACCACTGCGCTCATCGTAATGCTCGGGCCAGTTTCGGCCTGATGCTGCTCAGTGCATTAGTTTATTAGTGAGTACGAAGCCGAACGGTGACAATCAAATATCAACTGCGAAGCAGCAAAGTATGATTGGGCCTATTTCCGGCAACCTAAAACGAATTTGCCAAATTTTTACGCGCATCATCGCTAATCTAATATTGGATTTTCGAGAAAGAGTCGTTTAATGTTCTTCACTCTTACATTTCAAAACGATTGGGGGCGAGTAAACCATGGGGAGACTCTTTGGGCGTAGACTGTTGGCAGGCATGGTCGTTGCGTGGCTGTCCACCGCTGTGGTGGCTGCTGATACTTTTGTGTTCACCGCGATACCTGATCAGGACGAGGCTCGGCTACGCGAGCGTTTCGACAAGGTCGCCACTTATCTGACCAAGACTCTGGGCGTCGAAACCAAGTATGTACCGGTTAAATCCTATGCGGCGGCTGTGACCGCTTTTCGTAACGACCAGGTACAACTGGCATGGTTCGGCGGTCTGTCAGGTGTACGCGCACGCCAGCTCGTCGATGGTTCCAAGGCCATCGCGCAAGGCGTCGAGGATCCCAACTTCCAGACGTATTTTATCGCGCACTCGAGCACTGGATTGCTGCCGTCAGCGGCGTTTCCGGGAGACATCGCGGGTAAGGTGTTCACGTTCGGATCCAAGGGATCGACATCCGGCCGGCTGATGCCGGAATTTCACATCCGCCAGCACTTCGGCAAAGCGCCTGACGAGGTCTTCGAGAAGGTCGGCTTCAGTGGTAACCACTCGAAGACCATCGCACTGGTGCAGTCAGGTGCTTACCAGGTGGGCGCGGTCAACTTCAAGGTGTGGGAACACGAACTCAGTGCCGGCAAGGTCGATCCGGCCAAGGTCGCAGTGATCTGGAAGACGCCGCCGTATCCCGACTACCAATGGTCGATTCGAGGCGACGTGGATACACGTTGGGGTGATGGTTTCAGCGACAAGGTCAAGGCGGCGTTGCTCAACATGAAAGACCCTGAGCTGCTGGCTTCATTCCCGCGCAGCGGTTTCATCGCCGCCTCGAACGCAGATTTCCAGCCTATACTCGACACCGCGCGCGAAATAAAACTGATCGATTAGCAGTCGGTGCTGCTGCGGCTCGACAATCAGGATCTTGGCTACGACCGGCACACGGTCCTGCATGGTGTGTCGCTCACCATCAATGCCGGGGACCGGATCGCCCTGGTTGGTGAGAGCGGCGCCGGCAAATCCACCCTGCTGGCTGCGATCCAGGGCCGCTTGCTCGAGCGGGCTGCCCTGGTGCCGCAGAGCCCCGGGTTGGTTGACTCGCTGAGCGTGTTCCACAACATCTACATGGGACAACTGAACCGTCACCCGACCTGGTACAACCTGCTCAATCTCGCCTGGCCCCGGCGACAGGAAATCGCGACGATCCAACCTCTGGCCGCACGCTTGGGGCTCGAGGAAAAACTGTTTGAACGGGCTGGAGAACTTTCAGGCGGTCAACAACAGCGCGTCGGCGTGTGCCGTGCCCTCCATCAAGGCGGCGCACTTGTACTGGGTGATGAACCCGTGTCAGCGGTCGACAATCACCAGGCCCGCACGGTGCTGGACGCGCTGCAGGAATATTTCAACACCGTGGTCCTGGCGATGCACGACGTCGAACTGGCTCTGCAATACGCCTCACGTATTATCGGACTCAAACAGGGCGTTATCGCTTTTGACCAACCCAGTGCAGGCCTGGCTGTGTCCGACCTGGATTTTCTGTACCGGGAAAGAGATGAGCCTCGCCACTGAAGGTCGACGCGACCTTGGACCGCGCTACTCACAGACGGTCATCATCAGTTTTGTGTTCGTTGCGGTCGCGGCCGTATCTCTGCTGTTCGCCGACGTGTCGATCACTACACTCGATCCCTGGTCAGAACTCGAACGCATGCTCTGGGGTGTCCTGACACCGGATTTCCTGGCGCTTGAGACGATAGGCACAGCAATGCTGCAAACTATCGCGTTCGCTCTGGTCGGCGTTGCCCTTGCGGCCGTCGCTGGCTTCGTGCTGGCGCAGTTTTTCCACATCGGCCTGGTGCGTCGGGCCTGCGCCATTGCACGCGCGATCCACGAGTTGTTCTGGGCCCTGATCTTTTTGCAGATGCTCGGGCTGTCGCCGCTTACCGGTGTGCTCGCTATTGCGATTCCCTACGCCGGCATCTGCGCCAAAGTCTATGCCGAGACGTTGGAAGAGGCGCCGTCCGCGGCGCTGAAAGCACTCCCGGGCGGCGTATCGACCATCGCTACGTTCTTCTATGTGCGTCTGCCGGATGCCTGGGTGCATATCAAGAACTACACTTTCTACCGCTTCGAATGCGGCCTGCGATCCAGCGCGGTGCTTGGCTTCGTCGGCCTACCCACCCTCGGCTACTACCTGGAAACCGACTTCAGCGAGGGCAATTACTCGGAAGCAGCAGCGCTGCTGATCATCTTTTACGTCATGATCGCGACCCTGCGCTTATGGGTGAAGCCCAAACTACTCGGAATTTACCTTGTGATTGCACCGTTTTTGCTCAGCGGATCTTCCGAGATTCGTCTCGACAATATCCGCCGTTTTCTGACCGAGGACATCGTACCCGCACCGCTGCGCAATGCCGATCTCTTGGATGCTCAGACCTGGGCCAGTGTCGGCGATTGGCTGGCAATGCTACTCACGGATCAAGCGCTGCCCGGTATTGTCGCGACAGTCGTGCTGACCCAGGTCGCGCTCGTTGGCACGGCATTCCTGACACTGGCTTTCTTTCCGCTGATCTCAGAAAAGTTCTTCGGGCGCATCGGCCGCACCTTTGGTCATGTGTTCCTGGTGGTAACGCGTTCGACGCCCGAATTCATCCTGGTGTACATTTTCCTGCAGCTTTGGGGGCCTTCGATGCTGCCGGCAATCGTCGCGCTGGCCCTGCATAACGGCGCCATCATCGGTCACTTGCTGGGCCGTTACAGCGACGAGATTTACCTGCGTCCGGATAGCTCATTTGGCATCAACCGTTACGCCTACGAGATCCTGCCACGTTTGTACGGTCAGTTCCTGGCCTTTCTGTTTTACCGCTGGGAGGTCATCATGCGCGAGACGGCAATTCTTGGCGTACTGGGTATCGCCACCCTGGGTTTCTATATCGACAGCGCCATTGCCGACATCCGCCTGGATCGCGCGATGTTCCTGATCCTGATCACTGCGTTGCTCAATATCGGCATCGACAGCCTCTCGCGGGCGATACGTGGCCGTTTACGGCTCAGCACGCGGGTGACGTCTTGCCGAAACTAACCCCACGCGTGTGGCGAGGCCGTACACGATTCAACGGGAGCAGAATTGCCTGT
>JABDQW010000192.1 GCA_013042055.1 Gammaproteobacteria bacterium | reverse complement strand
ACAAAAAGCCCAATTGCCGCCTCTGAAACAAACGCACTTCACGCTGCGAGCCAATCGTTACGGCTTGCGAAAGCTTGCTCTTCACTCAAACCGTAGCTATGGCTACGCTTTTCGCTCCAGAGCGGCGCTTACCTGCTCCCGTGATCCTGGTGAGTGATGCGGGCTAGTTGTTTTCAGCGTGATCATCACGCCAATAATCTAGTAGAATCAGGTCCCTAATCCGGAGAAAGTGTTTTAACTAGATGCGACAACAACTTCGCCTGACCCGGCACCGCCTGTTCAAGCCGAATCTATGGAAAACTCGGCTAATCTTCTGGGGTGGCGCGATTTTGGTTGGTATTGTTGCGGCCATGTTTGCGCTGCTAGGAGAGATGGGAGATCACGCCTATCGGGCTGTATTTACTGCCTATCCATGGGTGAGCCTGATCATCACACCGGTTGGCTTGATGTTGATCGTCTGGTTGACACGAAGGTTTTTTGCCGGCGCTGAAGGCAGCGGTATTCCGCAAACCTTGATCGCGATCGAAGGCCGAGGGGGCAAGGCGCTGGCTGAGCAGTTGTTGTCATTTCGGATCGCGATCGGGAAGGTCTTGCTCACTGTGTTGGGTTTGTTTAGTGGGGCATCGATTGGGCGTGAGGGGCCAACGGTGCACCTGGGCGCGGCTATCATGTATTCACTTGGGCGCTACGTGCATTTGCCGGCCAGATATCTCGAACGTGGTTTGATCATGACCGGTGGCGGTGCCGGAATAGCAGCCGCATTCAATACGCCGATCGCAGGTATCGTTTTTGCGATCGAGGAGATGGCACGGTCATTTGACCGGCGTAACAGCAGCATGATCTTGATCGGTGTCATTCTCGCAGGGATGACCGCGATCTATGTCCACCAGGACAACTATAATTATTACGGCACGTCGCCAGTCGATATCGATTTCAGTTGGGTTTGGCTCGGTGTCGTCGTCTGCGGCGTGATCGGTGGCTTGCTGGGGGGCGGCTTCAGTTTTGTGCTTATCAATGGCACCAGGAAATTGAGGCCGATGTTGCAGCGCCATTACCTCCTGGTTGCAGGGGGCTGCGGTCTGGTGATCGCGTCCATTGGTCTGCTGAGTGGCGGTGCCGCTTTCGGCACCGGCTACGTCGAGGCCAAACAGATCGTGTCTTGTACCGGTTCGAATAGTTGTGCAGTCGAAACCGGGCTGATGTATCCAGTGTATAAGATTCTAGCGACGGTTGCTTCTTACCTGAGCGGTATTCCCGGCGGCATCTTCGCGCCGTCCCTGGCCAGCGGTGCTGGCCTTGGCAGCGACCTGGCTACGCTGTTTCCAGCCGAATTGGCATCGACGATTGTGATACTCGGTATGGTGGGCTATTTTTCGGGTGTCGTGCAAACCCCGATCACTGCTTTTGTGATCGTTATGGAAATGACGGACAATCAAGACCTGGTTCTCGCTCTGATGGCGACGTCGCTGATCGCATCCGGGGCTTCAAAGTTGGTGTGTCGAAAACCAATCTACTACGCGCTCGCGGAAAACTTCATGACGGCACGCCTGCTGGCGCAGCAGCAACAGGCGAATGAGCATGAGCGCGCGGACACGTCTTCACGATAGTTGCGCAGGTAGGGTGCGCCGTGTGCACCGAAGTCTGCGATGTAATGCCAATCTCGGTTTGATGGTGCGCGTGGCGCACCCTGCAATCAAACGCAGATGGCAAGCAATTCGCGGCTGAAGCTGCTTCTTCTAGCACGCATTTCTCACCAGGCGGCGTAGGATACTAATAAACTATTGGTTTTTTTTGAGAATACTCGGAAGATTGAAAATACAGTGTGTTTTTTAAGCATGCCTATCACGGTGCAGGCTAGTCTTCGCGCCCGTAAGCTTGCTCTTCACTCAAACCGTAGCTATTGCTACGCTTTTCGCTCCAGAGCGGCGCTTACGAACACGAATCCTGCGCCTGCTGCCGTGATCCTGGTGAGAAATGCGGGCTAGGAATGATCACGCGTCTTACGCAGTAATACATAGACGGCACCGGTGCCGCCATCTTTCGGTTGGGCGCTGCTAAAGGCGAGTACTTCCTCAGCCTGTCGCAGCCAGCGGTTGAGCAGGGGCTTGATAACCGCTCCGTTGGGCGAACGGTAGCCTTTGCCGTGGACGATGATGACATGACGGTGGCCAAGCTGACGGCAATCGAGCAGAAATTGTGTCAATTGCGTACGGGCCTGCGCGGCATTCAAGCCGTGCAGATCGAGGGTGTCGTCTATTGCGAGTTTACCGTTGCGTAGTTTCTTCAATATTGTTTTTTGAGCGCCACCGGACCGCTCGAAATGGAGATGGTCGGGACATTCGTCTTCGAACATACCGTCGCTGAAACCTTGCCGCTCGTCAGGCGCTTCGCTCTCGCGTGACCGTGGTGGTTTCCTGGGTGCAGGGCTGTGTCGAACTTTGTTTCTCGGTTTCAGTGGCGAGACACCCCTCATGGCTTCTCGAAACAGCTGCAAATCGTCGTTTTTATTATCAGATTGGTCGTTCATGGCTCCGAATGCTGTAAAATTGGCCTGTTGTAACCTAAAGCTAAAGTATAACGTGCATATTCTGATGAGTAACGATGATGGCTACCGAGCGGCCGGACTGGAGGCCATGGCGACGGCGCTGTCTACTACCGATACGGTTACCGTGGTCGCTCCAGATCGGGACCGTAGTGGCTCCAGCAATTCTCTGACGCTGGATCGGCCGCTGCGCGTGCATCAGGCGGATAATGGCGTCTATTTTGTCAACGGTACACCAACAGATTGTGTGCATTTGGCTATTACCGGTCTGCTGGAGAACGAGCCGAATATGGTGGTGTCTGGCATTAACGCAGGTGCCAATATGGGGGATGACGTTCTCTATTCAGGGACCGTCGCTGCGGCGATGGAAGGTCGTTTTCTCGGTTTACCGGCGGTTGCGGTGTCGATGACATCGTTCGATCCTGCGCACTATTCGACGGGTGTCAAAGCGATAGCGAGTATCATCGACCGCTTACGCAAGCAGGGCCTGCAACAGACGAGCATTCTAAATGTCAATGTGCCCGATGTTCCTTGGAATGACATCAAGGGTTTCAAGATAACGCGGCTCGGTAACCGCCACAAGTCAGAGGGCGTAATCAAGCAATCAGATCCCCGCGGCAATCCGATATACTGGGTTGGGCCGCCGGGCTCAGCGCAGGATGCCGGCGAAAGTACCGATTTTCATGCCGTTGAGCACAATTTTATTTCGATTACGCCTTTGCAGATCGATTTGACCCGTTATGATAGCCTGCAGAATCTTGACGATTGGCTGCATGGCCGTTCATGATACAAGAAAAAACGCCGAACTAAACGCACATTGGGTATGAATCATCATTTTCAGGGTATAGGTATGACCTCTCAGCGTACGCGCGACCGTTTGGTTGAACGCCTGCGGAGGGAGGGTATTCAAAATCAACAGGTGCTCGAGGTCATCCGCACCACACCGCGGCATATGTTCATTGACGAGGCGCTGGCGCATCGCGCTTATGAGGACACCGCCTTACCGATTGGCCACGGGCAAACTATATCCCAGCCCTATATCGTTGCGCGAATGACAGAAATCATTCTTGAAAATGGAATACCCGGTAAGGTTCTGGAAGTCGGGACTGGTTCAGGGTACCAGTCGGCGGTACTCTCGCGATTGGTACCCAAGGTGTACACGGTCGAGCGTATTAATGCATTGTTGATGAAAGCTCGCCGGGTACATCGTTCGCTCAAGCTGATGAATATCTATAGCCGGCTCAGCAACGGATCATGGGGCTGGCCGGATAAGGCGCCCTATCCAGCGATCATGGTGACGGCGGCACCGGAGCATGTGCCGGAATCACTGCTCGCCCAACTGAGCGTGGGCGGGCGCATGGTGATACCGGTTGGCAGCATCTCTGGGGCGCAAACACTGCGGCTGATTACGCGCACGCCAACGGGATTCGAGCAGCAAACACTCAATGGTGTGCATTTTGTACCATTACTGGATGGTTCCATCCGATGATATTCAAAGGGGTGTATGAATGGTGCATGCGTTGTGCAGCACACCGTCACGCTGAGCGCTATCTCGCTGGAATCAGTATCATTGAGTCGATTTTTTTTCCGGTCCCTACAGCTTTGATGGTGGCACCGATGGCCGTGGCCAGGCCCGAGCGAGCGGTGCAGATAGCGCTGATAGCTACGTTAACGTCGGTCTTTGGCGGTTTGTTCGGGTATGCGCTGGGTTATTATGCCATCGCCGCAATCGAGCCGATCATCGAGTCAGCTGGCTACTGGGATAAATACCTGACCGCACAGGATTGGTTCAACCGTTGGGGTTTCTGGGCCGTCGTTGTAGCCGGCTTTTCTCCGATTCCGTTCAAATTATTCACGATATCGGCCGGGGCACTGTCCATGGCCATTGCACCATTCCTAATGGCGGCATTAATCGGCCGGGCGGCGCACTTCTTCTTGGTTTCGTTGTCGATGGCGTGGGCCGGGCCAAAACTTGAACCGGTTGTGCGGAAATATATCGAATGGTTAGGTTGGGCCACAGTGTTAGCCCTGGTGGTATACATCTGGGTAAAAATGTTCTAACACCAGGATCACGGGAACGGGCTAACCTGAACCGTTATAGTATGCAGGAAAAACACACGTTGTTCTTGATCGGCTGGTTTTACTCTAAATAGGCAATGTCTTATCAGTTTTTTACGCCGCCTGCTGGGAAATGCGGGTTAAGGATGAAGATTTGCGGTTTGCTAGCCTGTGCGTTAATCACGTTGTATGGCTGCAGCAATCAGCGCTGGGATCCGAGTGACTACCCGGTGACGTCTGGTGAGACCATCTATTCGATCGCCTGGAAATACGAAATCGACCCATTTGAGCTGGCCAGGTGGAATGGACTGACAAGCCCCTACCGGATCTATCCCGGCCTACGCCTGAAAATGAAACCAACAAGCAAGGCCGGGGGTGCAAAACCAACGCAGACGCGCGCGAAAAGGCATAGCGGGCCGCGACCACGTACGGTAACGGTCAGGAGCGGTGATTCCCTTTCGCGCATCGCATATCAGTACGACCTCAGTACCCAACAGCTGGCTTCGATCAATGGCATAAAATCACCCTATATCATACATCCCGGCCAAACACTCAGACTAACGGCGTCAAAAGCTACCCACGCAACTAAACCACCAACGAAACCAATAGCAAGGCCAGCGAAACAGACGACAACGGCATCATTGCCAAGCGAAAACAGTAAGATTAATTGGCAGTGGCCAGTGTCCGGCAAACTGATCGCAACGTTCAACGGCAACAAATCCGATCGCAAAGGCATAAACATCGCCGCTAAGGAAGGGAAGGCAATTAAAGCCGCGGCGCCAGGTAAAGTGGTTTATAGCGGTAATGGCTTAATTAGTTACGGTAACCTCGTGATAATTAAGCACAACCGTACCTATCTTAGTGCCTACGCACATAACCGTCGGCTGCTGGTGAAAGAAGGAGAAATCATAAAATCCGGGCAAAAGATCGCGGAATTGGGCAAAACCGGTACCGATTCGCCATATTTACATTTCGAAATCAGGAAAAATGGCAAGCCGGTCAATCCGCTGGAGTATTTACCCCGTAGTTGATCGTCATTCGACAAACCACAACATGATGTGTTTCAACCAATTTATCCGATTGAAATTGTAAATATATGAAAGGCTGTATTGATCTAGAGTGAATTTAGATGCTATAAGCTTTTTAGCCTTAACCGAGGGTCAGGAAACGACTGTAAGTGCATGGATTTTAAAGGATATTGAAAAAGACTAAATATATGACTTTTTCAGTCGATATGAATATAAAAATAATAATAATTAAATCATGGGAAGGGTACAACTATGAGAGAAGCCATTGCAAATTCGGGTGATTGTATTGAAGGAATCAGCATCATGACGCAGAGCGATATTGAGCAGGATGATGATATCAATCTGGAAGATGTCGATATTGACATCGATGAGGAGGAGAACGAGGCGTTACCTGAGAAAACAACCAAGTCAGCAAGCGTTAAAGGCGATAGCGATAACCTTGACGGCAAAGTCAATCGTAAAGAGCTGGATGCGACTCGACTCTATCTTAGAGAGATCGAGGGCTCGCCGTTACTAACCGCTGAAGAGGAGGTATTCTATTCGCGTCTTGCATTGAAAGGCGATATGCAAGCCCGCAAGAAGATGATCGAATGCAATCTTCGTCTCGTGGTGAAAATATCACGGCGGTACATGAACCGCGGTCTCGCCTTGTTGGATCTGATCGAAGAAGGCAACTTGGGCTTGATTCGGGCTGTAGAAAAGTTCGATCCGGAAAAAGGTTTTCGCTTTTCAACCTATGCCACTTGGTGGATTCGTCAAACGATCGAACGAGCTTTGATGAATCAAACGCGGACCATACGTCTTCCGATCCACGTGATCAAAGAACTCAATGTGTATCTTCGTGCAGCGCGTAAACTCGAGCAGGAGATGGACCGCGAGCCGACGGCGGAAGACATCGCCAAAATGGTCAATAAACCGGTATCCGGCGTGGAAAAGATGCTGGGTCTGCGTGACCGCGTCACCTCGGTTGATGTGCCGGTTGGAAAAGATAATGATCGACCCTTACTGGAAATCGTCGCTGATGATCGTATCCCGGCGCCGCCGGAAATGTTACAGAACGAAGACGTGATGTCGAATCTGGAAGTCTGGATGGGCCAGCTCGAAGAGAAGCAACGTGAAGTGCTGGTACGCCGTTTTGGTCTGTACAATCATGAACGTACGACGTTAGAAGATGTTGGCCGCGAACTGGGTGTGACGCGCGAGCGTGTTCGACAGATCCAGATGGATGCCCTCAAACAGCTGCGCAAGATTCTGGAAAACCAGGGTTTCACCGAACAACTGCTGTTCCAGGACGATTAGCCCAATCCGATAGACAATCTGATGTTTTTTACCTGAAAGCCGGTCCCTAAAAAGACCGGCTTTTTTCATGCAGATTGTATATTGGCCGCGAAAAACGCAAATGACGCAAAGCACAACGCCAAAACGAGCGCGTAAAAGCCAAAACTTTCATACGAATTTCGGGCTACCCATTCGGGTCTAGAATAATTCCGGCAACGACTTTACGGCCCTCGTTCAGCAATATGTTATAGGTGCGGCAGGCGGCCGCGCTGTCCATGATTTCGACACCGATATTCTGTTGAATCAGGCAGGCATAGTGTGAAACCGATGGAAACTTGAGCACCTCGCCGGTACCGATCAGCACCAGTTCAGGTTCCAGCCCAAGCAGCGGATCGAGGTGGTGGCTACGTAATTCATCGATATGAGTGGGGGCCCAGTTCTCGATCAGTTGTTCATCGGATATGATGAAACTGCTTGTCTTCGCATCGCCGTTGACAACAATGATGTTGCGCTCATAGCCGGTGACGAAGTAACCGCGGCCAATTTTGTCTTCGCTAAACTTCATAGCTGTATTATCCTAGATTCCGCAGTTGAACACAGAATTAGCGCTGCAGCTCTAGCGTCAGGGCAAGGCGCGGCTTGCAGCTAATGGCCGTAGTCCTTGGCAAAAGTTGCAACGCCGCCATGGCGCTAGAGGGGCGGTGATAAACTGTGTAGCGACTCACCCGTTGGGTGAACGTCAAATACTACATAACTTTTCGAATAATCATAGAGTTGACTAGAAATAATAGCGATCAACTGCGGAATCTAGGATTATCCTAGATTCCGCAGTTGAACACAGAATTAGTTCTGCACCTCTAGCGTCAGGGCAAGGCGCGGCTTGCAGCTAATGGCCGTCGTCCTTGGCAAAAGTTGCAACGCCACCATGGCGCTAGAGAGGCGGCGATAAACTGTGTAGCGACTCGCCGCTTGGGTGAGTCTCACATGCTGCACAACTCTACCAATAATCATAGAGTTATGTAGCGGTGAGCGGTCAACTGCGAAATCTAGGTTCGATCAAGCATGGATTTTCATCATATCATAGCAGCTAACTCGGACGGTGCGCGAAGGCGTATCTGCAATATGCGGGTTCGCTGATCCTGCACCTGCTCCCGTGATCCTGGTGAGAAATGCAACATCCGGGCTAGTGCTGATGTTTATTCGTGTCTGGTGGTGTTGTCTGATCGTGTCCAAGTTCATCATTATCGTGTTGGCATTTCTTGAGGTTCGATTTTTCTCGACCTTTAGCCTGCCGATTCAACCAGTAGCCAGCGAGGACAAACAGAATAAGCAGAACGACAATCAGAGAAGGCGCCCAGGGAGCGAATACAGCAGCGCGGCTATGCAGGTCGAACATAACAAAGGCCCATACGACCATAGCGATATAGGTACCGGCGAGTACGACCAAAACGGTTAACCAGGCCGGGAAGCCAAGCAGAAAACCGATAGCGCTGCCGACCACCGGTCCGGTCATCCAGAATGGAAACCAGACGAAAATGAACAGCCCGGCTATACCATAGCGGCGCACTTTATCGTGATGACGCTCGGCGCTAGTGCGTGTCCGTTCAAGAAACCGCTTCAGGCTAGGAAACACGACTAGCTTGCGCATGCTGAATACGAAAACTGGATAAAACAGCAATACCAGGACAGTTTCTACCCATATATTCACTGGTACGACCAGTATATGGCCATAGCCTCCGGCATAACCAATCGACATGGAAACAGCGCGGCCGAAGATTACGTTGAAAAATGACATGGCGCCGATCATGCGTGCCGCCTGCGGAGACCAAAAGGCAACCACTCCCATGGTGATCAGTCCCAGGGCAGCAACCGTGATACCTAGCAACAATATACGGCCTTCGGTTGTTCTGAATAGCACGCGCCAGGCCGGTCGCGTTGGGTGCTCAAGGTCGTGCGTAGACCGTCTATGTTCTATTGTCACATCGGAAGTATAGAGAAACCGGTCTGTTAAAAACAGGGTTAGCCCGGATGTTGCACAAAGGCGAACGTCGAATGGTGTGGATTCATCGCCCTATCAGTCAGTTGTGACTTAGTCAACGAGTTATTCTATTGTTGTAGTTTGTCCTATTTGGTTTTACGAGCAAGTTGGCGTCGCATCTTGAACGATCCCCCTTGATCCATAGCTAAGGCTATGAATCGGCGGGCGATTGTCCAACCTGCGTATCCAACTTGCTCCTAAAATCCAAATCCTTCATGCAACATCCGGGTTAGCCCCACATGCCGTCTACATCAATGCATTTACTGCTACGAGTGTAGTGATTTTGTGCTCACAAACTGCGAAAGGGCTTGGATTTCAAAAGGTGACCGATTGATCCTGCTAGCCTACCAATGTCAATACAATATTTATCTTGCCTGCGGAGGAGCGTCATCCCTGAATGTTGTTGTCAGGGGCAGGTATCCAGCGTCTTAGGGTACTGGATCACAGAATATATCCTTGTATTCTGCGCTTCGGTCCAGTCTTCGGCTGTTTTAATCTGCTGGTACGAAATGCGGGTTAGGTGTCACTTGCCAGCAGAGAGAAAATTACCCGCACGTTTAAGCACCATACTGATGCCTTCGTATTCCTCGTTCTCGACGCTGACCAGCTTATTACCGCGGGTGAAGCGCTCGCGCAGTTTCAATAGCGCCATCTGACCATCATCCGACAGCAGGCTATCTATGACCTTTTCCTTCATTTCCGGTGACAAGTTTGGACCGGCGGTAAATGCCTGGTTCGGATAGGGGAGGTGAGTATGGATGGCTCTTGTATAGGTCGAATTAGGATCAAACTTTTTATGGTTTGTTTTGGGCAGCACAGTGGCTACGCATTTGCCCTTTACGACCGCCGTATAACCATCTTTCCACCCTTTTGTGATGATGTGTACCGGCTCTTTAGCCGGATTTGTATAATGGCTCATCATGGTTAGCATGCCGAAATTAGGTGATTTCGGCGCGCAGACTTTTTTGCCAATGAGATCCTCGAGCGACTGAATGTCTTCATTATCGTTTCTGACGATAACTCGCCAAATATGCAATTGGGGCAGTTTGGCGACGGCATCATGGTTCATATGCTTGATACGCCAGCTGACGAAATGAGGTCCGTCAAATGCGAGATCATATTCGTTGGATTGAATTCCCCGGCTGTACTCTGTCCAGCTATCAGGATATCGGTATATGAATGTCTCGCCCGTTGCCTGTGTAAGATAGTCAGCGATGGGTTTGTATATTTCGATGGCACGCTTCTCGTTTTCACGAGGAGGTGCCGTGAAGACGTAATCTGATAGCGCGCAAGCAGGATACAGCAAGCATGCTGCGAGCGAAACAATGGACTTATACTTTACCTTCATAATTGGGACCTTTCGAGCCGAGGTGCTGATACACATTATAATCAACTGGCTCGCTTCAAGCAGAGTATTGCTCCGAATCGAGCCTTGCAACGATGTCGCGGATCAATGATGATTGACGTTGTCTTCTCTTTATATCATGTTTATCGACTATAGTTGTAATTTCACTTTTTTTCAGTTTATTCAAGTAATTAAATAACTCAATATCTGCTTTTGTGAACTTCAATTCGTTGCCATTTTCGACTAAATCCCTGCTGTAGCCAAGTTTGTCTAGAATGTGTCCAGCGACAGACTCGAATATTCGTAGGTCATCCTCCGACATCTCCGTTTTATATTTACCACTGTTATTGCGCATCACCGGATTGGTAACATTCCCCCATAGTTGACTTGAATTGGCGGCATTCTTCGCTTCTGAGGTCTTGTAAAAGTCCATCATGGAGTTGTTGTACTTTACACCGAGGAACTTGCAGAGTCTTTTGGCAACTTTCTCGGGAGATGTGGTCAATTGCTCGTAACTCACGCTGAAAAATCTGTCAGCATTAATACGGTCCATCAATTCCAGCGCTTTTTCCTGTGTTTGCACCCAGTCTGTTGCAATATTGTAGATATGTTTCTCGCCGACAACGGCCTTCTGGAACGATATCGCAACATCTCTACCGTCTCGATAAAGGTAGATATATTTAGGGTCTACGAAATGCTTTTCAATTATATCGATGTAATTGACGTTAACGAGGCTTTTACAGCACCAAGTTTCTGCACCCTGCGCTTCTGCGTAGATGTCATATATACTTTGATATATAGCTGCCAGGCGTCGACTGCTTTTGCACCTGGAGAAGATGCCTTTACGATCAAGATCGACACCCTGCCATTCCACCGGATTCAATTCGACGAGTTTACATACGTCGTCAATGAGCTGGTTAAAGTTCTGGTCGATATTTAGATCGCCGTACGCATCGAGCAGAGGGCATATACGTTCAAAGATATGGGGGGGATGCGGCGACGCGATTTCAGAGAGCTGGTTGAGCATCAGTCTCAATAAGTTTGAACCCGACCGTTGTGTACCAATCATGAATATAGGGACCATAGCAACACCTTCATAAGTAGTATGAAAAGAATACTCGTTAACAACATTTATGGGTAATTAATACAATAAAAAGCCAGCGAGACCTGAAGCAGGGATGATCCAGGCCACCTCTATTTTGAATTTCAGTAAGGCTAGGATAGCGAGCGAGAAAATCGCTGCTGATATCCAGTTTGGCTCAGCTGATTGCACGACTACGATTGCTGCAGCAGCAATCATACCAATTACACCACAACGTATTCCGCTTAATGCTGCGTTTATTATTTTTGAGTTTTTGAGCTTATCAAGAAAATGTGCACATACCAGCATCAATATTGCCGGCGGCAAAAAGATGCCTATTGTTGCAGCAGTTGCGCCTAGCACACCTGCCATTTTGTATCCAATGAAGGTTGCACTAATGAGAATTGGGCCAGGTGTGATTTGGCCTAGTGCAACACCGTCAATAAATTCCTTGTTTGTGACCCATCCGTAACTGTCTACGACGATTTCCTGTATCATCGGGATGAAAACAAAGCCACCGCCAAATAACAAGACACTCATCCCGGCGAATGTAACGAGTAATTTAACTGCAATCATCGTACCTGTATTAAAAAATGGCAGCGCTATTGCAGATAATGGTAGTGCTAGAAATGCTATCAATGAAATCGGAAAAGCAACGCTGCTATTGGTATTGTGCGCGATTGCTTTTTGGTTGTCCGTATTCGCCGGATTGCTGAAAAACAGTATGCCGGCGAGCCCAGCTGCCACGATTATGCCTATCGTGCTATAGAAGCCGCCAACCAGCGTGAGGAACATCAGTGCGATAATCGCGATAAAATAGGCGGCTTTACCAGTCAACGTTTTTTTAGCCATATTGATCGTCGCTGCAACTATGATGGCAGCGACAGCAGGAATGAATCCTTTGAAAGCATTGTTAACCGCTGGTATCTCACCCCAGGTGAAATACAGATGACTCAGCGCGAGTATCAGTAGAAATGAAGGGAGTATGACTGCGGTAGCGCAGATAGCCGCGCCCAACAAACCGTTGATTCTGTAGCCGGCATAGGCGACTACGTTGACGGCGACCGGTCCGGGCAAGATAGTGGCCAGAGATATGCCGTTGAGAATATCGGCATCACTCAGGAGCTTTTTTCTGTCTACGAGGTAATTCTGCACCACTGAGATCAGTGCCATGAAACCACCGAATGCAGTGCTGCCTATCTTAAGAAAGGTCCAGAACAGCATCCAGTTTGACACTTTATCTGACATGATCTGCTGATTTGTGATGGTGCTCATATGCTCGGTAACTGGGTAGGCTGATGCGTAAAACTAATTGCAAAAGTGATGACCGTTGTGAGTGCATTTAACAAGCTTATTAAGGAGTCTATGAAAGGAAAACAGCTAAATCTATAGGAAGAATTCCTATATGTAAACAAAATGTTACATGGGAAGAAAAAAGCAAAAAATTCGTAAAAAATGGTGTCTGTAGCGTTCCAACTGGGGGAGGCCATAACGCCTACCTATGTACACCGAGGCTACTCTGCCGCTGAATTGATGGCCGTATGCTTTAATTGCTCGACGTTAGAAATATAATTTTATTAGAAAATTCTAAAGTGCTGTCGAATTAATGTTACGATTACGGACGTGTCCAATAGTACCTTCTATTGCATCGTCAGCGAGCACTGGCATGGTGCTTCGGCATGAAAACATAAATTAATACAGAAGGTTACGCCTCTATCAGGCCATTTCTGATCGCCATGCGACTGAGCTCCACAATGTTAGTTGCGTGCAGTTTATGCATAATGCGGGTTCTGTGATTGCTGACTGTTTTCGGGCTAAGATGCAGGTCTTCCGAGATGTTAACAACGGTGT
>JABDQW010000190.1 GCA_013042055.1 Gammaproteobacteria bacterium | reverse complement strand
GGCAAGGACTTCCCGAGCATCCACCCGTCGCTGCAGCGCCAGTCAACGCTGAACATGAACTACGGCCTCTACGAGGTGATGCCCGGGGTCTACCAGGTACGTGGTTTCGACCTGGCCAATATCTCTTTCGTCAAGGGTGACACCGGCTGGATCATATTCGACCCGCTGACAGCTGAAGAAACGGCCCGGGCGGCGCTCGAACTGGTCAATGAAAAACTGGGCAAGTTTCCGGTCAAGGCCGTGGTCTACTCGCATTCTCACGGTGACCACTGGGGCGGCGTGCGAGGCGTCATCGACGAGGCCGACGTGCGCGCCGGCAAGGTACAGGTCATCGCACCACGTGACTTCATGCTGCACACCATTTCCGAGAACGTCTACGCCGGCAACGCGATGAACCGGCGCCTGTTCTACCAGTACGGCATCCTGCTGCCGGCCAGTCCCTTCGGCCACGCAGGTCAGGGTTTGGCCCAGAATGTCGCCACCGGCAACGTCACACTGATTGCACCGACCCATGTGGTCGAGAAAGACATCGAGGAAATGACCGTGGATGGCGTCAAGATGATCTTCCAGAACACGCCGGGTACCGAGGCCCCGGCCGAAATGAACACGTATTTTCCGGAAAAGAAACTGTTGTGGATGGCCGAGAACGTCACCAGCACCTTCCACAACATCTACACGCTGCGTGGTGCCCCGGTGCGCGATGCACTGCGCTGGTCGAAGTACATAAACGAGGCGCTGCAACTTTTCGGCAAGGAAGCCGAGGTCATGTTTGCCTCGCACCACTGGCCGCGCTGGGGCAACGAACGCATCCAGGAAGTACTGCGCGGACAGCGTGACCTGTATGCCAATATCAACAACCAGGTGCTGCACCTGGCCAACCAGGGCGTCACCATCAACCAGGTCCATAACGTCTACAAGACGCCCAAGGGTATTTCCAACAACTGGTTTAACCGCGGCTACCACGGTTCTCCCGAACACAACAGCCGTGCTGTTATCAATCGCTTCCTCGGCTACTGGGACGCGAACCCGGCCACGCTGATTCCGCTATCGCCCACCGACTCCGCACCACTATACGTCGAGATGATGGGCGGCTCGAAGAAGATCATGGCGAAAGGACAGCAACTGCATGACAAGGGTGAATACATGCTGGCACAGGAACTCCTGAACAAGCTGGTACAGGCCGAGCCGCAGAACCAGGCCGCGAAGGATCTGCTGGCCGATGTCTACGAGCAGATCGGCTACCAGCAGGAAAATCCCGGCCTGCGCAACAGCTATCTCGCCGGCGCCTTCGAGCTGCGCTCAGGCATTCCGGAAGGTGAAATCCTCAACTCGAGCGGTCCCGACGTCGTCCGCGCGATGAGCACCGAACTGTTCCTGGATTTTGTCGGCATCAGGATGGACCCTGACAAGGCCGCGGACATGGCGTTCACGATCAATCTGATCACACCGGACAACGGCGAGAAGTTCATCGTCGAACTGTCCAACGCAACCCTGACCAATATCGAGGGCTTCCAGGCCAAGGATGCCGATCTGACCATCACCATCAACCGCACCGACCTGGAGCCGGTCATGATGGGCGTAAGAACACTCGAGGCGCAGATCGCGGACGGCACCGCGAAGGTCGAGGGCGATACCAGTATCATCGGCAAGCTGGCCTCGACCCTGGTGGTGTTTGATCCACGATTCGAGATCCTGCCGGGGACAGCGTCCAGGTCCACAGAAGAAGACCTGACTGATTATGAAGTGGGGCCAGTCAATGTCAGCGGTGAATGATGTGGCAGATAAACGTGCCAGGCAGTACGTCAGCCGCATCCCAGGTAGAAGCATGAAGACAGGTAAACATTTGACAGCGACAGCATCGATCGTGGTGGCAGCCATCGCCACCATCGTGTTGGGGTACTCACAACGCGCGTATACCTGCGCGCTCGAACCCAGCATCAACGGCGGCATCACCATCAGCTACCCGGGTTCTATCGACGTCGCTGTCGCGGTGGCCAGCGCACGCAGTGATGGCCTGCTGCCACCTGCCAGCAGCAAAGCGTTATCCAATGACGTCCGCAAGCAACAGATACTGGCGGACCTCCGGCGCCTGCAGGCTCGCTTGAACACGGCGCGTAACGAGATACCGGTCGATGACGCTGCGACTTTCTCGCTGGTTCTCGTCGGCCCGGGTCTGTGGTCTCATTACCGCATGTCACCCGGCGGCGTATTGGCAAACTACCATACCGACGGCCCGATTGCCGGCAAGGTTGTCGTACTCACACACGCGGCCGCGCTGCGCTCCATGCTGGGGGGAAGCCTGAGTATAGAACAAGCCACGAAACTTGGTTTGATTGCCTATTCAGGTGTGGACACGTCTTCGATACAGCGAACATTCCAAATGATTCTGTAAATAAAGGGTAGCGTCCCCCTTTTCCCCTTTTCCCTTAAAAAGGGTAGCGTCCCCCTTTTCCCTTGCAACTTTTGCCAAGGACTACGGCCATTAGCTGCAAGTCGCGCCTTGCCCTGACGCTTGAAGAACAGCGCTAATTCTGTGTTCAACTGCGGAATCTAGGTTAACGTGTCAGCGCCAGAAACAATCGCGGCAGCTTTTCCGGCAGCCTCTCTACCCGATCGATGATGGCGTAGTTGTTGCGCCCGAAGATCCCGGCCACATAATCGTCGGCGGTACGGTCTAGGGTGATGCAGTAGGTGGCGATCCCCTTGCTGTCGAGCTCGCGCACCGCCACGCGGGTGTCGTCCTGCAGGTACTTGGGGTCCTGCACGTCGATATCGTGGGGTTCGCCGTCGGTCAGTACCAAGAGCAGGCGCCTCTCCTCGCAGCGGTTCTCCAGGTAGCGTCCGGCGTGACGCAGGGCCGCGCCCATGCGCGTCGAGAGGCCCGCCCGCATTGCCGCCACACGCCCCTTGGGCTCATCACCCCAGTTTTCTTCGAAGCCCTTAAAGTGGGTATAGCGCACCTCGTGGCGGGTGTTGGAGGAGAAGCCGGCGATGGCGAATGGATCGCCAAGGGTTTCCACCGCAGTGGCCAGCAACGAGACTGCCTCCTGGCTCAGCTGCAGGATGGTGCTGGCGGCACTCGGCGGTACGTCGTTTATCGACTCGGAGAGATCCAGCAACAGCAGTACGGCGATGTCGCGCCCATCCTTGACGTGGCTCTGATGGATGCGTGGATCGGGCGTGGAGCCGATTCGGTAATCGATGGCGGCACGGATCACCACATCGAGATCAAGCTCGTCGCCCTCATTCTGGTAACGCACGCGGCGGCGTTGCTGTGGCTTGAGCAGGTCGACGATCCGCTGCAGCTGTCTGGCCAGGCGCCGGTGCTTCTCCAGCAGCCGGTCGATATGGCAGGCATCGCCGCTGGGCTGGATCGCTTCAAAGACGGTGACCCAATCGGGCCGGTAGCTCTGCACCGCATGGTCCCATTCCGGGTAGTGCTGAGGTGGCAGGATGCCATCCTGCGCGGCGCCCCTGCCACGGTCGGCGGCACCGTGGTCGGAGTGGAACTCGTTGGCGTCCTCCACATCCTCGAGAAATATCCAGAGGTAGCGGTTGTCGTCGCGGTAGCTGACCTGGGTGTCCTCAAACCAGACCCTGGGTTTGCGGAAGTCGTGCTCGTGGTTGTCCTTCAGCCAGTGCACCCCGAGCTCGGTGCTGAGCGAAGGATCGTAGGGATCCTCCTCGATGCGGGCGCGGAATTTCGACTCGTACTCCAGCAGGCTTTCGTCGCTGTAGCTGTGCTCGGGGTTGAGCAGCGCGTAGGAGAGCATCGCCAACCGGTGGCGAATGCAGGACCAGCCTTCGGGGCAGGCGTTCGGCTCGGGCCGCGGATGCAACGACAGCCACAGCCGTCGCAGCCCGGGATACTGACGCATCGCCAGGTGCTCCACCCGCGCGTCTTCGAATGCCTCGATGCAGATATGCTGGAAGCTGCTGAAATTGTCGGCCAGATACGGCTGCGACCAGATCATGTGCGCCATCATGTGGGCGATCGCGGCCCGGTAGCGGTCGATACCGGTTACCGGACCCAGATCCTCATAGACGTCGGGCAGATGGATCCCCAGACGGTCGAGGTGGGGGCACGGCTTGCGCAGGGTGTCGAAGGCCTCCGAATAGGGCCGGAAATCGGTCTTCCGATCCCAGAAGGCGCGCTCGAACAGGCGCAGCTGGCGCTCGTAGTCCATGAACAGCGTGCCGCTGCGCTCCTTAGCCAGCATGGCCTTGGCGTCGGCGCTCTGCAGACCGAAGTAGTCCGGCAGGCGGTGGGGGTGGTCGCGGTAGACGCGGATGCCATAGTCTATCCAGTTCTCCACCCCAGCCATGCCGAGCTGGTTGAACAGGTAGGGCGCGCGCTCGGCCAGCGCCTGCACACCGCCTGGCGCCTCCTTCGCCATGCGCTCCACCAGCCGCAGCCAACCGCGCAGCAGTCCAGCGCTGCCGAGGCGGCGCGACACCGCCGGCAGGGTGGCGAGGAAAGGCTTGATCGCGGGGCCCGCAGCATACTCGGAAAGCAGGGCGCAGGTGGCGGCCGCCTCCGGGATGATCTGCTCGTCGCTGTGGCGTACCACCTCCGGGATCTCGTCGAGGAAGATCAAAACCAGCTCCGTGCCCCGCCCAAGGCGGCAGACGCGGTCTGCGTTCTCCAGCCAGGCATCGACCCCCGCCGAAGAGAGGACATCCCGAGCCTGGTGCAGCGCCTCCTCGAAGATGTCGTCGATCTTTCTGACGCTGCACGCGAGCCGGTCACGCCACGCTTGGATCTCGGGTTTCATGCGCCACCTCCACGGGCCGATGCGCCCTCAGGCAAGGATCATTGTGACGGCGGCATCCAGGGTGGCACGGATATCGGGGTCGTCGGTGAGAGGGCGCACCAGGGCCATCTTACACGCCTCCACCGGCGCGATGCCGTCGTCGATCAGCTGCGCTGCGTAGACCAGCAGGCGGGTGGACGTCCCCTCATCTAGGCCATGTCCCTTGAGCTTGCGGGCGCGGTGGGCGATGTCCACCAGACGCCCGGCCAGTGCTGAGTCCACGCCACCCTCGTGGCTGACGATACGCACCTCGTCATCCTTATCCGGGTAATCGAAATCGAGCGCCGTAAAGCGCTGCTTGGTGGACTGCTTGAGATCCTTCATCAGGCTCTGGTAGCCCGGGTTGTAGGATATCGCCAGCTGGAAATCGGGATGGGCCGCAAGCAGCTCGCCCTTCTTGTCCAACGGCAGCACGCGACGATGGTCGGTGAGTGGGTGAATCACGACGGTGGTGTCCTGGCGCGCCTCCACCACCTCGTCCAGATAACAGATAGCGCCGACGCGCACCGCCACGGTCAGAGGACCATCCTGCCAGCGGGTGCCCTTGTGGTCGAGCAGAAAGCGTCCGGTCAGATCCGCGGCGGTCATGTCCTCGTTGCAGGCCACGGTGATCAGCGGCTTTCCCAGCTTCCAGGCCATGTATTCCATGAAGCGCGTCTTGCCGCAGCCGGTTGGCCCCTTGAGCATCACCGGCAGGCGACGGTTGTAAGCGGCCTCAAAGAGGGTAATCTCGTTGCCCGTAGCCTGGTAAAAGGGTTGGTCTTCGATCAGGTATTGATTGGAATCGTTCATCGCATAGTCCACTTCTTCCGGGTAGATCTTCATGCGGCAGGGGAGGCGGAGCGCCTTGCATCCGTAATGAAGACCGGCGCGATGCCGCCGCCAACCGGCGGAAGCATCACCCAATTGCCGGGTAACCTGCCTACCTGTGCACACCCAACTTTTCGCGCCAACCGGGATGCAGCGTGTCGGCGTCGTCCTGAAAGGTCGCGAAGGCGCCGCGCAGCTCCTCGTGCTGCTTGGCGTAGTCGATGAGGTCGGTCCCCTCCTGCCACGCCATGAAGGCTTGGCGTAGGGACTTGGCGCCGGCCACGATGCCGCCCTTGTGGCCGAGCGCACCACCTCCGGAGGTCTGGATCACGTTGCAGTGACCAAGATGGTCGAAAAAGCCCGGCAGGCGCAAGGCATTCATGCCTCCGGAGATGATCGGGGTGGTGCCCTTCATCCTTCCCCACTCCTGATGAAACCAGGTGCCCTGGACGGAATCGTCCGTGAGCATAAAGGCGTTGACCTTGTCGCTGGCGTAGCCCTCCATTTTCCCGTACCCCATAGTGCCGACGTGGATGCCGGAGGCGCCGAGCATCCGTGACCACTTCATGTGCACCAGCGAGCTGTAGCCGCGGTTGGACTCTGAAGAGGTGACTGCACCGTGACCGGCCCGGTGATAGTGTAGAAACTGGTTGGGAAAGTGGCGCCGAGCCAGGGCGACCATGCCGGGGCCGCCCACGAAGCCGTCCACCAGGAAGGCGACGTTCTCGCAGAGCTCGCCGAAGGTTTCCAGGATGTACTCGCCGCGGGCGATCATCTCGAAGGGGTCGTCGGCGGTGATGTTGGCCGAGAAGATTTTGGCCTGACCGGTCTCGTCCATCGCCCGTTTCATGGCATCGGCGACCAGCGGGGTAGTCTGGCGCATGGGCGCATAGACCTGATTGCCCTGGGGCTCGTCGTTCTTGACGAAGTCGCCACCGAGCCAGAACTGGTAGCAGGCATCGGCGAAAGGCTGAGCGCGCAGGCCCAGCTTGGGCTTGATGATGGTGCCCACCACCATGCCACCGTTCTCCAGATCCCGGCCCAGCACCCGCCACATGTCCTGGATGTTCTTGGAAGGACCGTCGAACAGGCGCAGGAACCTGGGCGGAACGTACATATCGAGCAGCTTGGCGTACTCGACGTCGCCCATGCCCTGGTTGTTACCCACCATCAGAGTCATCATGGAGACCGCCATGGCGCGCCCGTCGGTGATATTACGATCGAACAGCCCTATCGGGTAGGCGATTTTCATCAGCTCCTTCTCTTCATCTACGAAGTAGCAAATGGCGTCCAGGTTTCTTGTGAAGTCATCCAACGTCACTACCTGGACATTGGTTCCGGTGGATGACTCGGCGCAGAAATGGGCCGCGGTGCCGATGTAGTCGAAGAAGCCCGGCTTGGGCTTCAACTTGTAGACAGAGAGGACATGCTCGCCGGCGGCGATGAGGTCTTCCTCTTTCAGGTCCAGATTGGCATAACGACTTGTCTGATCAAGCATCTGACCCTCCTTCTTTTTGTTAAAAAGCGATAAATGGCAGCAGCCCTCTCGGTGGCGAATTAGCACCTAAGCCGCGGCTGGGAGCTGATACATCACCAATGGCTACCCCGAGTTTCTTTTTATCATCGTCTCCGATAGATATAAAACCATAATAACCCCGGTTTCGAGCAGAGTATAGGTGTACTGATCGACGGTATCGCCTGCCCGCGAAACATCCTTGTTAGAAAAGTCCGATCCCATCCAGCTCTGTCCCATCATGGAGGAAGGAGTATAGGGCTAATAAACGCCCTGTTGTCCGAATATCAACTGTTACTTCCCAGCTAGATATAGCTAGTCAGCAAGCCCGAATGACGAATTTTGAGCATAGAAAGAATACCCCCCTGTTATAAGAAAATCAACCGTTTATGCGCAGTCGATCATAGCCATATTTACTCGGTCCGAATGACGAATTCGTTCCGAATCACACCCCGTATGGCGAAAAAACAGAAACCTCTCTTTCAAGCCGCTTCACGATAGTAGAAATTAAGCATACCGCCAAGCCGTTCACGGCGATGAATCGGCTCATCTAGTGAACTTACCGTAGCCAGCTGTTCAAGCAACCGGTTATCAACACCCTGATGATTACGTTCGGCATGATAATGTGCAATATATTCCCTGAGTGCCCGGCGAAGCGATTCCTCTCCGAAAAGAATCATGCGATCCAGGCATTCATCCTTTATGGAGCGTATAAAGCGTTCTGCGTATGCATTACAGTTGGGCGCTCGCACTGGGCATCGAACGGGCTTCACACACTCTTGGTCTAGGTGAGCTCTGAACTCATCCGTGTATTTGGTATCGCGATCCATAATGAAAAACGCTTTGCTTAAAAGAAAACCGTCGTCGATATCTGTCAGGTTGCGGGCCACTTGTTCCATGAATACACCATTGGGTGCGGTGGTCACCCCGGCTATGTGCACGGAACGCGTTGAAAGATGAATGATAAACAACACATAATAGGTCGCCAGTCCGCGGGATGTCCAGACCTCAACCGTGAAGAAATCGGTGGCGGCCATCACCTCCCAGTGCGCTTTCAGGAAAGTCGCCCACGAGGTGCGTTTTTCTCGCTCCGGTGCAGGCTCTATGCCATGTCTTTTTAGTATGTTCTTGACCGTATTCGGTGCAATGATGTGACCAAGATTGGCGAGTGCGCCTTGGATTCGGTCGTATCCCCAGGCGTCGTTTTCCCTCGCCATGCGGACGACCAAATCGGATATCTCCTGTGTAACGCGCGGTCGCCCTGGCCCCTTCCTGGCATAGGTCCACTTCTGCGCATCGCCAGCCGCCGCCGCTGTCTGTCGGTGAGCCGAAGCCGCTGCCCTCCGAGCTGATTCTTGAGCACACGGTTCTTTTCGATGAGATAATCAATGACCTCCTGCTGCTGGCGATTTAGCCAGCCGGCCACGGCGATTACAAGGAGATGAAATGGTTGTATTGCACTCGACATAGCATGAACAGATTGTTCTTAATATTGTTCGATAACAATATGATACAGCTCGTTCGAATATTTGCACTATACGGGGCTAGATACAGCCCGTTAGCGCGCAGGTGTGTCAGTATCTTTTTGATCACCAGTGGGTCTTCGATGCAGGCAATGACTTTCATGGGGCCGCCGCAGACACGACACGTTTCGATGTCGATGTCGAACACCCGCTTCAAGCGTTGCGCCCAGGTCATTGGTGCATGGCTTGCAGCCGGCTGGGCCGCTTCCGGCCCGCACGCTTTGGCCTTGGTACCTCGGCCACGCCGGGCCGGCGTCACTCGCGCGCGGTGTTGACTGTTGGCTTTATTCCCAGTGTTACGATAAGGAATTACCGAAGTACGTAATCAATGAATTGAGGCAAACACCATGTTTTGACTGGATAGGTCCCTTGCCCATTCCTTTGTTTAGCCGCCTCCCGACGAAATATATTGCTCAAGTTGCTGAACGCTCGCTTTCAGCTCATTAATGATTGCCTGGACCACGTCCCCAATGCTGATCAGACCGATCAGCTTGCCGTCTTCCAAGACCGGAAGATGACGGACGCGCTTATTTGTCATCAGTTCCAGGGTGTGAAAGGTTGTTGTATCGGGTGGGATGCTGATAACATCTTTTGTCATAATTTCGGTAACGGAGATATCTTTTGAGTGTTTTCCCTTAAGGATCACTTTTCTAGCATAATCCCGTTCAGAGAAAAGTCCAACAACTTGATCGTCTTCCACCACGAGTAAAGCTCCTATGTCCTTTTCAGCCATAATTTCTAGAGCTCGATAGGTGTTTTCGTCCGGAGGAATTGACCAGACGGCGCTTCCTTTCTTTTTAAGAATGTGTAGAACAGTTACTGCGTTAATCATGGTTATCTCCTTTTTTAGTTTCGGTTAGTTTACCCCTTTTAGATTTCAAGTTTTTCTGTAAGAGAAGCTTGTGAATTGACTGATTTAGTTTGACAGCCACGAGACTTATTTGAGATGTCAATGACCAGTCTGCAAATCACTCAAACTGTAATAAATTTTCTTGGATTTCAATAAATCCAACAATATTATTTAACCCTTTTTGAGTATAAGAAGAATAAACGCTCTGTTACCCGAATAGCAACCGGTATTTCGCAGCCAGTCATAGTCATTCCCCCCACCCCAAGTACGAATTCCTGCCGCATTCCACCCGCCTCCCACTAAAAGCCGCGCTTGCCGGTCCCTGATGTGTCCTTTTGCAGGCCAATTCCACCCTACCGGCCAGACGGCACCCCGCCGCTTCTGTCAGGGTCGCAGCTCTATATGTTTTGAATCACTTTGAATTACTCAGCTGAACAAGTCGCCCTGCGGTGGCGCCCTGCTCTCAGGCAAACACACATCATCGACACACAGCTCTTTACCGCGCAGGTGCGTCAATATCTTCTCAATGACCAGCGGATCTTCGATGCAGGCAATGACTTCCATGGGGCCGCAGCAGACACGACACGTTTCGATGTCGATGTTGAACACCCGCTTCAAGCGTTGCGCCCAGGTCATTGGTGCATGGCTTGCAAGGTAGAGACCTTGAGCCCCGCCTGCGGCCCCAGCGCAATGCGATAGCTAATCGAATGCCCCTGCAGCACACTGAACGGATCGTCATCCGCGCTATCCAGGGCCAGATAGTCGTTCTCGGCGTCGCGTTCCAACCAGCCTTGCCGTTCCAGGTATTGGCCGACTCGGTGCGCTATCTTATGCACCAGTTGCGTCAGTTCTCCCAAGATCCACTTCCATTTCATTCTATACTTGATGTAAGCGCTCTTATAAAGAAAGGCTTTAATCAACCATGATACTGTTCTTCACCCAAGCAGGCGTAATAAGAAGTATACTGACGGTAGACACATGTTATTAGACAATTCTTTTAAGATCACACTTCCCTGTCGGTAGACCGCTTATTTTGGCGTAATGAAAAACAATGGGGGCCTATATGGACAGCAATGACGTATTGTTACGCGAGAACTACGTAGCCGCCCAGTCATTAAAGAGTTTCTGGACTAGGCTGGCCAGCACTTATGGCTGCATGATGATTATTTTGTCACGAAAGACGTTGATAATTAAGCCTCATTGGTTCGCAAAATGGTTGATTAGCCTGCTCTATCTTGATCTATGTCACGAAATTCCTATAACGAGCATTAGAAATGTCAGGGAGATGGGCAAATGGTCCAACTACGGCAAAGTAGAATTACATTTTCAAAATGTGGAGGGCGAGAATCAAAAAATATTGCTCTATATGAAGAACTACCGTGATTTTGTTGAAATGGTTTCAAGCGCCATACACCGATAGCAGCATTTTATAAAAAGACAAATTAACTCGGACCGCAAAAACCGCAACACGCTTTTCTCGTCCGATTATTTTCGGCGTTATAATTCGTATTAAATGAGCAGGATCAAACTAAAAGGCACTCACACCGAGCAAGAGCATGCCGCAAAGCTGAAAGAATCTCGCGATTTCATTTTTAATTCTAAGGCAGGAGCAAGACTCAAGAGCATTCTCGCGTCAGAATGCACTGAGCTGAAGACTGCATATATTCTTGATAGTATTCCAGACGAAGATGAGGATATATACTTAGTCTCAGTAAACAATGAGAATTTGCTGTCAGTGGAACTGGATCAGGTTGATCTGTCCGCGTCTCCCATTATTGAACATAAAGACCTTGGTAACTATAAAAAACACTTAAGAAAGGGCGATCAAATCAAGTTAACCGTCGCGATGGAGCTTGGATTAAATGCCATTAAAAAAGCACAATAAGCGGGCCAAATTCGCTCCCTTCGGTCACTGGGACCGTCACAAAGTTGCGCCCCGACCTTAATGGATATACATGCAGCATCAGTTAGTCGTAAAGGGCTATATATTGCCATAGCAGCCTCGCTAATATTATTTGCATTAGCAGCTTACAGAGTACCGTTATTTTCCAATGAGCTTCATGGGGTCATTACGGGTGTTTCTCAAGTGCATAATGACAAAGGCTCAAGTTTAATTGCTACCATCCAGCTGGAAACGGGAGAACAGGTGCTCGTTTCAATGCCTGATGACTTCCTGATTCACAACAACGTTAATGTCAGGATTGATGAGGGGCGCTCACTATTTGGACGCCAATCATACCGAATTATTGCAGATGACGAGTAAACGAATAACGATAAATCGCTCGTATTGATGCTTCGCGCCCCACGGCTCAAACGTAGTGCATTAAGAAGGCATATGAAATGAACGAGCATGAAAAAATGGATCTTCAGCGGAATTAGTGGGTTCAATGGCTAAGCTGTGAGGAATTTGTAAAGCTTGCGACAGGTGCTGTCAAAAGGTTTCTGGTCTTCGGGGTCAAGGGGGTTATGCAGTAACGGTCCACCCTCCTCATCAATGGCATTGATCACCAAATCTCTAGCCGGTTGTTGTCGTAGAGACTCATCCCAGTTGATCTTGGAGATAATTTCTCCGCCCAAGGCCCAGAGGTTGTCCGCATGGCGCTTAATGGTGCGCTTAGTAAAACCTTGATGGATCAGATGTTCGATAAAGGGAGTAAGGACGGTGACAATGGCGCTTCCTATCGCACGATCCGGTTGGTCGATCATCCAGCTATCGGGCCATTCGTCGAGATCTGGAACATAGGCTGATACACCCGGCGATGAAGAGGAGGGTGCAGCTGGTCGTTTGGTAGAAGGCGTAGACTTGCTCATAAGCGTTCATTTGATGCCGGAGGAATGGCTATGCTACTGACCACAATACTCAATCAATGCTATCGGTTCAAAGGTTTTGTCTATGTGCAGGCGAAGTTTGTGCGGCACCTGGGCCAGCAGGCCATAGAGGTACGGGTCAGGCCACGAATGAGGAGCCGGGCCCTGTGTTCTGGCTGCGGCGTCCGCTGTGCCGGCTATGATCATCTACCGGAGCGGCGCTTCGAGTTCATTCCACTCTGGGGTTTCCCGGTCTTTCTGGTGTATGCCAGGCGCCGGGTGGATTGCGCTGGTTGTGGTATTGTCGCCGAAGAGATTCCCTGGGCAGAGGGAAAACACCATCTGACTAAAGCTTACATGTTGTTGCTTTCCCGCTGGGCCAGGAAGTTATCCTGGCGGGAAGTGTCACGCGCGTATCACACCTCCTGGGAGCAGGTCTATCACGCGGTCGAATGGGTGGTGCAGTGGGGACTTGAGCATCGCTCACTTGAAGGGATAAAAGCCATTGGAGTCGATGAGATTCAATACAGCAAGGGACACAAATACCTCACGCTGGTGTACCAGATCGATGCGGGTCAGGTGCGCCTGCTCTGGACAGGACGTGAACGAACCATGAAGACGTTCAGCCAGTTTTTTGATCTGCTGGGCCAGGAGCGCAGTTTACAAATCGACTTTGTTTGCTCAGATATGTGGAAGCCCTATCTTCGGGTAATTCGAGAACGTTGCTCTCAGGCGCTGCATATCCTCGATCGCTTTCACATCGTGGCCAAAATGAACGATGCCTTGAATAAGGTGCGCGCCCAGGTGAGCATGCCCACAGTAATCGATGTGGTTATGTTCAGGCTATTTGATGGTAGCTGGCGGCTTACTTAAGCGATTGTTTTTCTTGAAGCGGAAGGCTGTAGGGATACTG
>JABDQW010000188.1 GCA_013042055.1 Gammaproteobacteria bacterium | reverse complement strand
CTTGGGATTATCTGGTACGGCATTAGCATTTGCGGTCATCATCGTGGCACCAACAGCCATAACGCTTGCCAGTGTCGCTTTTAATAACGGATTTCTATTCATCATCTCAGTCTCCTGTTCTTTGGTTACAGACACAAACAGTCGTGCCCTGAACAGTTGACGAATGACGCGCCAGTTTGATTGCATGAATGCAATAAAATAACGAACAGAGCCGATCTATGCTCACCAGGCGGACAAGAAACAAGGTGCGTATTCAATAAGCCATTTTTTTACTTAGGATCTACAACAGATGAAACTAGGAGCCTGTCGGATTTAACGCTGATCTACTGCGGAAAAGCCGAATTTGGGCAGATTCTCCGATCTTTCTCGTTAAATAGCGGTGCTATTCGCCTCAAAAGACCGAAAAATCTGCCTCAAATCGGCTTTCCCTCGCTACGATCGGTCAAGTCCGACAGGCTCCTAGAACTCTTCCCACTCGCCGTCATCGATACCGCTATTGACCAGCTTGCCTGAAGTAACTGCAGCCGCCGGCTTCACTCGCGGCACCGGCTCATTCCAAGGCCGCTCACTCGAGCGACGCTCGACAGTAGGCTTGTCGTCTGCACTGTCGCAGGTTTTAAAGAAACTGACCAGTTCATTGAGGCCACGCGCCTCTTCCCCCATGATCTCGGAGGCAGATGCGGCTTGCTCCACCAATGCTGCATTCTGCTGTGTCATCTCATCCATTTGCCCGACCGCGTCATTAACCTGCGCTATACCTGTGGACTGCTCCTCACTGGCAGCAGCGATCTCGGCAACGATATCGCTGGCTTTCTTCACCGAATCCCTGATCTGTTCCAGTGACTGACCAGACTCATTAACTAACCTGAAACCCTCATCAACCTTGGCCACGCTATCTTCGATCAGCTCTTTTATTTCCTTAGCCGCTGTGGCGCTGCGCCCGGCCAGGTTTCTCACCTCGCTGGCCACCACCGCAAAGCCACGGCCTTGTTCACCTGCACGAGCGGCCTCGACCGCTGCATTCAGTGCCAGCAGATTGGTCTGGAACGCGATTTCATCAATCACACCTGTTATATCGGCGATCTTCTTGCTTGAAGCCGTTATCTCGCCCATGGATACGATGGCATTTTCAACTACCGCCCCCCCCTTCTCTGCCTGCTCGCTGGCACTGAATGTAAGTTCATTGGCTTCACGTGCGAAATCAGCATTCTGGCGTACGGTATTCGTCATCTCATTCATGCTAGAAGATGTCTGCTCCAGACTAGACGTCTGCGCCTCGGTACGTTTTCTCAGCTCGTTATTGCCCTGGGCGATGTCCTGCGATCCTTTCAGCACCGCGCTCGCGCTGTTATTGATTTCGCCGATGACTTCGGTGAGCCTGATAATGGTACTATTAGCATCATTTTTCAGTTGCCCAAAGCTGCCTGTATAATCCGTCTCAATAGTCTCGGTGAGATCACCTCTGGCCATTGCACCCAGTAGCCTCACGGTATCATCGATGACACGTTCAGAAACATCAACCAGCTCATTGATGCCGTTACTTAACATCTCGAAGAAGCCGCTTTTACCAACAAGTCCGATGCGCTGACTGAGATCACCCGCTAGCGAGGCCTCGACGATCGCCTTGATTTCCTGCTCGATCGCCATTTCCTGAGTACGGTCCGCCCATTCAAGCACGACACCAAGATGGGTACCCTGACTGTCGACAATTGGGTTCACAATAACGTGGAAACTCCTAACACCTATGACGATATCATTGCTGCAGGTATCTTCCAGCAGATTGTGGTGATGCGCAGGGTGTGCATTGAACGCATCCAAGTTAGTTCCCATAAGCTTGCTGGCATCAAAATTAGGTAGCTCTTTGCGGATGTCGGCTGTTGCATTGTGCATCATCTCTATGATCGACTCGTTCATGTAGATGATGCAGTGATCGGCATCAGCAATCATGATCTTTCCTGTAACAGAATCCAGCGCCTGTTTTATACGGTAGTTATCGGCGACTTCCTTTTCCGTACGCAGATGTTGTTTCAGGTTATCCTGCATTTTCGATAATGCGAGCAGAAGAAGACCGGGTTCAGTCTTCTCGTTTTCGACTTGTATACTTGTCGTCCTGCCGTCTGCGATAACATTGGCAATCTCGATAGCATGATTTATCGGCTTTGTGATACCACGATTGATTGTCCAGCCAAGCAGCATGATCAAACCCATGATGAAGGGGATCAACGCAAGAATGGTGTTCTTTTCCGATGTATACATCGCAGACACATCACTGGCAGCAGTTTCAGAGGATGCTTCAAGCATCGTGATCAACGTCTGGATATCGTTTTTAATGTCGTTCAGCAGTGGCGCGATCTCGACTCGAACCAGCCAGGCATCCATACGCCATTGATCACTACTGTGCAGCTCTACCATATGTTCGAGCTTTTCATAGAATGTTTCGCGTAATTTGATAAACTGCTCAAAATTATGTTCTTGTTCGAAATTCAGCATGTCCTGAATAGACTGCAGCCGCGCAACGCGTTTTTCAACGGTACCTCTGAATAGTATCAGGTTGTCTTGTGCTGATTTAGCGCGGAAAGCAAGAAACAAACGCATCTCGGTAAGCATCTTGGTCCAGTTGTGACGCAAGTCGATGATGGTCGCCAGCAATGCCTTGCGTTCCGCATTGGCTTCTTCATCTTCCTCGACACGCACCATCTCATTGAGCAATTGAGACGTCTGCATAAACAACGGATTAATGTGCTCGATGGAATAACCCATGGCGATCAGGTTGGCTGTTTCGTCCGAGCCGAGTATGATCAAGCGATCCCGGTAAGCATTGAATTGAGCAAGCCCCGTTCTGATATTATCGAGCAACGTCGCATACTCGGTACCGTTATGGATGCCATCTAGCACTGATAGATTCGCAGCTGTTTGCTCAAGCTGCACCAGACTCGATTCAAAGCTGGCCTGGTCATCTGGCTCACCGGTCAACAAGTAAAAGCCCAGCGCACTGGAACTTTGCATGATTTTTTCAGCAAGCTCGCGCGCCTGCATGAGTGCCGGCTGAATGCCGTATACAACGATATTCACATTGTCATTGACCGTAGACAGGCGGAACACCATGTTGATACTCTGTGCTACCAGAAGACATTGCACTACCACAGCGAAAACCAGAATCTTTACCCGAATCGGTTTATCTCGAAGTAACAGTTTATTCCACATAGCCATTACCTTTGATACATGGAAAACCTTTATAGGGCTGTCGAGTGTCTATTCCCATCTGCCCTTCCTTAGAACTCTTCCCACTCGCTGTCATCGATATCGCTATTGACCAGTTTGCCTGAAGTGACAGCGGGTGCCGGATTTACTCGCGGCACTTGCTCATTCCAAGGCCGCGCACTCGAGCGGCGCTCGACGGTTGACTGTTTACCAGCACTGTCGCGGGTTTCAAAGAAACTGACCAGTTCATTGAGGCCACGCGCCTCTTCGCCCATGATCTCCGAAGCTGACGCGGCTTGCTCCACCAGCGCCGCATTCTGCTGGGTCATCTCATCCATTTGTGTTATAGCGATGTTGACCTGCTCTATCCCCGTGGACTGCTCCTCACTGGCAGCGGCTATCTCCGCAACAATGTCGCTGACCTTCTTCACTGAATCCCTGATCTGCTCCAGCGTCTGGCCGGATTCATTCACCAGCTTGGAGCCCTCGTCCACCTTGGCCACGCTATCTTTGATCAGCTCTTTTATCTCCTTGGCCGCTGTGGCGCTACGCCCGGCCAAGTTCCTCACCTCGCTGGCCACCACCGCAAAACCACGACCTTGTTCACCTGCACGGGCGGCCTCTACCGCCGCATTCAGCGCCAGCAGGTTAGTCTGAAATGCAATTTCATCAATCACGCCAATAATATCCGCAATCTTTTTGCTCGAAGCCGTGATTTCGCCCATGGACGCGATAGCCTTACCGACAACCTCACCCCCCTTCTCGGCCTGTAGACTGGCACCTGACGAGAGATTGTTGGCATTGCGCGCGTTGTCTGCATTCTGACGCACGGTGCTAGTCATCTCGTCCATACTCGAAGCCGTTTCCTCAAGGCTTGCCGCCTGTTCCTCAGTGCGTTGACTGAGGTTGGTATTACCCTGCGCAATTTCATGTGAACCGTTTAATACTGAACTTGCCCTGCTGTTAATCTCGTCGATCACAACGGTAAGCTTGTCGATGGTGTCGTTAACGTTAGCTTTCAATTGCCCAAAGGTACCGTTAAAGTCTGAATCAATGGTTATTGTTAGATCACCCTTAGCCATCGACCCGAGCACTCGTACGGTTTCGGTGATGATCCGATCCGAGACATCTACCAGATCATTGATGCCTTTGCTAAGCATCTTGAAGAAATCTACTTTTCCTGTTAGCTCGACACGCTGGCCGAGGTCACCCGCTAGCGATGCTTCCACAATCGTCTGGATTTCGTTCTCGATGGAGACTTCCTGGGTACGGTCGACCCATTCGTACACACTGCCGGTGCGATTGTTTTCTACGCCTATAATAGGATTACATACCACACGCATGGTACGCACGCCTATCTTGATGTCCGCAGTACAACTGTCGTTGATCTCATGCATACCACGACCCTGGTAGGACAGCATCCCTTCGAATAGGCTTATATTGCTTCCCTGTACCTTGCTGGCATCGAAGTCAGGCAGTGCTTTACGAATGTCTGCCTCGGCATTTTGCATCAATTTCAACAAGGCTTCGTTAGCATAGATGATATGACCATCGTTTTTTGCAATCATCACACTACCGCTGACATTGTCCAATGCCCGCTTGATTCGGCCATTCTCGCGTGCCTGTTTTCGCTCTGAATCGATATTCGCCTTCAGATTGCACTGCATAATGTGAAGAGACCTCAACAACTGGCCCGTCTCATCGTCAGAGACTATTTTTATATCATTATCGAGTTTACCATTGGCAATGGAGTCTGCAATCTCGGTAGCAGATCTCATCGAAGCGATAATCATACGTGTGATCACCGCCATTAACGCGAGAACGACTGCGATCACGCACGCGATGATAATATAGAAGTTGCGAGTCAAGCGTTCGTGGTGCGCATGGCTATCTGCACTGACTTTTTCGACATAGTTATCACTGGCATCGATCAGCTCCTTGAGTGACATGTCAAGCATTAATGTTGCACCACTTACATCGGCAATTCTGGATTCGATGACCTTATACAATGCCGGTAACGCCAGGAACTTCTGGTAATACAGCTCCATACCGTTACTGATGCTTTCTATCGTTGCCTGATCAATATCGGAATTTTCCAGTAAACGGGCGAAGCGTTTTTGCTCACCTTCCATCTTGTTCACGTACTTATCAAGCTTTCGTGCCATGTAGTCTTTTTCATGACGGCGCATCATCAACATGGAATTTTTTAACTCTAGCGTGTTCTTGAGTTGTAGTATCTGCTCAATATCATGCACCGCCTTGCGCAATTCCCCATGTAGGCCACTGTTGTGATCGAGACCCAGTTCCTGCTTTGTAACGACCAACTCGATCAAAAAATTCTCCAAGTTATTGATCGATACACTCACCTCCTCGATGACTTCCTCGATTTCCTCATCCAGGTCAATAATATTTAAATTATCGATGGCGCTGTTGACCTCGGCGATTGAGTGCTTGCTCTTTTCAATGAAGTCAGAATTGTTAGTTATTAGAAATTCGATTTCATAAACTCGGACATCGGCGACACTGTCCTCTATTTCATTCACCAGTCTTTTGAACCGCTGCACCTCTTCGTTCAACACATCCATGTCCAGTTGATTGAGCTTCATAGCGTGAAAGGTATACCCGACAGCAAAATAGCCTGATACCACAAACGCCACGATCATTAGAAACTTGGTACCTATCTTCATATTTACAACGGCGCTTCTAGGTAGACCCCAGTAGCGAAATAAGCCTTTAGATAGTGCATTGTTCATATCTTACTCACCTATATTGATCTTATCCGGTCATTTGCCTCAGATCTGCTTCTGGTTGGATCGCTGTCATGTTGTTACCACCAGTATTGTTTTCAGGCTCTTGCTCACCAGTTTCTGTATCCAATATGCGCCTGCACATAGATAACTGGATGCGTCAAATCCATTCCATCGATTTTCTTTCACATGATTTTTTACATTTTGCGAAGTTCACGTTCCGGGCGATTTCTGCTGCCGACTAAAGACCACTTGTTCGTTGTAATCGTTAACATCAGTTTTTATATTGTTCTGCTGTTAGCACCTGATTAGTTTTATTCCTGTTCTGAGGCATTGAGTATCTGCTCGACTC
>JABDQW010000187.1 GCA_013042055.1 Gammaproteobacteria bacterium | reverse complement strand
GACCAGATTTCATCACGGGTAATTGTTATGAAGCGGTCATTGACTACGCCGTTGGAAATGGATTCTTGCGTAGCGCGTATAAACTGATCGATACGATCTTCTATACCGGTCGTAACATCGCTATTATCGATGGTGCCCAAGGCACCGACAAAAGTATCCAGATACGCGCCGAAATTATTCACATCGTCACCGCATTGCGATCCGGCATTGTATACCCGCGTTTGGCCTGGCAAGGCACTACCTGGTGCAAAAATGATCGCAACGACTCTGTCTTCAGGATTGATCCCCTGCACCACATTGAGATTCTCATCCACCACCTGGAACATGCCGTAGCTGTCTTCATTCAACATATCTGGCGGCGGACTGAATTTGTACGACCCACTGACAGCATATAGCAGGCAGGCCCCACTTTCGTCTCTCAATGGTGGTAACCCCAGTGAGCGCCAGGGAAACCAGCCTAGGGCCGCTTCGTTTTGAGCGCCGCAATTTCCGACTGAATTACCTTCCCCATTGTTATTTGCAGGACAAGGCAAATAACCTAAACGTCCCGGCTGTGCAGATGGTGTCGCAACGTCCGCCCGAGAGACCGCATATGCAAGCAGAGCATCTTTTGCCCGACTTAGTGATTGACCGGTTGAGATCTTCTGTTGATGTTTTACTCTACCGGGCGAAAATTCGTTTAAGAAATATCCGATTGTAGACATAGCAATCAAGATCACAAGCACAAGCACTACTATGCCATCTTGCTTTCTAGCTGAGACTTGAGCAACGCTTGACATACAAGAATGTCAGTAGTTGTCCTTGATTTCACCTGATCCATCAGACCAGCTTTGACCCGGCTTCATGCTTATATACCGGCCATTGACCTCTATTGGAACACTAAAGTTGTCAGGGCTCGCTGCTCTGGCACGGACATGGACACCTTTTCCTGGCTGGCCGTCAAGCGTGCTTTTGCCATTTACCCATATTACACTCTCGCCATCACTTCTCAGCATGACACCATTCACCGTAACTTCGGTAACAGCGCTGGGGCTTTCAAGCTGCTGACCATAAGCACCGTGTCTGACCGCCTCTAACTTCTCCCTTTGTGCGGCATCTGTAAAAAGCCTACCCAGCTCATCGAATCTTGCTTCTGATGCCGCCGGGCCCGAACCCAGCGCTAGGAATGTAAATGCGATATATTTCCGATACCTGGCAAGATTACCCAACATAAGCATATTCATGCACCATTGGCTCGTTTTAACGTATACCAGCTGAGCTCACAATATGCTGTCAAGTTATGCCTGGCATCAGACAGGATATTGCCTTCAGCGATATCCTTATCGATCAGCTCCAGATCACACTTATCAATTGCTACCAGCCCTTTGGCTTCGCTTGTCAGGGACCCCATCATCTCGAACAGATCTCCCTCGTGCAAAATTTTCATATCGAGCGACATCACGCTTTTGTACACATCAATATTTTGAAATTTCTTGTCCAACATTTTCTTATCAAGCATAACCTGACTAGCTATATCGTATTTCACTGACGGAATCTTGCGAGTATCCGCGAATTTTTGCACAACCTCTACCCAGCTCAGCCTGTTTTCATCACCTATCACAGCATTTTCTACGAGCTTTTTGAATGCGTCTTCGTGTTGAACCAAAATTCGGTTATTCCTGTTGGCCTTGTCAATCTTATTACTCCAGCCACGCATTTTTCTTAACATTAAGGTATTTTCACTGCTTGCGTTGGATTTATATATGCCCGACAACACGACCACCGCGGCCATTGAAACCAGAACAACCACAAAGAAGATCAATGACTTTTTAACCGCCAGAAAGTTAAATGACTTATACATTCGCCGGCGCCTTCATGACAATTCTTAATGAGAAATGCCCGTACATTGTACCGTCGCTGCGGTTTCGACTAACGCTAAACATCTTGCTTTCTGAAGCAAATTTTTTGTCAGGCCTGACCTCGACTGGCAAATCAATTGCACTCACGTCTTCTATGCGTTCATTCGCATTGAGCACCGCTATGATATTGTTAATCTGGTTTATAGAATCTCTGTAATTATTCGGTGTGGCTTTGATCCTGCCGGATACAACGGCAACGTGCTGAATATCGTTGGTCGACGTTATATTGGTTGTGGCATATGTTGCGTCTCTGTTGCCTCTTGTTCGCGACGCACTTCTTTGAGAGTTGTCAATCTGCCTCGTAGACCATTGAATCTTATCAATGTATACACGGCCAAGTTGTGGGTTACTCATCGACTTACTCAGCTCGACCATGAAATCCAAGGGTGATACGCTGCTGTTTGCCTTAATCTGCCCAACCAAGCCGACCGCTGTATTCATCAAATCAGCGTTTGAGAAAAGTCCTTCATGTTCCTGATATTTTGCCTGGTAGACACGTATGAATTCATTGGTCCGCGCCTGTAGCAATGTCGTCGATTCCTTGTTGGATATACCTTCTGATATATTTGACTCAGTCAACAACAAAGCGGCAATCACGACAAGCACTGAAGCCGCATATAGGGCATTTGACGCAAGTGAGTGATAGAAACGATCGAATTCGTCTTTGCTGCCATAATGACTACTCGTACCAAATTTATTCACTGCAATCCATGCGAATATACCGTCAGCAAATCTTTCAGGCAGACCATCAATTCCCAACTTTTGATATATGCTTCTCAACCGGTGAATATGATAGTGATTCTGATCATTGGAAACGAAGGTTCTTTCCAACGAATCTATTTGCGCATCTGAACCCAGTATATGCACGTTAATGACATCTGCTTCATCAATTTGGTGCTGGTTCCTGATGAATGTCAGGGTTTTGTCAAGTTCTGGCCACGCAAGATTTCCGATGTTACTTATATTAGCTGCATCCTGATTAATTACCGATTGCCTGCTCGATATCATCCTTCCATTCATGAAAAACGTCTGCCTCAAGTTACTGCTAACTTGCTGGCTGACCAACAACACTGGTCCTTTTTTCGCACCGATCGCTGCAAGCAGGCTTTTACTGATCAGCGGAAGGCTCCAGATGCCCGAGAGCGGCACGTTACACTCCTCGATCACACGTATCCACTGCCTAACGAGATCCGGGTTGGTTATGGCGGCGATCAGCACCTCGTCGTCTTTGCGTCCTGACTTCTGCTGTCCTTGTATCTCTGAATATGTATAATGCCTGCTCGAGCGGTAATGGCGGTCAATCAGCCGATCTATAACAGCCGTTCTATCCTTACCCATAACATGCGGTATCAGCTCTTTTCTGAAATCCTCTTCGATAATGTCGAGCAACATGCCGGTGGCTATTTTTGCTGAAGACTGTAGATACTGCCTGAACTTTTCAAAGCCATTATCATCGGCCTCGAACGAGCATGCACCAACGAAGGATCTGCCGCTCCAATGAAACACTGACAAGCGATGCCCTGAAAAATAGAATAACCTTTTCATTCTATCCTCGGCTCACACCTGAATATTCGATATCGCATCGTATACCGGCCCAAGCACCGACATCATTATCCATAACATGATGCCACCTAGTAATATCGTCAAAACAGGCATCATCACCGGCTCGAGCTTGTCGATCGACTCTTTGACTTCTCTGTGGTAAAAGTAACTTACATTCAACAATGCCTCATCCATTGCGCCGGTATCTTCACCAACCTTGAGCATACGTACTATCATTGACGGAAATACACCTACAGTCTCGAAGCTTTCACTTATTTTCGCACCTTCAGATATACTGTTTCTGGCCTTATTTATCGATTCTTCCAGCACCAGATTATCGACCATGTTTTCAGATATACTGAGCGCATCAAGCACGGTGATACCAGAGCTATACATCATGGCAAAATAGTTCGCAAACCGAGCGAGCTTGATCTTTGTACTTAAAGGCCCGATTAGCCAAATTTTCAGTTTTAGCCCGTCGATTAACTGTCTGACTACAACATTCTTTCTCGCGGTCATAACAAGGGCTATGTACAAGGCAATCGGCAGCGAAAATATCAAATACCAGTAATTTACAAATATGTCAGATACGCTGACCAATATCCTTGTATGTAGAGGAATCTCCGTGCCCATATTTCTGATGAATGGAAGTAGTTGCGGCATCAAATACATCATCAGAAAGGCGACAACGGATAGCACCACGATGATCACGATCGCGGGATATATCATTATCTTTTTCGTGCTTGATGCCAGTTCATCCTGCCACATAATCATTTCGCCGAGGTCCTTTAACACCGCGGGTAGGTTGCCTGTTTCCTCACCTACTTTTATCAGGGTTACGTAAATCTTATCAAAAATCGATGGGTGCTCTGACAGTGCAAGCGAAAAGGTTTTACCGCCTTCGATATCATCAATTACGGTTTGAAGCACGTCTGTGAAGCGGCTGTATTCGATGCTATCACGAATATCTTTAAGGCTGTCCAGCAGCGGAACACCGGACTTGGTTAACTGCTCGATATGAAAAGTAAAATTTATTAGATCACGTCGTGAAATGGTTTTTTTCTGAAGTATAGAAATCGATTTATTGCGGTGTTCCTTATAACTTAGCAAGTCGAAGCCCATGCTGCCCAAACGTTTCTCAAGCTCCATTGGGTTACTCGCGACCATCGTATCCGAGCGCACCTTACCCGCAGCATCGATCGCCCTGAATTTATAATCCGGCATCTACATCAGCCTCTGCGTCAGATCGATGACGCGTGATATTTCCTGTAGTGAAGTCTCACCATTGAGCACGCGCCGAATCGCATCATCTGCCAGTGTTCGATACCCCGTGGCTTTCGCACATTCCCTTAACTCACCTAGCGTTGCTCGCGTGGCTATCAGTTCATCCAGCTCATTATTAATACGTAATGCTTCGATGATACCGACACGGCCTTTGTAGCCGGTGTTATAACACTCTGGGCAGCCGCTGGCTTCATAGATTGTCAACGCTTCGTTAATGTACTCGACGCCTAACAACTTACTATCCATTTCGTCGGCAAGCCATGGTCTTTTGCATGATGAACACAGCAGCCTGACCAGACGTTGGCTGATTATACCGATGATGTTGCCAGTCATAATATCTGGTAGTACACCAATATCCAATAAACGTGGGATCGCACCTATCGCTGAGTTGGTATGCAAGGTAGAGAGCACCTGGTGCCCGGTCATCGCCGCACGAAACGCCATATCTGCTGTATCCTCATCCCGGATCTCACCAACTAGAATAATGTCCGGGTCTTGCCTCATCATGGATCTAATGCCGTTGGCAAAATCCATCCGAGCAACTTCATTGACCGATGTCTGCCTGATCATATCAACCGGATACTCGACCGGGTCTTCCAGCGTCATGATATTGACTTGCTCTGATTTGACGTAGTTGAGCATGGAATACAGCGTGGTGGTTTTACCGCTACCCGTCGGCCCGGTAACCAGTATGATTCCTTCTGGCCTTGCCATCATCAAACGCAAGGTATCGAGCGACGATTCATTAACGCCGAGCATATCCAGCGGTACAATGCCCTTGGCGCGATCGAGCACACGCAGGACGATGTTTTCACCATGCGTTGTTGGTTGAGATGAAACTCGAAAATCAACGCGGTGGCCCTGTACTTGCAAACTTAGCCTGCCATCCTGTGGTATACGCGTTTCGGCGATGTTCATTTTTGACATAACTTTCAGTCGCACGACGATCGCGGACCAATAATCCTTGTGTAGACTGCGTATTTGGCGCAGCACGCCATCAATGCGGTAGCGTAATCTCAAAAAGCCATCTTCTGGTTCAAAATGTATATCTGAGGATTCACGCTTTACCGCATCTGCGAGAATCGCATCAACCAGACGCACCAATGGCTGGCTGTACTCATCATCTATAGCATCAAGGCTTTTATAGTCGATCTCACCCGTTTCAATCTCGTGCAGAATGCCATCGACCGATAACTCGTAACCGTAAAACTGGTCGATGGCTCTCTTGATTTCACCAACACCGGCGACGAGCGGGATAATCTCCGTCTTGCGCCCGACTAATGCATGGATTCTGTCCTGTACCATCAAATCGGAAGCATTCTTCATCGCAATCTTGAGCTGCTGCGCGCGTTCATCATAACTGACAGGCATTATCGTGTGCCGGTCGGCGAATTCCTTAGGAATTAACGCTAGCGCATCCTGATCGGGAATTACGCTGCTCAAATCAACGCTGCCGATGCCCAGAATCTTACCGAGCACATCACGCATAACGGATTCAGAGACGAAACCAAGCGAAACCAGTATTTCACCGATCAGACGGCCGGTCTTCTTTTGTTCGGTCAGCGCAATCTCAACCTGGTCAGGCGTGACCAGGCCCTTTTCGATAAGCTCCTCGCCGAGTCGCTTTTTCTTCTTGATGACTGCAGGTGCGTTCATGCTTATGGTAACGCCCCGAGATGAGCCAGCCTGCTCTTAACAGCCTTTTCAGAGAAACTGACATTCTTGCCTGCAGCCAGCTTCAGGCTATCCTGATAGAGCGCTTTGGCCGCTTTGTGCTTGCCGAGATGATCCAGACTCACCGCCAGATTGTACGCATAGTCCGGATTCTGACTATCGGCTTTCCACGCATTGAAAAAGGCCTGTTGTGCTTGTGGCCAGCTTTTTTTCTGTATATACAGGTTTCCCAGCGTAAACTGCAGGTGCGCATCATCGGGCTGGTACTCGATCAGCTGCTTCAACTTTTCCTCACTCAAATCGGCACCAGTTTTCTGGGCAATTTGACCCATACCTGCATGCGCATGCGCATCACGTGGATCGAGTTCGAGTAAATGCAAATACATGTCTTTCGCTGTATCGATATCGTCCTGTTGTAGTGAAACAGCTGCCAAACCGAGTAAGGCGTCCCGGTTATCCGGCTCTTGATCGAGTACGCGTCTGTATGCACGCCCAGACATTTCATACTCCTTGTTCTGATACGCTGCCCAGCCGCGTTGCAAGGTATCACTCAATGGATCCGGCTTCCTTTCTTTGTGCACGCTAAAAGTCTGCGTACTGGATTGATTCGTGTGCGGATTGGAGGACGTCGTCTGGCTTACGGTTGCTAGCCTGGCTGTTTTTTTTTCACGCCGCTTCTCAGTTTGAGCTTGTATCCCAGACTCGGATACGGCTGCCAGGGATGTCAGATTTTCCTCGATTTTTGTTTTTGACTTGAGCGTAGCGAGAGCAATCTGATGCTTGCGCTGCATCATTGCAATTTCTGCGAGCATATCGAAATAAAGATACAAACCGCTAGCTGTCAGCAGAACCAAAGAAGCGGCAACAACCCCTCCCCAGGTCATTAACCGGGATTTTTTATACGCTCGGTTGCTTTTATGGACTAGCAACTCGAGTGCTTCATCTGTAACCGTTGACGGTGTCGGTGTTATACGATAGCCCGCTAAAACTTCTTCGGCTCGAGTTACGTGCTCCTCCGATGCTACCGCTTCAATATCAGCAGACAGCGCAAGCCCTTCATCCTGCAGTTCGAGCTCGATCGGTTCGTCGGCCAGATCTTCGAATGAGTGCGCTGGCGCTTGCTGCTGATCTGCTGTCTGGTGAAGTGTAAGCCCGGCGATAGCATCAGGGCTATCTTCTGCAGTATCTGAATTCTGCTTTTCCTGTGCGGCTTTTTTCAGGGCATCCAGTAACAGACTCATGTGGTTAATGACTCGCTTCCGCTGAGTTCGTGTATTGTTTTTGCGCGGACTCCAATTGTTCGGTGTTGTCGCTATGCAGCTCTTCCAGCAGATACTTTCTGTAAGCTTTGAAATCACCTGCCAGGCTTGCATCCCGGGTAACGACAGGCCGTATAAAAATGACCAGCTCGGATTTGACATACGTGTCATCCTGATAGCTGAACAAAGTGCCCAGTAACGGGATGCTCGACAGTATCGGAACACCAGTGGTGGATTTGTCGATCTGATCCTGCATCAAACCACCGATTACTGCGGTATCGCCATTTCCTATTTTCAATACCGACTCGATCTCACGTACCTGGATTACAGGTATCTCGCTCGTGACGCCCGCTTCGGCCAGTGCTGGGTTGGGGTCTTTAACGAAGTCTATGATGCGTGAAATCGTCGGGCGCACGTTGAGTGTCACGAAATCATTGCTGTCGATGAAGGGTGTCACCGCCATGACGAAACCCACCGGTACCGTGTTGACATCAGTATCGATTGTAACGAACGCATTTTGATTAACCGATCCAGGAACAGCTTCGACGTTAGTCGTAAAATACACCTCATTATCCACGACTTTCAGAAGCGCGCTTTGGTTATTGATCGCCATGACCTTGGGGCTTGATAAAACCTTCACATCACCGAAGGTTTCCAGTGCTTTCAATGTCACATTCAGCGGATTACCATCGACTGTTTCTGCGATATTGAAAGAAAAAAATGGTGTTGAACCGAGATTTCCGCCGAGTAGATCCTGTGTTGTGGTCGTGTTCGGGTCACTGGTTACCAGCGACCAGTCGATACCCGCCTGGTAACGGTCGCTGAGTTTGACTTCGGCGATGGTGGCCTCGATCAGCACCTGCCGTTGCACACTATCGAGAACCTTGTCAATGAACGCCTGTATTTGAGCGTGTTGTTTAGCTGTCGCCTTGACCGCAATCATGCCGCTTTCCTTGTTGACGATGATGTTATCGCCGGTCTGGACATTGTCCTGATCGCTCGCTTTCACCGGTTGACCGATCATGGCCGCGATATTTATCGCCAGTGTTTTCCAGAAATGGTTATTCGAGGTATTCTGCACTACGGAGCTTGAGTCATTTCCGCTCTTGCCACTGCTGGCGCCACCCTGCCCCCCTTGGATATTGCCCGTCCCGGTAGAGCGGATTTCTGATGAAACCTCGACCGTCCCTGCACTCCTTCGCGAAATGTTCAGATAGCTGATGCTGTAGGTTTTTAAGAAGGGCTTATCCGCCTGCACGCGGAGTGTGTCATCGAGCAACTGATAGCGGATATTGGCTTGGCGTGCGATTCGATCGAGTATCTTCGGCAAGGTCTGATCGATCGCATTCATTGTGACATTAGCTTCGATATCACTCCCGATATCAAGATTGAGCCTGGCATCCCGCGCCATCGAAAACAACAATTCCCGTACCGGTACGTCGTTGACGACAACCGTGTACGTCTCCAGATCAGGCCTTTTTTGCGGTTTTGGCAACACTGGAACCCGTGCAACTGGCTCGGGAATGTTGTCTGCAGGCGACTTATCAAACATCAGATGCCCTTCAGACACTGCCGGCGGATTGGATGCACCGCATCCTGCAACCAATAGTAGCCCGAAAACCAAACTGCTTGTTGTTGTTCTGCTCATGAATTGTCCCGGTTCAAAATGCATGTTTCATGCATACTCGCGCCACAAGCTCAACTGCTTGATTCAAGATCCTTCTTGAGTGCGCTAACACGGCGCAAGAAAGGCTGAGCAGCTTTCATCTCCGCTGGTAGGCTCTGTAGTATGGAACGCGCAGTTTTTCGCGAGTCAAAATCGCTGTACAAAACGCTGTACATACGACTTCCTCCGATCATGGTGTAATAGACGAAGATCTTTTGAAAATCAAGAAGATCGGGGGGATTGCGCAAAAAGTCCTCGACCGCCTGCGCATCGGAGATTTGGGTCATGAACAACTGGATACTGAAATGACTGTCATCAACTTCAACCAGCCATCTCTCTGTTTCGAGTAGCCGTTGTGCGAGCAAGCCTGGAGCGCTATCAGCGTGCACCGAGTGTCTGTCCCGGGTTATCCTACCCGAGCTTGTCGTCATCGCCGCAGACAGGGCTGCCACGTCCGAATTCATCGCCAACATATTCGTTCTGGCTTGTTCATGTGCGACAGCACTATCATCGGCCGATATCCAGCCCGGCAACATACTGCCAAACCAGACCGCGAGTAGCAGCGTGATGATGGCACAGATCGCCATGATTACCGGGCTGAAGTTTATTGCCTTGAAAAAATCACTGTCTTTGGCTGCGCTTGCCACGTGACTGGTTTTCACTTCATGGCTTCCGTCCGAGAAGGTCGCCATCAATGCTTTGTCTGCAATGATGTTGATGCGTCTCGACAAACCACTGGAGTACTTTTCAACTGCATTCGCTGTGCGTTGATTGAAGATACTTGGCCCTCGATAGCCAACAGCTCGCAGCCTGAAATTCAGATAATCCAGGGTGTCTTCCGGTGGGAACGGATCGAGATGGAAACTGTGCGTGATACGCTCTTTTAGTTGCCTGATTTGAGGCCGCGCCAACTTGTCATCCAGCTCCGGTTGGCCAAACAAAACCATCTGCAGCAACTTATGCTGGTCGGTTTCGAGATTACTCAACAGACGGATTTCTTCGAGTGTATCCACTGGCATGCTCTGCGCTTCTTCGACGAAAACAACGACCTGACGGTTATTGGCATGCTTTCTCAACAAATAGTCCTGCAGCTTCTGCATCACATCAAGCTTGCTTTCGCTGGTTTTTACATTGAGATCTAATTCATGCGCGACTACATGCAGGATGTTGTCCGGCGATAGATTCGGGTTAGCGATATAAACGATATCGACGATATTAGACAGCCTCACTTCCAGCATACGGCAAAGCATGGTCTTGCCACTGCCGACTTCGCCAACCACTTTGATGATGCCCTCACCTGATCTGATCGCATAAATCAACGCCTCCAGTGCGGCACCGCGTTTGCTGCCCTGATAAAACATACTGGTATCGGGCGTTATTTTGAACGGCGGCCGCTCCAGGCCAAAATGCTCGAGATACATTTAAATCTTCCCCAGTTTTTGCACCCTGCTATACAGAGTTGTTCTGTTCACATGCAGGGCTTCAGCGGCCTTGCTGATATTATTGTTGTATTTCTCCAGTGCGATGCGTATACAACGGCTCTCCAATTCGTCAAGCAAATCATCGAGAACTAGCTCACCGGCATCCAGCTTTTCAGTCAGGTACTCATCCGTCAGTGGCGTACTTTTTCTATTGAACACATCCGCCGACAACTGTGTTTCGAGCTCGTCGTGTAACTGTTGGCGTGTAACGGTCCGACCGGGGTACTTTGTACCCAGCCGTATGACGATATTTCTGAGTTCGCGAACATTGCCCGGAAAAACGTACGTGTTCCACAACGACAGAGCCTCATCATCAAACGTGAACGGCGCGACAGTATCGGCGTACATCTGCTGAAAATGATCCAGGAGCAAGAGCTTGTCGCCTTCCCGCTCACGCAATGGCGGCATACGGATACGAAGAATTCCGAGACGATGATAAAGATCCCGTCTGAAATCACCTGCGGCCACTTCTTCGCTCAAGACCTTGTTGGTTGCGGTGACGATACGGGCGTGCGATTGATGGATCTGCGTTTCACCAATCCGATAAAATTCACCGGTCTCGAGTACACGCAACAACTTACTCTGTAGCGCCAGTGGCAGCTCGCCGATCTCGTCTAGAAACAGCGTGCCGTCGCCCACCTCGATAAAAAAGCCGCTGTGTGCCTGTTCAGCCCCGGTAAAAGCCCCCTTCCTGTGGCCAAACAGTTGCGCTTCCAGTAATTCGGGTGCGAGCGACGCACAGTTGATCACGATATATGGATCATTCTTACGTTTACTTCTCTCATGCAGGGCTCTGGCAATCATTTCCTTACCTGTCCCCGATTCACCTTCGATCGATACCGGAAAAGGCGAATCCGCAAACTGCTGGATTTGGTTGCGCACCGCTTCGATCGATGCGCTGCCACCGACTAGACGGGAATCATCCGAACTCTGGCGTTTAATCTCGATCGCGTGCAGCCTTTGTTGATGCTGCAAGCGGCTCAGTAGCAGGCCGGGGTCGGCCGGTTTCGCGACGAAATCGACTGCGCCCAAGGCTAGTGCATGCTGAATATTGACATCATTATCCTGGCCCGATAACACCAGTATTTTGATGTTCGGACTTTTAGTCATCAGTTCCCGAATCAGTGCGAAGCCTTCATCTGGCTTGTGTGGATACGGCGGTAGTCCAAGGTCAACCAAGGCAATATCAGGATAATGGCGAAGCGCCAGCAGACAGTCGTTAACCGCTTTTCGGGTATCTGCCGTGATCACCTCGTATTCTGCACTCAACATAAAACCCAGACTTTCGGTAATCAAAGGGTCATCGTCGACCAACAATAATGTTGATTTGTCAGACATATCTGCTTTCATCGCTGTTTCAGGCATACTATGCCCCGTTTATAGCAATTGTTATCCCCATCAGACATATATAGCAGAAGCCGCTGCCTTAATTCGTTTCGGGGTGTATTTGGATTGTGAGGTCATAACAGGAGATAGAACCCTTCCATGTTCAATATTGTGCTGTACCAGCCTGAAATACCCCCGAACACAGGTAATATCATCCGTCTCTGTGCGAATACCGGGTGCCGGCTACATCTCATCCAGCCCTTGGGATTTGACCTTAACGACAAGAAGCTGCGTCGCGCGGGTCTGGATTATCATGAATGGGCTGATGTCAGAATTCATTCTGACCTGACTAGTGCCTGTTGTAAAGACGACAATGTCTATGCAATCTCAACGCGCGGCACCAGACCCTACACAGATGCGCGCTTCGAGATGGGTGATACGATGGTGTTTGGCCCTGAAACCCGCGGACTTCCAAACGAGTATTTAGACTCAATCGGTCCGGATAGAGTGCTTCGGATCCCAATGTTGGAACACAGCCGCAGCCTGAACCTGTCCAATGCCGTGGCTGTGCTGGTCTACGAAGGCTTGCGCCAGAATAACTTTGCCGCACCCGACGAAACCCGAAGTGACATACGTTTTGCCTGAAGGAACAGCTGCTTATGGGAATAGCTCAAATCGGTCTAAAGCGCGCTTGCCGGATGATTGCGATCGAGGCGCGGGATGTAATACCGCTGATAGCCGTACCTGTTTTAGTCTTCGAGTTTTATGTTTGTGCCGCAACCGCCGATAACCGTGCCCTCATGATCCGCGCCAAGCACTCGCTTCGCTGAAGCAGACACCACACAGGCACAGACTAAGACGATTTCTAATAGCTATTACGTTTTGTTACAAGATTTTGCGAGTTAGCGATCATTTTGCCAGGATATGACACAACGGATTACAGTAAGGGCGTTGTAGATGGAAGTTGCGCGAATCTATCCTGTTGATGGCACTGACGATGCTGGATTCAGAGTAATTCTGCAATGGATTTTCGTTCAAGCAGCGAACGCACCGCATCGTGCGGGTGAAATCCCTGATACAGCACTTTGTGCACCTGTTCGATAATGGGTAACTCGACCCGGTATTTTTGCGCTAGCCTAACTGCCTCCTGGGAGGAGCGAACACCTTCGATCTGCTGCCCGATTTCTTTTACGATCTCCTGTTTACTAAGGCCTTCGGCCAATAAAAGACCGGTCCTGCGGTTGCGAGATTGATCATCGGTGCAGGTCAGGACTAAATCACCGAGACCTGCCAGTCCCATGAAGGTGTCACGGTTACATCCCATGGCTTCTCCGAGACGCATGATTTCTGTCAGACCACGGGTGATCAACGCTGCTCTGGAATTGGCACCAAAACCTAGTCCGTCGGCGATACCCGCCGCGATTGCCAATGGGTTTTTTAAGGCACCACCGAGTTCAACACCAGCCATATCATTACTCGTGTAAACACGAAAATAGCCAGTATGCAGGCAATTACGCCATTCGTAGGCGACTTCTTGCTTTTCGGATGCCACTGTGATCGCCGTGGGTAGATCGCGTGCTACTTCGCGTGCGAATGTCGGCCCAGAGATTACCGCCAATTTGTCGCACTGGGGTACTTCTTCGGCAAAGACCTGGTGCAAGAGTTTACCGGCTCCCTCCTCGATCCCCTTACTGGCCCAAGCGATGGTCATCCCAGCATGAAACAGCGTAGCTGATGCTTGAAGAAATGCCCGATATGTATGGCTTGGTATGACGAATAAAACGAGCAACTCGTCACCACGAAGTGCTTCAGCAAGATTGTGATAAATAGTCAAATTATCGGGAAACCCGACATCAGGTAGATATTGCTGATTGCAACGTTGCTGTTGCATCTGCTCGACGTGCTCAACACGCCTCGCCCATAGCCTGACATCGAGACCGGCCCGGGCCAGATGGATCGCGAGCGCCGTACCCCACGATCCCGCTCCTAGCACCGTGACTGTTTTGACTGGTGTCTTCAAGCCGTCATGATCCCTGAGAGCATAGGAATCCTGCCGGCAATTGGAAATACCTCAGCAAATTCCTGCACGCAGCATCGACGGTGTCGATTCCCAAAGGTTTAGCGCTGGCTCTATACTGTAAGACCCTGAATCCGTTAGCTTCGCTGCCGTTACTATAACGCCTGCCTTGGTTCCACATTTGGCTTAATGTGCGGTATCCTGCGCGGCTGCAGCTTGCTGTTGCGTTTGTTGCAAATATAAGGCGTTAAAATTGACTGGCGCGAGCAATAACGGCGGGAAACCGCCTTTACTGACGAGCTCGGCGATTCCTTCGCGCGCGAATGGAAAGAGCGTCTCTGGGCAGTATGCAGACAGCATACCTTTCAGGTTTTCCGTTGCAAAGCCAGCTACCGTGAATATTCCTGCCTGGGTCAGCTCGACTAAAAATGCTGTTTTGTCATTATGTTTTGTAGTGACGGTAATCTTTAGATCGACCTCATAAGTATTCTGACCCAATGATTGATTGGTGCTGTTCAATTGGATGTTGACCTCAGGCTTCCACTCGCCCTCAGTAAATACGGTTGGTGCATTGGGTGATTCGAATGATACGTCTTTCAGATAGATTTTTTGTATCGCAAAATGTTGTTCCTGCGCCTGCTCTTGGGGTTGCCCTTGCGCTGGTTGATTTTCCTCAGCCATGATGTTTTATCTCTAGAAATATAATTTGACGGTTATTTTTTGGTAAGCGGTAAGTTGGCATCTTGCCAGTTCAAGATTCCGCCAGCAAGATTATGCACATTACTGAATCCAGAACGTTTCAGCATTCTACAGGCTCTGCCGGATTGATGACCACTACGGCAATAGGCCAACACGGGTTTATCTTTATGTTTATCCAGGCTATCGAGCTGGCTTTTCAGTGCGGACATCGGAACATTTTGTGCATTCTTGATGTGTCCCTTACTGAAGTCCGATACCTCACGAACGTCAAGTACGACCGCATGCTCGTTATTCATCAAGCGAATCGCAGCCGTCGGGTCCATTTGATTCGCTTTTCCCGATTGGTGATCGAATTCAGCCTTGACTACCAGTGCTAAAACGACGACAAAGGCGCCCACAAGCAGTAAATGATTACTTGCAAATTCGATAAATTGTTCCATAAAAACACAGTCTTAGTCTATTTCACCACAACCCAGAAATGGCTCAATCCTGGATCTTTCTAGCAGAACAGAAGACGTCCTGCATCATGCCGATCAAACGCAGTGTTCGCGTATCGCTGACACGATAGAACACTTTGTTCGCATCTTTACGCGATGCGAGGATACCCTTATCTCGTAAAATAGCAAGATGCTGGGAAATATTGCTTTGTGATGTGCCCACGGACTCAACAATATCTTGTACACTCACCTCCTGGTTACCCAAGGTGCACAAAATTTTGAGTCTTAGCGGGTGAGACATGGCTTTAAGCGAACGAGACGCGCGATTGATATCCTCTTCACGGGTCATCAATACCGTATTTTCAAGATCTGCGATATTCATCATTAACGAAACCTGATATGTGTTATTTATAATTATATAAGTAAACAGCGATACACTAATACACAATTATAGTTAAAAAAATACTCTAATTAGCAGAAAACAGGCAATAATTTGTATCTTTCTCGATGGCGTGACCCCCCTGGTTAGGTTATCGGAGATGAATTCAAACACAAATGCACCCTAAGACCAGAGCGGCAAAGCGCCTTTTCATTCTATTATTTGTTCTGTTTACGACAGAAACCGCTGTTATGGCGTCTCAGAATGATGAATTCGAGCGCTATCAGAAAAAGCTCGATCGGGTACAGCAAAGCATAACGAAAGTACAGCAGCACCTGAAAAGCTCGCGCCATAAACGCGGCCATGTTGTCACTGAATTGAAACAGCTTGAGAGCGAGATTAGTAAGAATTCCAAACAATTAGATAAAACTGAGAATCGAACTCAAGAACTCAAAAAGCGCATTGCCAGCCTGGAAGGAGAAATTGGACAATTACAGCTCGAATTAAAGTCACAACGTCAGGGCCTCGCGCAGCAGATTCGCGCCGCCTACGCCATCGGCGATCAAAAAGCGATAAAATTGCTTTTAAATCAAAAGGATGTGAGCAGCCTCGGGCGTTTTCTGGTTTATTTCGATTACCTGAACAGGGCCCGGGAAGATCAAATCAGCTCGTTTCTACGCAGCATTGCAAAACATGAACAGCTGGATAAAGAGCTGAACGCCAACTTGAGCGAATACCAGCAGAACCTGAAAAAGCGCAGAAAACAGAAAAACGCACTTCTAAGTCAAAGACTGAAGAAAAATCAGCTACTGGCGCGACTGGAACAAAAAATCAGTAATCAGGAAAAAAACCTCAGCGATCTGGAAGGGAGCCGCAGTCGCATTGAGAATCTGTTGAAATCACTCGGTGAGCTGTTGGCAGATATTCCTCAGAATCCATCCGATCTGCGGCCGTTCAAGCAGCAAAAGGGCAGGCTGCCATGGCCAGCTTCGGGACCCTTCCTGGCGATGTACGGTGAAGCACGCGAGCAGGGGGGGCTGAAATGGAACGGGGTACTGATCAGTACCAAACACGGCACGCCGGTACGCGCTGTCAGCCATGGCCGGATAGCGTTCGCAGATTGGCTGCAAGGCTTTGGATTTATTGCGATTATTGATCATGGCGAAGGTTATATGAGTCTCTATGGTCACAATGAAACGCTGCTGAAACAGGCCGGTGATTGGATCGAAGCCGGCGAGGCCGTTGCCACCAGCGGTGACAGTGGAGGACAACCTTTGCCGGGTGTTTATTTCGAGATCCGCTACCGGGGTAAGCCAATCAATCCCCGACACTGGTGTTCGCGTGCCGTCAAGTTCGCCGCTATTGTCGAATGACCTTACATCGGGAACAAGTAGACGGCGGCTAGCTCTATATATAATAATGAATATAATATTCCCAGATACACATGCGAATCTCGCCGTAACTGGGCTATAGTAGTGACTTATAGGCCAAATCGGCCTGGAGATAGACATGAGCAAACAATTCAAGACCGCGCTGGTATTGGTCTTCGGCGTATTTTTGGGAATATCTGCTTCCCTGACCGGTAATGTTCTGGCCAACAAAGAAGAAGCTAAAGGATTACCGCTAGATCAGCTGCGTAACTTCTCAGACATTTTTTCCCGGATCAAAACCGACTACGTCGAGGATGTCGAAGACAATGTGCTGCTCGAGCATGCCATTCGCGGGATGCTGTCTGGATTGGATCCTCATTCGACTTATTTAAACCCTGACGAGTACAACGAACTTCGAATCGGCACATCGGGTGAATTTGGTGGCCTCGGTATACAGGTCGGTATGGAAGACGGATTCGTAAAAGTCATTTCTCCAATTGATGATACACCCGCATACAAGGCCGGACTGAAAGCAGGGGACCTGATCATTCGCCTGGATGAAAAAACCGTCAAAGGTTTGACACTGAACGACGCCGTAAAAATCATGCGCGGCAAACCAGGCACCGACATCGAACTAACCGTGGTGCGCGAGGGCGAGGACAAACCATTGTCTTTCGTTGTCACTCGCGACATCATCAAGGTAAAAAGCGTCAAGAACAGAATGCTCGATCCTGGATACGGCTACATACGCATCAGTAACTTCCAATCCAGAACGGCACCTCAGCTGCTGCAAGCCATCAATAACCTCAAAGAAGAAAACAAAGCCGAATTAAAAGGCCTCGTGTTAGACCTGCGAAACAATCCCGGTGGTGTTTTAAACGCGGCAGCCGAAGTCACTGACCTGTTCATAGACAAAGGCAAGCTGGTCTATACCGAAGGCAGAATTGATAATTCACATTACGAGTACAATGCCAAGCCCGGCGATGTTTTAGATGGCGCCCCGGTAGTTGTGCTCATTAACGGCGGTTCGGCATCCGCCTCGGAAATCGTGGCGGGTGCACTGCAAGATCACAAGCGTGCTGTCGTTATGGGAAGCAAATCCTTTGGTAAGGGTTCTGTACAAACTATACAGGAGCTGAGAAGCGGTGGTGCTGTCAAGATAACAACCGCACGTTATTTCACGCCAAAGGGTCGATCGATCCAAGGTGCAGGCATTACACCCGACATCATACTGGACAAATATACAGTCACCTCTGCTGATGATGACTCCGTCACTCGGATAAAGGAATCCGACTTGAGCAACCACATCAGTAACCCGACGATGTCGGAAGAAGACATGAAGAAATCAGATAAGACATCGGGCAAGGACAAAGACGAAAAGGTTCTGGCAACAGAAGACTATCAACTGCACGAAGCCCTGCTACTGCTAAAAGGACTGACGATATTTAATCGATCCTAGTACCTGTATCAGAAATGATTACAATTAGAAATAAGCTGGAGTAAGTGAGAAATGTCGCGAGCACTGGTACCACTGGCGCAGGGTTGTGAAGAACTGGAGGCTATTACTATCACTGATTTGCTGGTACGTGCCGGCGTCGATGTCACCACCGCCGGTCTGGATGACAAACCTGTCAAAGCATCTCGAGGAACGACCATCATTCCCGACACGTCAATCGACACTGTAGAAGATCAAACATTTGATCTGGTCGTTTTACCAGGAGGCTTACCCGGTGCCGACCATCTACGCGATAATGAGAGCCTCCGGGCGCTGCTAAAAAAACACGCTGGGAAGGGCAGATACGTCGGCGCGATTTGTGCCGCGCCCAAGGCACTAGCGGCGGCCGGATTGCTCAGCGGCAAAACCGCGACAGCATACCCCGGGGTGCTTAAAGCGCTGGACGATCAAGATATCCATATAAGAGATACCGCAATTGAAATTGATGGCAACGTTGTCACATCTCGCGGCCCGGGTACCGCTATGGATTTTGCGCTTACATTAATCGAGCTACTGGAAGGCTCCGAAAAAAGGGATGAGATCAACAGCCAACTGGTCAGATAAACCTGATTAGCCCCCATGTTGCATGCGGGTTAGCCTGCTCCCGTGATTCTTAGGTGGTACCAAGCTCAAGGCATTTCCAGCGCAAGCGCAGGTGTCATGCTATTGCTCGCGGCCTGCATGTTAAGACACAGATCGATATTGGATTGCTTGGTATATAACTCATTTACAGGCTGATACCGACTTATTGCGGTCGAGGTAGTCACGTCAATCAGGTCCTGATGAGCATTGTCACGATCAGCGGGCCTGAGCCTGACTAGATCCAGTATGATTTGCCGGCTACGGTTTGCGACAGTGAGTACTCCCGAAATCTTTGCCGTTTGTTCGGTTAAAATAAAGCCGTTCGGATGGAATGATAATTCTTTCAGCTGACGCAGCAATTGTTGCTCATCCGGTAAAATTCCCGCCAGGTATGGACTTGTTGCGCTACTCTCGTGACCATGGAGTTCAGGAGCTGTCTCACGCCATTGCACAATACCGTTGTTGATATCTTTGAAGATACCTTGCCTTGATCCATCGGCAGATTGCCAACATAAACCCATCATGATTGACTCGGGCAGCAGCCGGTAGCTTACGGAATTTTCCCTCATAGCCAGCGCTGGGCGCACCATCGAATGCGCTACATTCTCTTCGTTATTCCTGGACTGCAGCCAGTCTACAGACGCGTACACTGAAGCCGCTAGCACAGATAAAACGGCTATTATCACTGGCAATCTATAACGGAAAAACATGATGCACTCCTGCAATATCAGAAGTTATTTATAATATGCTAAATGGGTGAAATCAAGAAAATCGACAAAACTTGACAAAAACTGACTAAATTTTTTCCATACCCTTCAAACAATTACGGGTAGCCCGCCGCTTGCGTGAAGGCGGACGCACACGTCGCAGGGTGAGCTTTTTGCAATCACCTGAAGAGAATCAGCCGGTGTTGGCACCATAAGCGCCGCTTTAGTGCGAAAAGTCTTGCAATAGCAACGCTTTGAGCGAAGACCAAGCTTACTGACACGAACATACCAATAGACAATAATCCACTAACACTTCATTGTTGTTATGTTATAAATTGATGCTAGCCCGGTTGTTTTTATACGTCTGGTTATCGAGCCTGAGTGGTTATGTCAGAAGAGCGACGCATGAAAGCGATTCTTTTTGATCTCGACGGTGTTTTATACACAGGGGAAAACGCTATCGATGGTGCCGTAGAAGCGATGGACTGGTGTATCAACGAAAAGATTCCTCATTTATTTTTAACAAACACGAGCTCGCGTCCGCGCACAGCGCTGGTCAGCAAACTCGCCAATTTCGGCATCAAATCCGAGCCCGACGATTTCATTACCCCCGCGCTTGCAGCAAGCCAATGGTTAGCCCAGAACATCAAAGGAAAAATCGCGTTGTTTATACCCGAGGAAACGCGGAGTGAATTCTCTGCATTCGAACGTTGTGATGAAAATGCAGAGCAGGGCGCAGAGGCGGTAATCTTAGGAGATCTTGGTCAAGCCTGGGATTTTAATACCCTCAACCGCGCATTTCGACTATTGATGGATAATGCGGACACACAACTTGTCGCTCTTGGTATGACACGTTACTGGCGTGCAAAAGATGGCCTCAGGCTGGATGCGGCACCATTCGTCAAAGCGCTGGAACATGCGAGTGGGCGTCGAGCAATCGTTTTGGGTAAACCTTCACAAAAATTTTTTTACGGTGCGATAAGCAAGCTTGGATGCAGCGCCAGTGACACCATCATGATTGGCGATGATATCAGGGGTGATATTGACGCCGCACAAAATATAGGTATCCGTGGTGTCCTAG
>JABDQW010000185.1 GCA_013042055.1 Gammaproteobacteria bacterium | reverse complement strand
CTAGGAGCCTGTCGGACTTGACCGATCGTAGCGAGGGAAAGCCGATTTGAGGCAGATTTTTCGGTCTTTTGAGGCGAATAGCACCGCTATTTAACGAGAAAGATCGGGGAATCTGACCAAATTCGGCTTTTCCGCAGTAGATCAGCGTTAAATCCGACAGGCTCCTAATTTAATGGATGCTTGTTTTTTACTAAATCGAAAACGATGCACCGCAACCGCAGGTTGAAGTAGCGTTCGGATTGTCGATCACGAATCTCGAACCTTCGAGGCCTTCTTGATAGTCGACTGTAGCACCGGCGATATATTGAGCGCTCATGGTATCTATCACCATCATCACGCCATTTTTCTCAACCTTGATATCGTCATCATTGACGCTTTCGTCGAATTCGAAACCGTACTGAAAACCGGAGCAACCACCGCCGCTGACGAACACTCGAAGCTTGATATTAGGATTATTTTCCTCTGAGATTAGTGACTTAAGCTTGTTTGCCGCAGCATCAGTAAAACCGATTGCTGGCGTACCAGCCGTTTTAGGCTGCATCGGGGTAAATGAAACGTTAATACTCATAGCTGTTGACCAAATATCCGATTATATACATTAGATATCGCTAAAATAGCATTTCCTGAGTATTTTAGTCAACTATTAATTACTGGCTGAAAACGGTGCATGTTCGGCCTGTGGTTGAGAGCAGAAGAGATCGCAGATGCTGTACCGCGCGTACCAAACGAGACCATCTATGTAACGATTCACGGTACGCACGGCACACCCACGCTGACAGTGCTCACTTGCGCGTTTGTACTAAGCCCTAAAATGAACTTTTCGCCAGCACGACATCGCTGACGTCTTCCTGATCAGTCTCTTCAGGCTCCGCAACAGTGGCGTTTTGGTGCTCTAACAGTTGTTTCTCGGCCGTTGTATGAAGCATGTTGCCGTTCACGGCGGCACCGCTAGCCATTTCCAGTATATTGTAGTGCACATTGCCGGTGATACAGGCCTTGTTTGACAGCTCAAGTTTTTCACTGGCGTAGACGTTACCGTTGATCGTGCCATTGATCACTGCACAGGGAACGCTGACATCACCATTGATTTGGCCCTGCTCACTGACGACCAGAACCGATTTGGAACCGTTTTCGGCGATGACTTTGCCATTCACCTTGCCATCGAGGTGCAACCCGCCGTGAAAGCTAAGATCGCCATCAACTTCGATACTTTGGCCGATAAGTGTTTCAATTTTCGATGTTTTAATTTTTTTATTGCCCAACATGCTAACCTCCAGCCGTTAAATCATCCCAGGGAAACTTTTCGTCGACCGAATCGAGCGTCTTCGACTTGGGATCGACTTTGACCCTCATAAATTCTGCCTTGAAGCCTTCCGGCAACGTTAGTCTGCCGGTGAAATTCTGAAAATATTTGAAACCAAACTTCATCGGATTTTTGACATCCGCAGAAATGGTGTTCAGAGCGAGCACCTGTTTCACTCCTTGCTTTTTTCCTTCGATGCTGACATCGACGGTACCGCGCGCAAAGCGGTCATTTTTGCCCTGCTGACTGACCATGATCTTATAATCATAATCGCCAGTCACATCCGGCTTGAGCTGGATGGTCTGAATCACCAGACTGGGTTTGGTCTGTTCCGGTGCAACGATGCTCTTGTAAAAAGCCAGCTCCTTCTTTAAAACCAAGACCTCGTTTTGCGCCTCGGACAGCGTTTTCATCAGCTCGCCACTGGCGTCATCTTCAATCTTGCTATTCCTCTCAAGCATAGCAGCTTGTCGCTGATATTCAGCTAAACTGGCCTGTAAGCGTGCAATTTCTGCCTGATGCGCGGTGATAACGCGGTCGGTCTCCGCGCCGTCAAATCCCGCCATTCGCCTACCCGTCTCGTAGGTCAGCCAAGTTGAGGCCGCCAGCAACGCGATAATGACGATAACGCCCATTGCCCAGCGCCCCGGACGTTGGATTGTGATCAAATAACGAGTATGTAGTGGTTTCGAACTCATTATGGTAACAACGCTACGTTTCTCAGTCCGGCATCCTCAGTCAATCCGAACATGATGTTCATATTCTGCACGGCTTGGCCAGCAGCCCCTTTGACCAGATTGTCGATGACTGCGGATACGACAACGGTATCCTTGCCCTGCGGTTTAAAGACCGCGATTCTGCACATATTGACGCCACGTACCGTGCGCGTTTCAGGCATGCTCCCGACCGGCAACACGTCCACGAAACGTTCCGCCTCATATCGCTGGCTGTAGAGCAGATGCACATCCACGTTGGTGGACTCGAGCACCGCGTACAGACTTGCCTCGATACCCCGTATCATCGGTAGCAGATGCGGCACAAAAGTCAGGCCGACAGCGTGTCCGGCGACGGCGCCCAAGGTCTGCCTGATCTCGGGTAAATGCCGATGGCCATCAACGGCATACGGCTTGAAATTTTCACTCGCCTCGCACAATAAGGTGGCGACGTTGGCGCCACGGCCAGCGCCACTGACACCGGATTTGGCGTCGGCAATCAGGTGCTGGTCGTCAATCAGCCCCTCTTCGATCAACGGCAGGAAGCCGAGTGTGACGGCGGTCGGGTAACAGCCCGGATTGGCCACAATGCGTGCATCCGCGATCGCGCCACGGTTGATTTCCGGGAGTCCATACACTGCCTCGCTCAACACATCCGGGCATGCATGTTCGATGCCGTACCAGTGCTGCCATTCAGCCACATCCGTCAGCCTGAAGTCGGCCGCCAGATCGACGATACGAGCCCCTCGCTCGAGTAAAGCCGGAACCATCGTCATCGCGGTACCGTTTGGCGTCGCAAAAAAAACGATATCGCAGCCGCCGAGTGCCGCATCATCGGGCTCGGTGAAGGCTATATCCGTATGCTCGCGCAGAATCGGAAACATCTCGGCCACCTTGGTGCCCACGTTAGAACGCGAGGTCACGCACTGCAGCTCGACCTGTGGATGCATGACCAGCAAACGCAGCAGTTCGACACCGGTGTAGCCGGTTCCTCCAACAACACCCGCGCTCAACATGATTCAAAACCTGGATTAAAATACGTGTTCTTCATTTGTTCGATTGATTATTTTCTTGCTGAAATTCTCAACAACGGTATCATTCCGCTTTATCTAGTATTGTAGTGGCTAATTTCAATGTTATGGGTTAAATCCTTTCATATTATTTTTATGGTGACCTGGTTTGCCGGTCTTTTCTACCTACCTCGGCTGTTCGTATATCACGCCAGTTCTGAGGACGGTATCAGCCACGAGCGGTTTAAAATCATGGAACGCAAGCTGTTCTGGGGTATTGCTACCCCCGGAGGTCTGATAACCATCGCGCTCGGTTTCTGGCTGATCGAAATCATCGGATTTCCCTATTCAGCCTTGTGGCTGCAGGCGAAGCTGGCTCTGGTAGCCGTGCTGGTAGCGTATCATATCTGGTGTGGCAAGCTCGTCATCGACTTCAAACATGACAGAAACATCCATTCCCACGTCTGGTATCGCTGGTTCAACGAATTCCCGGTGCTGATCCTGATCGTGGTGGTCCTACTGGTCGAATTCCAGCCAGTTTAGTCCAGTTATCTCGAACAACTACGTATTAAGTAACCGCAGAGGCGCAGAGAAAAGCTGATTATTCGGGTGTAGCTAATTCGTCAGTATCTACCGAAAGTGAGGGATCCTGGTTAGAGAAATCGTCTTGTTGCGCTGTATCAGCAAAAGCGAAACCGTCCAGTCAAGATCGCTGCGCCGGCATTAGCTAGCACCAACCACTGCACCTATCTATTTGTTTGTCGACGATTAAGTTAGAAGCCTGTACTCACACACCTTAGAAGTTCTCTGCGCCTCAGCGTCTCTGCGGTTTCATTACAAAATCCGCATCTGTGCAACTACATTCAACTGAACAGCAGCGGCTCGAGTTCCTTCAGGGCGCGATGATAGACTCTGCGCTTGAAAAATACGATATCTTCGACGGGTTTCCAATAATCGACCCAGCGCCAGCGGTCGAATTCCGGTTTTTCACAGTTTTTCAGATTAACATCGCTCTCAGAACCGACCAGACGTAAACAGAACCAGATTTGCTTCTGTCCGATGCACAATGGCTTAGCGCGACGACGGATCAAGCGTTTGGGTATGCGATAGCGTAACCAGCCTCGTGTCTTGCCGATGACATCGACGTGATCTGCGAGTAAGCCGGTTTCCTCATAGAGCTCGCGAAACATCGCATCAATCGGTGATTCGTTCGCTTGAATGCCGCCTTGGGGGAACTGCCAGGCATTCTGGCCACTGCGCCGGGCCCAGAAGACCTTGCCTTCCGGGTTGCTCAGAATGATGCCCACATTGGCTCTGAACCCATCAGAATCAATCACTTACAAAAAAACTCCGTCGCGCTGCGCCATCACCGTTAAGACGCAATTAACATTCATTACTCAGATATTAACAGACTATTCGAGGATTAAAAGTTCTGCTGCAAATTTGATTGTGGGTAAATGTGACGGTCTGAGCCTGGCGAACAAAATCGACTTGAGTTAACCAAACTGTCGTGCCCAGCCGATGCAATTTCGCTAGCATCGTCAGCGCTGAACAGGTAGTATCGGCGCGCTGTCAACAATCCTGGCCCGCGCCTTATGCCTCTCGCCCTGTTCGATCTCGATAATACCTTACTCGCCGGCGATAGCGACTACCTGTGGGGATGTTTCCTGGTCGACAAGGGATTAGTCGACAAACAACTCTACGAGGAAGCCAATCTGCGTTTTTACCGCGAATACAGTCAAGGCACACTCGACATACACGAATTTCTCCATTTCGCTTTGCAGCCGCTCGCGAACAATGATGCCAATGTCCTTCGCTGCTATCATCAAGAGTTCATGGAACAGCATATCCAACCAATCATGACCCGGCGTGGTCGGGACCTTATAAGAGAACACCGCAGCCGAGGAGATCATCCGGTGATCATCACAGCGACCAACAGTTTCGTTACCGGGCCAATTGCTAACGCCTTTGGTGTCAGCGACCTGATCGCTACCGAACCCGAAATGATCGATGGTCAGTACACCGGCAAAGTGGCGGGTACACCGTGTTTTCAACACGGTAAAATAGAACGTCTGCACGCCTGGCTGCGGCGAACAAAGATGGATTTCGACAACAGCTGGTTCTACAGTGATTCACACAATGACCTGCCGTTGCTCGAAGCAGTGGCTCACCCGGTAGCGGTCGATCCGGATGATCGCTTAAACGATATCGCGACTGAACGCGGCTGGGCGATCATCAGTTTCAGGGCTTAGCCCGAATGATGCGAACAAGTTAAAAAAATCCTCCGGTGTGCTCGGCCGACAAAACGGCAGGGCACGTGGTAAAAAACCGTCGAGCGCCTGCATTTGCGTTATTTGCGGCTAAATTCTTCTCCTCACTGCTGCCCTGTATACCGATCGAGCGGTTCGCGCAGGCGCCTGAAATCTGACGGCGCAACGTATTGCAACACATCTTTGCTCTCTTCGTTGAGGATCACATCAAGGCCCCTTGCCGGGTAAAGATAGTGCACCGCCTGATTTTCCCGAATAACTTCCACCGGTTCGCCAAAGCGATCGATGATCGTGTCACGATCGAGATCGACCGCTGGGACATACGCAATACTCTGAATCACAGCTTTGAAGGCGTTCTGATGGTCTTCCCGATTCAGAACATACTTGCGCGCACCTGATTGCAGCACTTGTGCACTGGGCGCGTTGTCGCGCATTAGCTTCAGGCTATCGACATCGATAGCAGCGCCCAGCACCAGCTTCGCTGACAACAGGCCGGTACGATGTTGGTTGTAGTACATTTCCAGACTGCCGATCTCGCCGACTGCCGCCATGACTGCAAGTTCCATATCGTCGCCGAGTCGCGCAACCGCCTGCCCCAGCGTCGTCTGTCCCGGTACCAAGCCGAACACTTTGGTGGAGCCGTCCGGCAAAATTTTGATTTGCCAGGGAAATCCAACCACGCCGACGGGTTTCTCATCCTTGCCAAGGAACGGATAGATCGCCAGTACCAGGATGATGATTAGGAAAGTCGGCAGAAATCTTCGCATCAATAATCAGGTTTTGGGCAGTGTCACCCCTTTCTGCCCCTGATATTTTCCACCGCGGTCGAGATAGGATGTATCACACACTTCGTCTGACTCAAAGAACAACATCTGTGCCACGCCCTCATTAGCATAAATTTTTGCCGGCAATGGGGTGGTATTGGAAAACTCGAGGGTGACGTGCCCCTCCCACTCCGGCTCTAACGGTGTCACGTTGACGATGATGCCACAACGGGCATACGTCGATTTACCCAAGCACACCGTCAACACGTTACGCGGTATACGAAAATATTCAACCGTGTGAGCCAACGCAAACGAATTCGGCGGGATGATACAGACATCACCGGTAAAATCGACAAAACTGTTTTCCGAAAAGTCTTTAGGATCGACAACCGCCGAGTTGATATTGGTAAATATCTTGAAATGATCGGCACAGCGTACGTCGTAGCCATAACTGGAGGTGCCATAGGAAATCAAGCGTTCGTCCGCAAACCCTGTTCTGACCTGCCCGTATTCGAACGGTTCGATCATACCGTCAGCAGCCATGCGCCGGATCCATTTGTCGGATTTGATGCTCATATTTTTCTTTTTCAGAGGAGTGTTGCCGCACGATTGTAACAAGGATTTGCCAGACGTGCCTTAGCCATAGATCAGAATGCCTAACCGCAGAGGCGCGGAGACGCAGAGAAAAAATTTTGTTGTGGCCACTGCTGTGATCGGTTTGGGTGAACGATTCGGGCTAGTCGCTGCAGTGACCGCATCTGGGTACCATATGAATTCAGCAAGTCGCAAAAATAAATAAACTCTGCGCCTCTGCGGTTAATTTCATTTTTCGATTAACACAAAAAAAAGCAGCCCGAGAGCTGCTTTTTCTGCTGTAAGCCGAATTACGGTTCAGTTGTTCTGAATCACGATATTCGGGAATTTGGCCGAATAATCTTTCGCCTTCAATGACAGTTTGGCCGCTGTGCGCCGCGCGATATCGCGGTAGATCTCGCTGGCCTTGCTGTTGGGATCATCCGCCACACTGGGATGACCACCATCGGCGTTTTCGCGTATGCTGATATCGAGTGGCAGTGCGCCGAGGAAATCGACATTATGCTGTTCGCACATTTTCTCACCACCACCCTGGCCAAAGATGTGCTCAGCATGACCACATTGCGAACAAATATGGATACTCATATTCTCGACCACACCGAGCACGGGCACTTCAACTTTTTCAAACATCTTCAGGCCCTTACGGGCATCCAGCAGCGCAATATCCTGGGGCGTTGTAACAATAACAGCACCGCTGACCGGTACTTTTTGTGCCAGCGTCAGCTGCACGTCACCCGTACCCGGCGGTAAATCGATCACGAGGTAATCCAGCGACTTCCAGCGCGTATCGCGCAGCAACTGTTCCAGCGCCTGCGTCACCATCGGCCCACGCCAAATCATCGGCGTTTCCTCATCAATCATAAATCCAATCGACATGGCTTGCAGACCATGACCACCCATCGGTTCGAGTGACTTGCCATCGGTCGATTCCGGTTTACCGTCGATACCAAGCATGCGCGGGATGCTGGGGCCGTAGATATCGGCATCGAGCACGCCCACGCGGGCACCTTCCTGTTGCAGCGCCAATGCCAAGTTAACAGCGGTGGTCGACTTACCCACGCCACCCTTGCCAGAAGCGACCGCGATCACATTCTTGATACCTTCCAGTGGGTTCATGCCGCCCTGAACGGAGTGACTGGCGATATCCCAGCTGATGTCGATTTCGGCCGAGCTTACGCCATCGAGCTTTTCTATCCTGCTCTTGAGCTGCTCGTTGATTTTATCGATGTAACCATAAGCGGGATAGCCCAATACCACTTTTACCTTTACCGCATCACCATCAATCGCCGTATCCTTGACCGCTCCAGCTGTAATTAGATCTTTTTCAAGATAAGGATCGATATATTCTTTGATTGCCGCTTCTATCTGCTCTGTTGAAACGCTCATGCGCTTTACCTCGTAACGTAATTTCGGCCCATTTAAAAATATGACGCTAGTTTACAACACTAAATGCTTGATTTAACCACTTATTTCAGAGTGTTAACCCGCATTGACCACCAGAATCGCGGGAGCAGGCACAGCGCGGCCGGCACCGAGATAGGCATGCTCGAATACCACACCGTATTCTTGATCACGTCAGCTTGTCGACTAAATCTAACATCTTATCAATACCCTACGCTGCTTGGTGGGAAATGCGAGCTAAGCCTGTATTGCTTGATGCTGGCGTGATAAGTTATGCGACCGACAGTTTCCGTAGCAGTTAAAGACCGCATTTTCATGACCACCCAGCGAAAAATTTTAGTCACCAGCGCACTGCCCTATGCCAACGGGCCAATTCATCTTGGGCATCTGGTCGAATACATCCAGACTGATATATGGGCACGCTTTCAGCGATTGCAAGGCCACACTTGCTATTATGTCTGTGCCGATGATGCGCATGGCACTCCCATCATGCTGCGTGCACGTCAAGACGGCATAGCACCGGAAGAGCTGATTGCCACCGTTCACAAAGAACACGAGGCCGATTTTGCAGATTTCCAGATCGGATTCGATAACTACCACAGCACACATTCGGATGAAAACCGCGCCTGCGCGAATGAAATCTACCTGAAATTACGCGATGCTGGGCATATTGCCACGCGCACGATTTCGCAGTCATACGACCCCGAAGCCGAGATGTTCCTGCCAGACCGTTTTATCAAGGGCACCTGTCCGAAATGCGGCGCCGAAGACCAGTACGGAGATAACTGCGAAGTTTGCGGCTCCACCTACGCACCAACCGAATTAATCCATCCGGTCTCGGTAATCAGCGGAGCGACGCCGGTTGAAAAAGATTCAGAACAGTATTTTTTCAAGCTGAGCGACTTCACTGATATGCTACAGCAATGGTTGCGTCAAGGACATGTGCAGCCAGAAATTGCCAACAAGCTCGACGAATGGTTCGAAGAAGGCCTGCAGGACTGGGACATCTCACGTAATGCACCGTACTGGGGTTTCGAGATCCCTGATGCGCCAGGTAAATATTTTTATGTCTGGTTGGACGCACCGATCGGTTACATGGCGAGTTTCAAGAATCTGAGCGACCGCACCGGTATATCCTTCGACGAGTATTGGCACAGCGAAACCGATACCGAGCTGTACCACTTTATCGGCAAGGATATCGCCCGCTTTCATACGCTTTTTTGGCCAGCGGTCCTACATGGTGCCGGCTTTCGCACACCCACGGCGGTCTATTGCCACGGTTTTCTGACGGTCAACGGTCAAAAGATGTCGAAATCGCGCGGCACTTACGTCAAGGCACGCACTTATCTTGATAATCTGGACGCTGAGTATCTGCGTTATTACTATGCCGCCAAACTGTCTTCAGGCGTTGATGATATCGACCTGAACCTTGATGATTTCATGCAACGGGTCAATTCCGATATTGTAGGCAAGGTAGTCAACATTGCCAGCCGCTGCGCCGGCTTCATCAATAAGCGTTTCGATAACCGCTTGTCTGCGAGCCTACCGGATAGCAGACTCTATCAGGAACTGGTCGATGCCGGTGCATCAATAGCCAAAGCATTTGAAAGTCGCGAATACAGCAAGGCCGTCCGCGAGATCATGGCACTGGCTGATAAATCGAATGTCTACATCGACGATAACAAACCCTGGGTGCTGATCAAGCAAGAAGGAAAAGAAGCGGACACACAGGCAATCTGCACGCAGGGTATCAATCTGTTCCGTGTGCTGATGATCTATCTGAAACCGATACTGCCGCGCACTGCTGAAAAGTCAGAGCAGTTTTTGAACAACGAACTGCACTGGCACACGCTGAGCGAACCGCTGCTTGATCATACAATAAACAAATTTAAACCCCTGATGACACGCATCGAAAAAACGCAGATAGAAACTATGATTGAACAGTCAACAGAACATCTCGAACAAAATAACAAAAGCACGAGCGCAACTGAGCCGCTGGTGGATGATCCAATTGCCGAGCAGATTCAATTCGATGACTTTACACGGCTTGATCTTCGAATCGTAAAAATCATCAAGGCCGAACACGTCGAAGGTGCGGATAAGCTGTTACAACTCACGTTGGATCTGGGCGGGGAGACTCGCTGTGTGTTTGCCGGCATCAAATCAGCCTATGCGCCCGAGATGCTTGAAGGTCGACTGACGGTAATGGTTGCCAATCTAGCACCCCGAAAAATGCGCTTTGGTGTGTCTGAAGGCATGGTCCTGGCCGCAGGCCCGGGCGGCGAGAACTTGTTTATACTCAGCCCCGATGACGGCGCTCAACCCGGAATGAGGGTCAAATAGCTGGCGATCCCACAACGGGCGATACAGTATTGACCGCAGAGACGCGGAGGCGCAGAGAAAGCGCTATTTGTTGTGGTCGAGTCTGAATCAGCACAGCCCAAACGGCGCATTTCGGGCGAAATGTCAGGCCGACGTCGTCGATTGACCAGCGAGCGAGCCAAAATCTCGACGCTGGACGCTCTAATATCGTACACACCAACCACCTTACACCAAAAAAAGAGTTTTTTTCTGCGCCTCTGCGGTTACAACATCCAACCCACAGCCAGATTCGGTCAGAATGTTGCCACCATTTGCCGGTCAAATCCGCACCCACGTTCTACAATCTTGGTATGAAAGTCCTCGTTCTGGAAAACAGCCGACTGTTCCAAAAGACACTGCGCGACCTACTTGAAGAGGTCGGCTGTGAAGTTGATTGTGTTAGCTCAGGTGAAGCGGGCATCGCATTGTTGAACAGTAACGACTACGAACTGATAATTGCAGGACAAAACATTTTTGATGAGAGCAGCGCAACCTTTATCAAATACTGTCGCATCCAGGTGAAGGAATGCCCGATCTTGTTGTTAACATCTGAACCCAACGAATCCCTGCTGAATAACGCTCACAGCGCTGGCATCAGAGACATTTTTCCGAAAACCGATATCACGCTACTGCGCGAGCAAATCCATTACCATATCAAGGGACAACGCAATATCGTCATTCAGGGAGGACGTGTCATCTATGTAGAGGATAGCCCATCCGTTGCGCATGCGATCACACGTGATCTCGAAAAAATGAACCTTGATGTTGATCATTATAGAAACGCCGAAGACGCCTACAATTCACTGTTGTTAAATGAATATGATCTGATGATCACAGACATCATGCTGAAAGGCACGATGAGTGGCTTGTCACTGGTGCGAATGGTACGGGCATTGAAAAACCACCGTTCTGAATTGCCGATCCTTGCAATGACCGGCCATGATGATCCCAAGCGTAGAATTGAGCTTTTTCACGCCGGTATCAACGACTACGTAACCAAACCACCTATCGAGGAAGAATTCGCCGCACGTATCAATAACCTGATCACCAACAAACGGCTGCACGATGAGGTGCGACAACAGAAGCAGGCTCTGCTCCGGCTGGCAATGAAAGATCAGCTGACAGGCTGCCACAACCGGCACAGCCTAGTTGCAAGTGCTCCCAGATACATCAAAGAGGCACTACGCTACGGACATCAGCTGTCAATCATGATACTGGACCTCGATCATTTCAAAACAATCAACGATGAACACGGCCACATTAGCGGTGACAAAGTGTTAGCAAATATTGGTGCCATGTTGATTAACTCCTTTCACCAAGGGGACTTCGTATCGCGCATCGGTGGCGAGGAGTTTCTGATTTTGCTACCCCACTGCATTGCAGAGAATGCGGTCAACAAGGCTGAACAGATCAGGTCGATGATCGAGCAGAGTAATCCCGGCGGCATGCACGTCACAGTGAGTATTGGTGTCTCCAGCCTGCGCAAAGAGCATCGAACTGATTTTGACAGCTTGTATAAATCGGCTGATGAAGCCGTCTACTATTCCAAGAAAAACGGTCGCAACCAAGTGACGCTAGTTTCAGCAATAAAGAAGGCCGGCTGACAAACCGGACATTGCAGGTTCGCCTTCGTGCTAAAACACCGGTTTCTATTTGCTAGCGTAGGTCGAAATATCGGATGGCAATACTGTAGTGAGCCCCAGTGATTGCCACATCTGCATACCACCGCGATAATAGTAGAGTTTATCAGCTGGATAGCCAAGGCTCATCAGTGCGCGTAACGCGCGAGGCGACTGCCCGCACCAGGGACCATTACACCACAACAATAACTGTTTGGCTTTGGAGAAATCCCACGTATCGGTTTTTTGGTCGCCGTTAAACATGCCTACTTTTTCCAATGAACGCATGACGGCGTTAACATCATCCCGTTCTCTGGCACCGAGTCTTTCCAGTACTTCCGCGAGCTCAGGGTCATCAAGCGGTTTCTCGAACACGGTAAATGGTATGTTGATCGAACCTGGAATCGTGCCTTTTTCGTGCCAACTCGGTGTGCGTGAATCAATTATGGCGCCGTCGCCACGGTGTAGAGCGGTTTCCATGAATTTGATGACTTCAAGTTCGGCCACGGTCGCAACACCGTCACCAATATTCAACGGATTGACACAAAACGGTGGACAAGGCCTCGAGGTCTTGGCAAAAGATCCGTCTATCGTATGGCTGGTATCCTGTATTCGTTGAACTTTAACTAGCTCGCTACCATGATTAACTACCGTGTATGGTTTATCTTCTGCGATTTTCACTTCAAGATTGGACGCCATCGCTTGCATCGTGACCACCGCCGCGCAAATCAACACAGTGAAAAAAATAGAATTTCTCATTATTTACCCCGAATCTATTGTTTGAGTAACGCCATCACATTGTTTCTTACACTTTCCAGGTCAGTTTTTTCCGCCTTGCTGTAGCGGTAGTAAACTGTATCTCGATCGGTGGTGTTCAGCTTGCTGTAGAACACATAAGTGCCGTAGAAATTTTCCCGCAAAAACGCCTCAAACTGCTCTACGTCGAGCCCTTTAGGCACGGTATCTTGCTGCCTTGCCTGCCCTTTCCACTCGAATACTTTTCTGACCTCGACCTGTTGTTTTTCCTGTTTTTGCAATTGTCCACTGTGGTCGAGCTGCACATCGGCAGCCTCGCCTTCAAGCATCTTCAAATAGGCATCATCCTCAGCATGTGCTGTGTACAGAGTTGGAACCAGACCCGCAATGAGTATTTTGACAACAAAACGGCCCATAATCGCCTCGGTAGTATCGCTGAATGATAATCAGTACAGTGAACTTCTACGCATTTCGAGCACATTAAGCCAACCTGTTTGAAAACCTTTTAATATGCGTATAGCAGAAGATAGTAAAATAGCAAGCTCAGACACCCGGAAATAGCCGTTTATCGGCTGTTTGTGTCATTCCAGCCAGATAACGCTTGCCATTCGACCCGTAATACCATCTCGCCGATAGGAGTAAAACCGCTGCTCGTCAGCATAGCTGCACTCATCACCACCATAAACAGCAGTTACGCCCAGCGCCGCCAACTCGATTTTCGCCAGCTGATAAATGTCACATAGCCAGTGTGAATCGTCGACCTGCCTGAACGCTAACGTGTTCGCCTGGTCCCTGGTGGTGAATGACTGCATGACTTCCAGGCCAACTTCAAAGGCAAGCGGCCCGATCGCAGGTCCGAGCCAGACCACCAACTCCGCCGGATCGGATCGCAGGATGTTGACGGCATTTGTGATAACACCAGCGTACAAACCACGCCAGCCCGCGTGCGCAGCGGCCACCTTAGTACCACTGCGGTCGCAAATCAGTACCGGCAAGCAATCCGCGGTCATGACCGCACAAACGTATCCCGGGGTACGGCTCCAACAGCCGTCTGCTTGCGTATCCACAACCGTTGAAACCGCCTCGATGAGCTGGTTGCTGTGCACTTGTTGCAGCCATATCGGTTCTGCCGGTAATTCGAAATAGCTACGCAGCAATTCCCTATTTTTTTGCACAGCGATCGGATCGTCATCGCTATGCAGAGCCAAGTTGAAGCTGGTGTAGGGCCCGGTACTGTAACCACCTTTTCTGAGGGTCGTCAATGCATGAACATTGGCGGGTGCTGGCCACTCCGGAAGTAAATAGCCTGGAGATAAATGAGGGCTAAGTTCCATGCTTTTCCAAATCCAGTTGCAGTGCTGCCAATAGTTGCTTCATATCATTGGGTAGAGCCGAACACCAGGAAAGCGCTTCGCCCGTCTCCGGATGCAATAGCGTCAATCTGAATGCATGCAAAGCTTGGCGTTTAAAATAGCGCAACTGGTCGATCAATGCCGGATTGGCCTGTGGGGGTATCCGCGGCCTGCCCCCATACACCGGATCACCAACGATAGCATGACGGATGTATTGCATATGTACGCGGATCTGATGGGTTCTACCGGATTCGAGTTGCAACTGGACAAGGGTGTGATCCCGAAATCGAGTGATCACGCGGTAGTGTGTTTTTGCCGGTTTGCCATCCTCGCGTACGCGCATACGCACACGATCACGTGAGTGCCTGCCAATCGGTACATCTACGATGCCACCTGCAGTAATGATACCCTGGACTATCGCCTGGTATTCCCTAGTGATATTGCGCTGTTGCAGTTCAGCCACCAAGTGTTTGTGCGCTCTGAGGTTACGAGCGACCACCATTAGTCCAGTGGTCTCCTTATCGAGACGATGTACAATGCCCGCTCTGGGAACTTGAGAGAGATTGGCATCATGATGTAACAACGCATTTACAAGTGTCCCGTCGGCATGCCCAACCGCCGGATGCACCACAAGTCCGGCGGCTTTATCCAGCACGATGATGGACTCGTCTTCAAAGACGATATTCAGTGATATGGCCTGCGCTTTATATTCATCGGGCGGGCTTTCGGAGCGTATTGTCAGCTCAAGCAGCTCATCGCCCACCAGCCGTGTTCGCGGTTTGGCCGGTTCGCCATCAAGCAGAATACGACCATCGCGGATCCACCGTTGCAAGCGACTGCGTGAATAATCCGGAAACATACTCGCTAGCGCAGCATCCAGCCGCTGACCTGCAAACCGTTCGCTGACGCGTTTGATGATGGGCTTGTCTGTAACGGATTCGGTCATGAGCAGAGAATGGGAACTCCGGTATAATAGACCATTCTAACGGAACAGTAATTGACCAACGAATTCTTTTTCATGCACTTGTTACGCGCCACTTCGCTGTTACTGACAACCATTTTACTGGTGCAGGCTTGCAGCATGTTCCAAAAAGATCCCACCGAAAACTGGGAAGCGAAAGAGTTTTATCAAGCGGCGAGTGAAGCGCTGTACTCCGGCGAGTTCGAAACCGCGATTCAACATCTCGAGACTCTGGAGGCGCGCTTCCCGTTTGATCCTTATGCCAAACAGGCACAACTTGATATCGCCTACTCCTATTACAAATTTGATGAGCCTGACGCAGCGATAAGTGCGGCCGACCGTTTCCTCCGGCTGCACCCGCGCGATCCAAATATCGATTACGTCTACTACCTCAAGGGTCTGGTCAATTTCAAACGCGGCACCGGCATCCTCGACGGCTGGTTCCCTCGTGATCAAGCTGAACACGAGACCGAAACTTTGCACAATGCTTTCAACGACTTCGCTACGCTGGTACGACGTTATCCAGACAGCAAATATGCCGG
>JABDQW010000184.1 GCA_013042055.1 Gammaproteobacteria bacterium | reverse complement strand
GGGAAAGCCGATTTGAGGCAGATTTTTCGGTCTTTTGAGGCGAATAGCACCGCTATTTAACGAGAAAGATCGGAGAATCTGACCAAATTCGGCTTTTCCGCAGTAGATCAGCGTTAAATCCGACAGGCTCCTAGGATTATCCGGAATTAGCTTATCGATAACACAGCCCGTCAACCTGTGTGGTTTTCAACATTACTCTGTGACTCTACGTCTCTGCGGTTAAATCTATTGCAGGGAATGCGCAACGCTGTGCAGTCAATAATGCGGTGGGGGTGTTTCTTCGCTTTCATTCGCGATATTGGACGAGGCAACCGCCTTGAGCTTTTTCTCGAGTATCGCGATCTGCAACTGCAGTCGATCGATCAGCTTGTGTTGATCAATCACGCTTTGATTGAGCACATCGAGTGTATCTTCGATATGCGTCAGCCTGATTTCGAGTTCGGTAATTCTGTCCTCCATATCATGCGTTACTTTTACGGGCTAGATGTTTTGACGGTCAGTTTGGTTGCCGCACACACCGCGACCGGCATGGCCAGGAAATTCAGTACGGGTATGCTGGTCATGACAAAGACGCCGGTGCCCAGGCCCAGTGAACGCATTCGGTGTGTGCGATTGTACTCGCGTATTTCTTCGAACAACAGGCCGCGGTTGCCCAATGGCGAATCCATATATTCTAGAGAAAAAGACCAGGCGGCGAACAGGAACCAGGCAAAAGGCGAGACAACGTTGATCACAGGAATAAAGGTCAAGAGCAATAGTGGTATCAACCACAGCGCGAAGTAGAGGGTTTTGCGAACTTCTGCGCTGACCGTTCTGATGACTGTTTTCCAAACAGGCTCCTCAACCAAATTTTCCGGTTTTGCGCCTGTTAATTTGTACTCGACGCTAGCCGACAGGTAACTGTTGAAAGGTGCCGCGATCAGGTTGGCGACCAAAGTGAACGTAAAGAACACAATCAGTAGCAGTGTGACCGCGAATAACGGCCAGATAAGCCATTCCAGCCACGACAACCAGCCTGGAAGCAGCTTGTTCAGCCAGGCATCCATATACTGACTCAAAAGATAGATTGCACCGGCGAACAGGGCGGTGTTTATGAGTAGCGGTATGATCACATAGCGGCGAATACCACCTTGAAAAATCAGTCCGAATCCACTGAGACAATCGTTAATGCCTTTTACATAGTTAACCATGGTTCCTCCAAATCGAATGCGGGCTAGCCCGTATTTCTCACCAGGCGGGCTAATCAAACGCGCGTCGTGCAAGCAGGGCCGCGCCGTAGCTGGCTTCGCTGTGTTCGGCGATTTCAACCGGCACGCCCAGCCTTTGTTCGCGTATTTTACGCCATCCCGGATTATTGCTGCCGCCCCCCGCAGTGAGCACTTTGATTACAGCAGGGGCGCCAAGCTGGGTCAGAACCTGATAACCACATGCCTCGATCGTGGCAATACCTTCGAGCATGCCCTGGAAAAACATGAGTTCATCATCGGGTCGGGGATCGAGTTTGGGTTGCAGCTCCGGATCGTTGAGCGGAAAGCGTTCCCCGGCAGCTGGCAATGGGTAATAATCCAGTCCCGTCGGTGATTCGGGATCCAGTTGGGGCGTCATTTCGTGGATCCGCTCCAGGTCGAAGTACTTCAGCAAGACGCTGCCGCCACTGTTGGATGCACCCCCAGCGAGCCAGGTATCACCGAGGCGGTGACTGTAGACGCCCAGTTCGCTGGAGAAAACCGGCTTGGCGGATATCAGTTTAAGTACCAGCGTGCTGCCCAGTGAGGTGACGGCTTCACCGATTTCGTTGGCGCCAGTGGCGATAAATGCAGCGATACTATCGGTGGTGCCGGCTACGATCCGGCAGTGATGTGGCAATCCCAATTGATCGGCGATCCGGCCGTTGACTGTTCTAATTCCTTCGCCTGGCGGGTATACCTGTGGCAGCAATGCGGTGTCGATATTCAAATCGTGAAGCCACTGCGGCCAGTCACGCGTGATCGGGTCGTAGCCCAGCTTGAGGCAGTTGTTTTCATCACTGATGTCGAATCGGTCACACAGCAAGCCGGCGATCCAGTCAGACTGATGGCAGATGTGCGCAGCATCGGGGCACGATTTGAGCAGCGACAGCACCTTGGGAAGAGAGGCGCTGGCGCTCCGGGCCGCGCTGTTCTCTGGTGCATAACGGCTGACTATCTCGGCTTCTTCAGTACAGCTCTGGTCGTTGTACATCAGAACCGGGGAGCACGGCTCGCCGCCGCCGTCACAAAGCATGACGCTGCTGGACGTGCCATCGATGGCAATGGCCTGTATCGCATCGGTTTCGACCTGGTCGCACAGCTGGCCGATTACATTGCAGGCGGCATGCTGCCAGTCAGCAGCTAACTGTATCTGAGGCAGTGGAATACTCATGCTGGCCAGCTCATTACCCTGCAGATCTATCGCGCTGCCGCGAACGCCCGAAGTGCCGAGATCAATACCGAGAAATATTAACGAATTCATAGGCTTATCTCTATTCAGGGGAGTTGTATGGGCGATTCTGACGTCCAACCAGCCTTTTTGTGGTCTACTACCACGGTCGTATAGATGCCGCCGCGGACCATAAATTCCGCTGTCAGCCGCATGTATCTCGGTTGGCAGGCATTCACCATGTCGGTCAAAATACGGTTGCTTACGGCTTCGTGAAACGCGCCTTCGTCTCGAAATGACCAGATATAAAGCTTCAATGATTTCAATTCGATACAGGACATATCGGGGACGTATTCTAGGTTTAGAATAGCGAAGTCCGGCTGCCCGGTCTTGGGGCACAGGCAGGTAAACTCCGGCATCCGGATGCGGATGGTATAGTCCCGATCAGGGTATGGATTATCAAAGACTTCCAGCTGTTTAGAGGGTTGACTTGGCATGCTTAACGCAGTGTTTTATAACGCTTTGTAAAAGGTGACAATTATACGCGCGGATTTAACATATTTCCCTGTCGATTTTCAGATGCGCTCATGTATACTAACGGCCAAATTATAATGGTAAGGCACGCTGGATAGTTCATGCGCCTGAGCAAGATTAAACTCGCCGGATTCAAATCTTTCGTTGATCCAACATCACTAAAGTTACCCGGTAATTTGACCGGCATCGTCGGTCCCAACGGTTGTGGCAAGTCCAATGTGATCGATGCCGTGCGCTGGGTCATGGGGGAATCATCGGCCAAGCATTTGCGCGGTAGTTCGATGGAAGACGTCATATTCAATGGATCATCGGGACGTAAACCCGTGGGGATGGCCTCGGTCGAGCTGTTGTTTGACAATGCCGACGGCACCGCCCCCGGTCCCTACGCCCAGTACAACGAGATATCCGTCAAACGCTCGGTGACGCGCGATGGCCAGTCGAAATATTATCTGAATAATTCGCACTGTCGCCGGCGCGACATCGCCGATCTGTTTTTGGGCACTGGCCTGGGTCCGCGCAGCTACGCGATCATCGAGCAGGGTATGATCTCGCGTCTGATCGAAGCCAAGCCGGAAGAAATGCGTGTCTATATCGAGGAAGCTGCCGGTATTTCCAAATACAAGGAACGGCGCAAGGAGACCGAAAATCGTATTCGTCATACCCGTGACAATCTCGCTCGCCTGGATGATCTGCTCGAAGAAATCGACAAGCAACTGGCGCGGCTGAAGAGACAGAGCAGGGCGGCCGAGCGTTACAAAGAGCTGAAAGCCGAAGAACGCCAGTACAAAGCCGAGCAACTGGCGTTGCGTTGGCGCGAGTTGAAACTTGAGCTCGATGGGCGCGATCAGGAAATCGAACAGACCGATGCGCACCTCGAAAAGCTCAATACCGAGCAACGCACAATCGAATCGAAAATTGAGTCGCAGCGGCAGCAACATGATGAAGCCAACGATCAACTGAACAAAGTTCAAGGACGCTACTACAGCCTGGGCGCGGACATCTCTGGTATAGAGCAGAACATCAAGTACCAAAAGGACTTGCAGCAACGGCAACAAACAGACCTGGAGCAGGTCGAAGCGGAACTGCGCGAAACCACTGCATCTTTACAGAACGACCGTGACACGATTGCAGAGCTGGAACAAAAGCTGGCAGTCGACAAGCCTGATCTTGAACAAACAGGTAACACTGAATCAGAAATCAGCCAGTTGTATCACCAGGCGGAAGAGGCGATGCACGACTGGCAGCAGATCTGGGACGATTTCAATAAACAGTATTCCGATACGACGCAAAAAGCGCAGATAGAGAATTCGCGCATCCAACAACTCGAACGTCATATCGGGCAGTTGCAGCAGCGACTTAAACGCATCGAACACGAACGCGAAGCCTTGAGCGGGGAAAATCTCGATGAAAAAATTGCTGAGCTGCAGCAGCGCCTGCGCGAGACCGAGCAGGAAAAAGCGGCACACGAGAGTAAGCTTGCGGGTGTGTTAGCACAGATCCGCGAAACACGTGAGCAAATCGTTGAATCAGAGCAGCAATCGGCCGAGCAGCGACGTCGCATCCATGAATTCCAGGGACGTTTATCTTCACTCGAGGCATTGCAGCAGGCAGCACTCGGTAAAGAAGACCGCCCGGTCAACCAATGGCTGGAGCGACAGGGCTTGACGGGTAAAAAACGCTTTGCCCAACAGCTCGAAGTCGAACCGGGCTGGGAGCGTGCGGTAGAGACGGTGCTCGGCGATACCTTGGAGGCGGTTTGTGTCGACGATCTCGATGGTCTTAGTCGGACACTGACCGAACTCGACAAGAGTAACCTGTCACTGGTCGAGACAGCATCCGTCTCGGGACATGAGTCGGTATCGGCTTCAGGCCTTTTGCGGGAAAAAATACGTTCTGATCTCGAGCTCAACCAGTTCATGCATGGTATACATATCGCCGCTGACCTCGATGTGGCACTTGATATGCGCACCTCATTGGCCCAGGGTGAGAGTGTGATCACCCCTGACGGTGTCTGGGTTGGCAGGAACTGGTTGCGTATTACCCGTGACCAGCAAGCGAAGCAGGGCGTCCTGGCGCGTGAACACGATATCCGTGATATCAAACAGCAGCTCGAGGTGCTCGAACAGACCGTTGCCGAACTGAATCAGAAACAGCAAGGCGAACGTGAGCAGCTACAAGCACAAGAACACAAACGTGAGCAGGTGCAGCAGGCTCTGAACCTCAAGCACAGTGAAATCAATGACGTTCAATCCAGGATAAATGCGCATCAATCCCGACAAGAGCACGTCAGCAAGCACGGCGAAACCCTGGCGGCTGAATATGCTGAAATAGAACAGCAGATCGGCGTCGAGAATGAGGAAATCGAGCAGGCTACGCTGAAGCGCAATGAGTCTGTTACTTTGTTGGAACAGCTGAGCGAGCGACGCGAGCAACTGTCCCGCCAGCGTGATAGCTTACGCGAGCAAGTACAGCAATACCGTCAGCAATTGCAACAACAGCGCGAACAGCTGCAAGCGCTGGCTGTCCGTATCGAAGGTATGAATACGCGCAAGCAGAGTCTCGAATTCAACATTCAACGCCTGACACATAACCTGGAAACACAACAGCAACGAAGGGATGAGCTCAAGACGATACTGGATCAGTCCGGAGAACCGGTAGAGCGACTGCAGCAAGAATTAAAGGCACTGCTGGAACAAAGACTGGAATCCGAAAAAGCTTTGGCCGAAGCTCGCAGAACCGTAGAAGCTATCAACCATGAACTCAAAGAGCTCGAATCCGATCGTGGTGAAAACGAGCAATTCATCCAGCAAGTGCGGGGCAATCTCGAGCAAATGAAGCTCGATAGCCAGGAACTTCGCGTACGCAGTAAAACAGCTGTGGAGCAACTTCAGGAAACCAGTCATACGCCTGAGCAGCTCCTGACAAACCTTGATGATCAGGCTAATAGTGCCGAATGGACGGAAAAAGTCACGGTTATCGGTCAGCGCATATCTCGGCTTGGGCCGATCAACTTGGCAGCGATCGATGAATACCAACAAGAACAGGAACGTAAGCAATACTTGGACGAGCAGCATGCTGACGTGTCTTCCGCACTTGAAACGCTTGAAAGTGCCATTGCAAAAATCGACAAGGAAACACGGACACGATTCAAGGATACCTACGATCACGTCAATAGCAGACTCAAGCAAAAGTTTCCGCGCCTGTTCGGTGGGGGCGCTGCCTATTTGGAGTTAACGGGCGATGACTTGTTGAGTACCGGTGTCACTGTCATGGCGAGGCCGCCAGGTAAGCGCATTACCAATATTCATTTGCTTTCAGGTGGCGAAAAAGCCCTCACCGCAGTGGCATTGGTATTTTCAATTTTTGAGCTGAATCCGGCACCTTTCTGTATTTTGGATGAGGTCGATGCACCACTGGATGAGGCAAATGTCGGGCGCTTCTGCCAGATCGTCAAGGACATGTCTGAAACGGTTCAGTTCATCTACATTACGCATAACAAAACGACTATGGAGCTATCAGAACAGCTCAGTGGCGTCACCATGCGCGAAGCAGGTGTTTCACGATTAGTTTCTGTAGATGTTGCAGAAGCAGCAACCATGGCCGCGGCCTAACGCTTATTGGTACGAGATGGATAACTTTCGCTGGATTCTACTCGCTGTCGGTACGGTCATTATCGTTATCATTTATTTGATCAGCAAAAAGAACAAGCGTGAATTCTACCGGGATGATGATGACATTTCTGATGACCTGCCTGAAATTAATAGCCGTCATCTGGATGATATGGACGAAGCTGTGGGGGAAGTACGCATTATCGCGCGTAACGATGATGTCCGCTTGTATTCCGATGAGTCTTCGTTTGCGGAACATCGAGACGAACAAAGCCAGGTAGAGCCCGAAGCCGCCGCGCCCACAGTGAATGCTGCGACCGATGATGTGCAGCTTTCGGGATTGGAGGTGGCGGAACCGGTAGTAGGCCCTGCGGCAGAACCTCAAGCAGCAGCCGCAGCGAGTGCGCCTGAAAAAGTCGAACAAGAGGCTGAAGCTGATTTGGTCGAAACCGTGCTGATACTCAATATCATGGCCCGGGATGGTTCGATGCTCTCAGGTGACACCATCAACAGCATCGCGCGTGCAAATAAAATGATTTTCGGTGAAATGAATATCTATCACCGTCTAGACGATCAAAACCAATTGTTATTCAGCATGATCAACATGGTGAAACCAGGTAGTTTTGATCCTGCAACCATTCACGAGCTGAAGACACCAGGAGTTTCGCTGTTTATGCAGCTACCGGGACCGGCGAATGCAAGTAAGGCTTTCAAAGTAATGTTGCAAACGGCTTACCACATGTCTGAAATGCTGGAGGCACGCCTTTGTGACCATCGTCGGCAGCCACTGAAAGAATCCGTTGTCGACAAGTATCGCCACACCGCCGCTGCTTTTGATGACAAAAGCGTCTAGCCCGCAT
>JABDQW010000183.1 GCA_013042055.1 Gammaproteobacteria bacterium | reverse complement strand
GCAAAAGTCGAGGTAGTGGGTAAAACTCGAACGCCACGCTTTGACGAATCGAATTGAGCGCATGTGTTTCGGCAAATGTGTATGCACAGTAGAAACTGTTGTGCGCAATACTAACCGCGATCTTACTTTGTGTGGTTTGCTTTTTTTCGGCTTGTACGCAGCCCTCATCGGCGATGGGCAAAATAGGCTTGTGATCGACCATGAGACCTGTATCGAAAAGTTGCCTTTCGACTTTTGTGAAATCACAAAAAAACGCGGCTATTTCGGGTCTGACCAATACAAGTCATTGATTACAATGGGTCTGACAGCGTAAACAAGTCACAGAGAAGACTTAAAAGTACCTTTCGGGCTATGAAATGTTACATGTTAGGCTTCGTCGGTTCTCGCAATACCCACGACCCGTTCGCCTCAGTGATCTGTATATATTTACCGGAAATACTCAGCGCAGCTTTGGCCATTCAGTTACTCACGCGAAACTACTGCAATGCTGCTCGACCATATCGGCTCTCGAGCATATTCTCTACCCAACCTCTATGAAGCTGCATCTGGACGGTAGACTGTATAAACCACAGTCTCGCCCCGTACAGGTTGCTGATAACGTGGTAGCGTGCTTCCGAGCCGAGGTGGAGGTCCCAGCCGCTGCCGATGGGATTGCTGAAGGTGGCGCCAGGGCTGTCGGGGTCGTCGAAGCCGTCGAGACCGAAGTAACGGTCATGGAATTCAGAACTTTTATACCGCAGTCTGGCGTAGGGCAGCAGTTACCATGAACCCAAATCCCAGGCGTAGCGGCTATCGATACTGGCATGAAAGCAGCCTTCGTCATCGGCGACCTGTTTCTCCGCGGCCGGATAAGGGATTCTGGCGATGCGAAAACCCATCGCGATACCCCAGGGATCATACTCATTCAGATTGGCATGCGCTGGTAGCGGAAGCAGACCCATGAGAACGATGACAAGAAGTTTTTTGTATATGCTGTATGCGTCTTCTTATCCGCACTGGGATCCGGCTTGCCGGTTCCGGGCAGTGGCTGTCAGAGTCGAGCGCAGAGTGTTCAGACTGCCAGACGAGTTTGTTGTGCAAGCCTTCATCAGCGGGCATCACTATCTCTCAGACCAAACCGTAGCTCACTGCTTTTTCGAGGGCCCTTTGACCATTTTGAGATTGTTAGAGACTTGAATAGTTAGCGGATGTTGTGTGCCGAGCAATTTCTGGCTCATTGTCAACGCGTTTTGGAAATAATTGCTAGCTATGTCAATCTCGCCTTTATCCGCCCAGATGCTTCCGAGTTGGGTCAATGCTTTTGCTACGTTCGGATGGTCATCTCCGAAGGCCAGGACAGTTACTTTCAGGGCTTGTTCATAGTATTCGATTGCCTTGGTGTAATTACCCCTGTCCGCCCATGCCTTCCCCATTTGGTTCCATTTGTCAGCCACGTTGTTCAAGTCGCCAGTGGCATAGCTCTGTCCTTCTCGTTTTAATCCTGTTTCATCCAACTGGTCACATAGTTGTTGTGCTTTTGCCACCAGTTCTTCTGCAGGTGTCGGCATGGCTTCTGCGAGTCTTTTTTCAACAGCTATCTGAAACATTTCCGGGTCATCTTCCAGGTTATCGAGCAGCAGTTTCACCTCTTGCGTATCGGCTTTTTCACCGGCCATGCCGATCTCCCAGTTCAGCATGACGTCGGTTTTGAGTTCGTAATATGCGTTTTTCAAGGCATCACTGGCGGTTTCTTCTGACACCGCGCCGGCCCCTGCAACCAGCGCCCGCACGATCATTGCTATGGATTCCATGGCCAATTCTCTGCAGTTATTCGAAATCGATTGTCAACCTACACTAGCGCTACGCTGTTGCCGCATCAATGCGGGTCCGCTCTCGATTTGTTCAAAAGCGCCACCTATCCGTCGTGCTCGTCGCTGCAGATCGAATGGTTTTTGATCAGAATATGAACCGGTGTCATTCCGGCAAGGGATTCAATAAAATAATCGGCAATCCGGGATTGACATCGATCAGCAGACCCGGTATGCGGATTTATTTTTCGTTTATGATGATCCCAGAGCCGGGACACGTTCGAGTCATTTAATCATCGTACCGGCAAGGCCTGATTATAGATAAAGCCTGTCTGCCGCCATTGGTCTGGACAACGGTCAATGAATCAAACAGTGTTTTTTCCAGAGTCGTCAACGGCAATAGGCGAAAGCTGTTAGTCTTTGACGAATTCAGTGTGCTGACTTGACTAAACGAACTGAATGATGACGCGAAGAGGATAGATCCATGGGGCTGCTAGCCAATGTTATAAAAGACAACGCGATTACACCGGCGGACATACCGGAATTGGAAGAGAAGATGTTTTTCGAAGGCGCCGGGCGCCGAGTCAACCTGGAGCGCTTTGCGGTATTGCTCTTCCTATCGGCGTGGATCGCCACCTATGGTGTGCTGGGGGATTCAACAGCTGTTGTGATTGGGGCAATGCTTATTGCGCCTCTGATGAAACCCATCATGGCGACGGCTGTCGGGCTGGTGATGGGGGACAGGCGGCGGGCGGGTCAAGCTTTCCTGACCGTGGTGCTCGGTGTTGCCGGTACTGTTTTCACTGCCTGGTTCCTCAGCAGCTTTCTCTATTCCAATTTGATTTCGTTCAACACCAATTCGCAGATCATCGGTCGTATTTCACCCAGCCTGACAGATCTGGCGGTCGCTATCGGCGCTGGTGCGGCCGCCGCTTTTGCCACCACCCGGTCAGATGTCGCCGACTCGCTACCCGGTGTTGCTATCTCAATTTCACTGGTACCGCCGCTGTGTGTGGTCGGGGTAGGATTGTCAGAAGGCGAGTGGCAGGTCGCCTACGGTGCAATGCTGCTGTTTGTGACCAACTTTCTGTCGATTCTGCTGGCCGGTGGCGGGCTGTTGGTATTGCTGGGTCTGAGCAAGGCCAGCACCACCGGGTTGGGCGCAAACGCCAGGCGCAGAGCGTTCGCGATTATCGCTGCGGGCACGCTAGTCGTGGCAATTCCACTGGCGATGACATCATTTCAAGTGGCGAGCGAAACCCGCGCTGGGTTAAACGCGCAAAAATTAGCCCGATTCTGGCTCCAGAAGACTGACTTTGAACTCATTCGCGTTGATGTCGATGGACGTCATGTCAGAATGGTTATCACTGGCCCGGGAGATCCACCCTCTCTGTCCGATATCGATCAAGACGTGAAGTCATTGCTAAAAGGCGCCGAGGTCACAATAAAGCTTGTCCCTGCCCGCACTTTCCACTATCCCGATTTCTAGCCCGCATTTCTCACCAGGCGGCGTAGAATATAGACATAAGACATATAACATAGGGATCAAGTATCATATTCACTCTTTATCTTTGCCACTGCCTTGGCTAGCTTTTTATCTTCTTCCATATGAGCATCAAGCTTAGCTATTGTATTTGAAGTACTGCCAATTCTTTTTAACCAGAAATACTCAGCGCAGCTTTGGCTATTCAGTTACTCACGCGAAACCACTTCAATGCTGCTCGACCATATTGGCTCTCGAGCATATTCTCTACCCAACCTTTATGAAGCTGCTGGAACCGTCAACAAATACGGACACCCATCATTTGAAAAAAGCACAAGTCCGGCTTGATATTCACTTATATCGATCTTCATTCAGACTGGATCTGTTATAAAATAATTTAAGCAGTACTGATTTTCGAGTTAGTAATATCGTTTTAAAGTCAAAAAATATCTGAAATAAATGAATCAGGCTAATTCTTACAGCTTACCTTCAAATAGATCTTTAATTTCTTTAACCGATCTATCCATATGGTTACGAAAAGCTAATACCCTCGAAGTACGCTTGAGATCCGGGTGTAACAGAATCCACAACCCTAAATTATGTGAGGGATCGGGTTCACAGTAGCGTTCAAGTTGAGGGTCTGTATCCCCCATAAAGCAGGGTAAGTAGGAAATGCCTAATCCCTGCCGAATTGCAGACAAAGTTAACAAGGTATCGTCGCTGTAAAAATTATGTGACTGTTCACCGCAGGCATGTTTGGTCCAGGATTTATGAAACAAACAGCAATTCACCCCTATCCATTTGGGGTCATCACCCTTTTTATCGAGCTGTTGCAGATAGTCACGGCTGCCGTAAACGGTCGATACAACAGTGACCAGCCTTTTACCGATTAAAGCATCCGTTGGAGTATTAGTCAGGCGAATAGCCATATCGGCTTCGCGTTGTGACAAACTGGCGTCGGTATTGGACACCACAATATGTAGATCGACCTGCGGATAAGTTTGACTGAAACTGGCGAACATCGGCATTAATACAGTAGAAGCCATGTTGTTTATCGCGGCAACTTTTAATGGGCCGACCATGTTGGCATCTTCGCCCAACACAGCAGCATCCACATGCAGTACTTCGGTCTCCATTCGATGTGCAGTCTGGCGTACATTTTCTCCCGCCGTGGTTAATTCGTAGCCGGTATTTTTACGCTCAACTAAACGCGCGCCTAATTTTTCCTCTAATTTTCGCAGGCGTCTTGAAACAGTGGAATGCTGCACTTGCAGTTGTTTGGCAGCACCGCTGACTGAACCGGTTCGAGCCACTGCCAGAAATATTCTCAAATCATCCCAGTTCACGACCAGTCCCCGCTCCCCCGCCATTGTGCATATTTGCATATTATGTTTCTTTTTTTGGCGAATTGTAAGCATATTTAATCAGCATATACTGGATTTAACTTATACAAAAAGAGACCTTGAGGCGATCGCCGTGACTAAAAACCCAGCAAAATTTGACGCGATTAAATACAAACAAACCACTCTAGATCAATGGAACAACGCCGCAGAAGCCTGGCATCGCTGGACACCATTTTTGTCCAGGTGGTTGGGGCCGGGCACTGAAACCATGCTGGACATGTGTCATGTTAACAAAGGGCATCGAGCGTTGGACGTAGCCGCCGGTGCAGGAGAGCAGACAGTGACCATTGCCAAACGCGTAGGTGAATCCGGTCATGTGCTGGCAACGGATATCTCTCCCAACATCCTCGAGTATGCCCGAATTTCTGCCAGGCTGACAGGTTTGCAGAATGTTCACACCCGGGTGATGGATGGAGAAAATCTTACTGCACTTGAAGCACAACCTTTCGATGTGGCGATTTCGCGCGTGGGTCTAATCTACTTTCCAAACCAGCATAAAGCCCTGACGGGAATGAGACATCAATTGAAAAATGGTGGAAAAGTCGCCGCCATGGTTTATTCATCGGCTGAAAATAATCCATTTTTTTCTATTCCTGTTTCTATGCTTACGCCGCCGTACAAATTTGCCCGCCCTTTTACCAGGGCAACCCGGACCTTTCAGCCTGGGGGCTGAAGATAAATTGCAACAACCTTTTACAAAAGCAGGATTCCGTAATGTTGAGGTTATAACCATTAATGCACCCGTCCAGTTATCTTCGGCTGCAGAATGTCTGCAGTTTGAGCAGGAGGCTTTCGGGGCATTGCACCAAATGTTATCAGGGCTTTCAGACAGTGAAAAAGATGAAGCGTGGATCGAAATCGAAGAAGCTCTGGGACAGTTTGAAGTCAATGGCCATTTTGAAGGCCCCTGTGAAATGCTAGTCGCGGTAGGAACTAAATAAAAATCACAGGGTTATGTAATTTGTAATGTCCTTTTTAATACAAAACGAGGATTTCACAATGACTCAATTAGCCATCGTACAGACAGCACCGATCTTTCTGAACAAATCAAAAACGATTGAGCTTGCCGTTTCCAAAGTCGAAGAAGCTGCTAGCAACGGGGCAAACCTGGTCGTATTCACCGAAGCGTTCATTCCCGGTTACCCAGCTTGGGTATGGCGATTACGGCCAGGCGGGGATTGGAATCTGTCGGAGGCATTGCACGAGCGCTTATTGAACAATGCGGTAAACATGGCATCTGATGATCTCCTTTCACTGTATGAAGCGGCTAAGAAATATCAGCTCACGATTGTTTGTGGCATAGAAGAAAGAGATCACCAACTCAGTCGAGCGACACTTTATAACAGCGTCGTTATCATTGGATCCGATGGCAGTTTACTAAACAAACACCGCAAATTAATGCCCACCAACCCGGAGCGAATGGTGTGGGGCTTTGGTGATGGATCGGGCTTAACTGTGGTGGAGTCCCCAGCAGGCCGTATCGGCACCTTATTATGCTGGGAAAACTATATGCCTCTGGCTCGTTATGCGATGTATGCACAGGGCGTGGAGCTGTACATCGCTCCAACGTATGACAGCGGGGATGACTGGATCAGCAGCTTGCAGCATATTGCGCGCGAAGGCGGTTGCTGGGTCGTTAGTTGTGGAAATTTGATGAAAGGCAGTGATATCCCCGATGACTTTCCCGAAAAACAAAGCCTGTACCCAGATGCAGACGAATGGATAAATCCTGGTGATTCGGTAGTCATTGCACCTGGTGGTGAATTGATTGCCGGCCCAATGCGACAGGAAGACGGTATTTTATATTGCGATATCGATCCAGTAAAAGTGGGGATCGCGAGAAGAGCATTTGATGTGACCGGGCATTATTCAAGGCCCGATATTTTCCAATTACACATCAATACAAACCCTCAGTCTTCCGTGGTATTCGACAAATAGATACCCCAATATGTGCTGAATTTTACTCAACCTGATCAGGAGAAAGTGATGAATAATAAAACTGAATATATAGCGAGTTGTTTCTGCGGTGATGTGAAACTTAGTTTACGTGGAGAACCTGAAGCCATGGCTTATTGCCATTGCGACTCATGCAGGCGTTGGTCGGCAGGTCAGGTTAACGCGTTCACGCTGTGGAAGCCTGAAAACATATCCATTACATCGGGTAGAGACAAGATAGCAGGTTTTAACGGGAACCCAGGCTCAGAACATGACTCTGAAGTGAGTCATCGAAAATGGTGTAAAACCTGCGGTGGACATATATTTACCGAGCATCCCGATATGGGTGTAACCGACGTACCAGCTGTAGTTATTTCAGGCCTTATGTTCAAGCCCGGTTTCCATGTCCATTATCAGGAATCGGTACATCATATCGTCGATGGTTTGCCGAAATTCAGAGATCTACCGAAGGAAGCCGGAGGCTCTGGCCAAGAGATGAGAGAATAAACGGAAAGGTTAAGGG
>JABDQW010000175.1 GCA_013042055.1 Gammaproteobacteria bacterium | reverse complement strand
GTTGGTCGTGAGGCTTGGAAGTCTGCGAGTTTGCTCTCCAAGTCAGACGCATTCCAGAATAATGATGGTCAAGAATTTCTCGACGAATAGTTCCGATGAGTCGCTCGATCTAGGGATGCGATAGTGGTATATACGGGACGGTCTTGATCTCATCTATACCCAGAATCCTCAAATTTGCTTGCCATTGGTGATACAGGAATAGCGGATCATTGTCTGAGCTGAGATGTTTCGGAACACCGTTGGTTGAGATAGCTTTATTGAACATTCGACATAAGGCTACACCATCGACATCACCAGCATGCACGCCAAAGCCAATGATGCGTCGAGCGAACTGGTCCATGACCACGAGTACCCAGTGGGTGTTGAGTAAAATGGACTCGCACCGAAAAAGATCGATGCTCCGGAGACTGTCTTTCTGATGGCCGATAAATGTCAGCCACGAAGGGCCGTGACCGGAATAGGGTCCTGGTCGGTAGTGCTTTTCAAGTACGCGCCTGACAACATCTTTATCGATGTCAGTTCCAAATGCTTTGTTGATCTGCTGCGCTATTCGGGGGCAGCCAAACCGCGTGTTACGCCTTTTCAATTCGACGATGGCATTGATGAGTTCTTGTGAAGGGCCTTTGGGTCCCGGCTTGCCTGTTGTGCGCGCGGTATATAGCAATCGATATTTGCGTTTTTTGAGCGTGTTGTGAAATTTCAGTAGTGTTGCGGGTCTGAGAATGACCGCTGCTCGCTGAATGTGGTGTGGATTGAGAAATAGAGACCAGAAGCCGAGTAGTATTCGGTCCATAGACGTCAGATTGGGTGCACGTTGCCGAGACCGATTAATGATCAGGAGTTGCTGTTTCATAACAAGGCTGTCGGCGACAATAGCCTTGGCCCCGCCCGGTCCAGGCAGTTTGGCGAGTGTGGTCAACAAATGTGCAAGCAGTAGCAGCAGGTTCTTCATGGGAGGGTAGAGTAGGTAAAATTACCCTCGGGAACAAGACTGGTTAAGTATCGGTATTCAGGTGATAATTAACAATTCGCCATGGACAGGCAATGAAAGAAGGTTTGTTACCATATGCGGTGTTGCATTTGTGGCTACTGATATACCGGTAATTGGTGGGGACAGCTTCATACAAGCGATGGTAAAAATAGATGGAGAACACGATGGATAATGATCAAGAGCTTCTGTCGGAAATAGACCGAGAGAAAATACTTAATCCAGAAACAGATAGTATTGGAGCGTTTCAGCTTGCAATAAGCTTAATGATCGTGGCTAGCGTCCATAACTTGAATGCTAAGAAAGCCGAAGAACATTTTCAGATTGTTGCCGAATACGTCACTCCAAAGATATTACAAATTTGGATCAAGATGTTCCCTGAAGAGGAATTTGCTAGAAATCGCGAAATGATCTACGAAGAACTTCAAGATTCATTCGCAGCACTGGTCCATGAATCTATTGAACCCGAAGATTATCAGATTCTGTTAGAGCATATATTAGACTTACTACAGAATAAGGATTTGCGTCTCATTGTCATGGCGTTCTATGTCGGCATTGGAAAAATCGATAATGAGCTTTACCCGGAGGAGGCAGGTGTTATGTTAAAGGCCGCTGACATATGGGGGATCGATATGGAGCAAGTCACCCAAGATAAAGAAGGTAGAGTCTATGAGCTTATCAAAGAATATGATCTTTCTGCCTATGCAAGGGGCAAAATAGCGAATGACAATGATAGTCCTCATTCATCTTGTTTTATAGCAACTGTCGTATTAGACGATGTGGATCATCCGTCACTTGCCTCACTTAGAGAATTTAGAGATGGCTGCTTACTGAACACTAACACAGGTCGGAAATTTATAAATGCGTATTACGACGTTGGGCCTGTAATTGCGTCGTACATCTCCAAAAAGCCAGTATTGAAAATATTTGTGAAATACCTGGTAGTGATTCCATTATCTTTGATTACTTACGTAATAAATAAAATTAATAAGGACTAAATTTCTAGTCGCAATAAAAGGGGTTTCTCGCACTGCTGTCCCACATTTTAGTCAAGCCCACAACTTCATTTGAGGTGGACTTTCAGTTTCAGGCGGCGGCGAAGGCCGGATCAATGTGAACAGGTCTGTATTAGCTCCCTCTCCAGAGCCAAACGACCAATGGGGGCGGATCAGCAAAACTCTCCATCGCGCGCAGTCCGACACGACTGGAGCCGAGTCAAAAGTCAGAATCGTGCTGAATCGAGGCAAGATCGCCGATGGAGGCTACGTTAGAAGGCTATTAGCGAAACCCACGGGGCTCGCCCTCATCGCTGCTCCATTTCCACAGCTGTTGTATGGCCCTGCATATGGATCGCATGCCCACTGCAAGAATGAGCCGCCATAGCCAGCATAAGGATAGCGCCGGTAATACTCGCGCATAACCCGGTCATAATCCATGTTGTTCAAGATGGCGTCTGCGAGCGCCACGGTAAGGACTGAATCATCGGTAAAGGAATTGTGCTCAGTTAACAGCGGAAAGTCTTTTGTTTTGATGTTGTTCCACTCGTAGATCGAGCCAACGATATCACCCGTGATTGCGCCTAGCATTATGTCTCCCTATTGGGCAGATTCCAGTTCTAGTAATCTGAAACGAATCCTGAACCGCCATTTTGATTATTATCATCGCTGGCGCACTCACCTGTCGCTGGAAATGGATACCCCTGAAGCGCGACTGTTACAGCAGCCAGCGTTTGGGAAGGTCGCACAATTTCCAGAAGTCGGTGGCTTACATCATCACTATTAACGGTTGGCGGCATGATGCAGTGTGCTATGAATTTTCAGGAACTACAGCCACATTCTCAAGTTGTAGCGCGAGCCGCGACCGCAACACATACGATACGAACGCTAGCAGCTCACCAACTAGAGTTTTCATGCTTTTCGATTCCTAGCCCGCATTTCTCACCAGGCGGCGTAGGGTTTTGATAAGGCATTGGTCTATTTGAAGAAAATCCTAGAAATAAAAATACAGTGTGTTTCCGGCATGCCTATCACGGTTCAGGCTGGTCTTCGCGTCCGTAAGCTTGCTCTTCACTCAAACCGTAGCTATTGCTACGCTTTTCGCTCCAGAGCGGCGCTTACGAACACGAATCCTGCGCCTGCTCCCGTGATCCTGGTGAGAAATGCGGGCTAG
>JABDQW010000174.1 GCA_013042055.1 Gammaproteobacteria bacterium | reverse complement strand
CTCCTCTGAGATTCGAGCAAATCACGAAAAATCCTCGCGATGTTCAGCTGACAGCGCAAATCTAACGATTCGAAGCTCAAGTGGTTGCGACCCTGACAGTCGCGGCAGGTTGCGGATTGGACGGCTGGCTGGGAAGTCGCAGATGATTTTTGGAAAGCAGGCCGTTTATTCTTCTAATACTCAAGTTTTCCTGATAATAATTTTTCTGAATTATTCATTTAACAGCGACATGACCTGTGCTGAAAGGCGCCTGTCCTTGAAAAATTTGCCATTTATATATTCCGCCATTCCGGTAGCACCCGCACGTTCGATATTCACCCTGACAGTAACGCTGACATCTTTACTGTTTTCCCCGTCAGTCAGAAGTATGTCCTCAATGTTCTCATTGTCGCCGAGGAGTTCCCTGACCTCTTCTTCCGTGACGTCGGGTGGAAAATTGTCGATAAGTATATTCATGCTTAACTCCTGATCAAATCAATACGTGAGTCGCTGTTAAATGCAATTTCAGCATAAACGACATCTCGGGTTCGATTGGAGACGCCTGTTACGATGTTAACCGATTTTACATATATCCGGCGAATGAATTGCGAACGACATCACTATATATCCGGTTCACCATGCTTGGGAAACCCCAAACCGGCATACCGACAGCCTTCAGCATGGCACGCGCGCGTGTGGCGGCAGTTGCGTACATTCGAGCAAGTTGTCCGCCAGACCCATAGCTACCTGAATTTGGCCTTGAGATCAGTTAGCACGGATGTTCTAGATTAGTGCTAACTCCATGATTAAATCATCCATGAAGAACCCGCCACCGATGTCTTTGATAACCTCATCAGTCACGATAAAACCTCTTCGTTTATACCAGTCTATTGTCTGTAGATTATGACGGTTGACTGTAAGCCAGATCAATCCGAGCCCTCTATCGCTGCATTGCTGCTTTACGAAATCAAGTAGGTGCTGACCTGATCCAGAGCCACGCTCTGCTCGTTTGATATAGATCTTGCTGATCATCAGTTTTTGGCGGTCGATGTCGGCTACCAAGGACAGATAACCGACGGGGTCAGCCTCTTGGTAGAGTAGGTAATATTCCTGACCAGCCTTCAATTGTGCTGTGACTGCGATTGTCGATTGCAACGTGCAGAGCATGTAATCCACCTGGGTTTGGCCGATGATGGCTGGGAAATGTTCGTTCCAGATTTCATTTGCAAGATCAGCGACAAGTTGGATATCGTGATTTTCTGTAACCGGGGTGATAGCGCGCACGGCCTGTATTCTCCGCTAAATAAAGGCATAAATCAGGAAACCGCCGAAGCCGATGGCGAACATGCCACCCATACGTCCATACGGTTTTGCCAGTGATAACACCCTGTTCATCAGACGTAGAAAATTTTTTCGACCGATCAAGGCAAACACGGCCGCTGCAATAATGGACAGCCATCCGATGATCTCAATGACAAGTGGAAACCGGGAAACGCCCGCCTCGACAATCAGCACTAGCCCGATGATGACTCGGATAACAACAGCAAGAACATGAAGCCCGAGACTGTCTGCATGCCTATCGAGTAAACCGAAAACCAGATCTGGATTTATGATTATTATTGAGCCGGCCAAAAGTATTAATGCACCGAATAGAATGATCACGGCGGTCAAGGTCATACGCCTCCGGGTGTATCGCAAGTAATCAACTAATTATACCGGTCGCATTTCGCCAATTGCGGCCATTGAGTGTAGGTAACACACGTGTATCTCGGAAAAAGATCGCCTGCATCGATGCGGGCTAGCATAACGCCTGGTAGTTCCAGCCAGGCGAGTCGGTATCACCAGCTGATATCAGGTTTACTCGTTTCGAATCTGATACATGCTGTGGCAGGAGACGCAGCCGGATAGTGTATGAGCCAATTGTGACAGTGCGTGGCCACTATCCGCCAACGACTCTGCATCAAGCGCTATCTGGTCGAAATGACTGTGGACCGAATGCCCCAGCTTACGGAATCCTTGTGGTAACGCCTGCTTGAGTTCGGCAGGCATATGTTGAGACATAGATGTGCCCAAAGAACGTGCCACGCCTGCAACTGAGTCCATATCTTCTCGTGACAGCGCCTCTGATATCTGCTGCAAACCGCGGAGAAATTCCCGCATTTCAGTAAGCACCATGGCGCGGTGTTTTGGAGACAGTTGTATCACTGTTCGAGTATCTTCAGCATCGGCCTCTACCGGCGAGTTGGATAACAGCAGCGATGCAAGCAAACATATGAACTTCTTCATGTATTGACATTCCTCATGACCGGCTGTCACTAGTGTGACCCGGAGCGCTCGATGTGCTCACCGATGACCAAACGGCGAAGCTATCCGTATTCGTCGGTAGGCATCACGTATGGTCGGTCAACACCATGCGATAACCCGTTACGGACAATAATCCAGGTTGCTCTCAGTAGATACGGATGCGCTTATACCGCATCGACAGGCCGATGATGGCATGATGAATTCGTGGACAATTCTGATCATTAATCATCACACACGTGACGATCGTCGCCGGCTATCTGCTCGTTAGCAAAGGACATGTCGGGTAACATCGCTCTCATCCCCTCACCGCATTGCCTCATTTGTTTCATCGTCGGATCCTTTGCCATTTCCCTCCCAAATTCGATAGTCTTCTTTTGTGCCTGGTCCCGCTTGCCGCTGTTGCAGAGTGCTTTGACGTCACTCTGGACCCGTTTAGCACGTTTCTCAAGTGCTTTCAGCTCTTTCTCATCGACCTTTTCCATGCAGGACTGCATTTGTTCCATTTGTTGCATCATCTTCTCCATCTCGGCCTCGTTCATATTTTGAAAATTCTGCGCATATGAAGCCAATGGTGCTGTCATAAATATCAATACAATCAATTTTTTCAAAGCTCTATCCCCATTAACTCAATGTCGTTTTGCTGATAACAGCGTGATTCTGCCATGATTTAGTCCAATTACGCCAGAAGCAATGTTTACCCGCTTCGCTCAACAGATGGACGAGCCCTCAAGTGGTATTTAATCCTGGTGGGAACTGTCGGTTAAACCAAACCGAAAAAAACCACAATGATGGGTAGACAAACAGGAAAAATCGAGAGAAACTGATTGTGTTCGACCGCAACTTAAGTAAGAGGTAATGATAAAGATTCCGATGCAGTGGTTAGTTCCAGCCATAATGGGGGGGTGGGCTGTGTTGACGTGGGCTCACAGCCAGGATCAAGAACGTCGCAAGGAGCGTGCTAGACTGGCTGCACAGTACGTCAATCCATTCATGTCGTCCTGCGAAGACTTGCAGAGCCGCATCTATAAGATCCTGGAACTCGGTGGGCTCGACACCCTCCGTGAGCGCTACCCTGACGGTTCCTATGCGGAAGAGACACTCTATCTCCTGGTACGCTTCTTCGGCTGGTCGACGGTTGCCAACCGATACGGACCATATACCAACGATCCCTTTGTGATCAACCAGGTGACAGCCGCGCGCAGGACTTTCTCCAGCGCCAGCCAGGGGTATGTGGTTGGACCTTTCAACTTTTTCGCGCCCGAGCAAAAAGCGCTCGGCAAGGTCGTGATGTACACCATAGAGGGGGAGCACGGCTTCGAGTTCGATTCAATCTCCTTCTATGATTTCAAGGAGCAACTCAAATCGGCGCCCCTCAAGGATAGCCAGTCTGTGCAGCAAAGCCTGGAGACACTGCGCAAGGCAAAGACAGCACAGGACATCGTCGGGCGCGAGCGTCTCGCTAACGCGCAAAACCATCTTGTCAAGCTACTAGCGTATCTAGAGAAAAAGGAAGGCTACACGCTGTTCCCTGGATCCCGTAAGACATGTGCCGCCGTGGGCAAGACAGCGCGTCTATCTTCCTGACTGAGCAAAAATAGACATCCAATGATTGGATAGATGACAGCAGCAGGAGTAGGCCAGACTATTCGTCTAGTTGGTCTCGACATAAGCTTGACGCGTATTCCTGTGAGAGGCCGTTGGCTCTGATTTGTAATGGTGGTTCACCCGAGGGTGGCTCCTCATTTCTTATTCTTCCTCGCGGGTATTTTAGTTCTGGCTACAGCAATGTAACCTTAAAAACATTGCCGATTGCTTGTAAAATTTCCGGGCTATCCCATTCGCGCGATCCGCGCACTTTCATCAATACGCGGCCATCAGCGTCAACCAGAACGGTCAGTGGAATGGTTGTAGCGCCGAGCATGTTTTCCATCAGCAGCTCGTGATCGATATAGTTCTCGAAAGACAGCGCTGCCTGATCGATAAAGGCAGCGGCTTTGTCAAGGTAGTCGTCCGTCGATATCCCGATAATGTTGAACTCCTTCCCGTTATAGCGTTTTGCCAACCGCTCAAGCGATCCCATCTCGGCACGACACGGGTCGCACCAACTGGCCCAGACATTGATAATCAGTGGCTTGCCTCTGTATTCGGCAAGCGATTTATTTTCTGTATTCAGTCCGTCCAGGGACGCATCGACAAGGAAACCGCCCGCGACGACTTCGCCTGGCGTTTTAGAAGTGCGTGAGTTTACAGGATAGGGGGCCTGTGGCGTACCGATCTGTC
>JABDQW010000169.1 GCA_013042055.1 Gammaproteobacteria bacterium | reverse complement strand
CGCTTCACGCATGACGGCCACTATTCATCGATTTGTCATCGATATAATCGAAAATTCGTTGATGAATCCTCGTTTACAACGTAATTCTTGTTTAACCGCAGAGACGCGGAGGCGCTGGGTTTGATGTTGTGTCATTTCGACCAAGAGGACAATCTCCCGATTTAGCTGTAGGAGACTTTAGTCTCGAATTCCAACAGTTCGCGACTAAAGTCGCTCCTACGAAAACAAAAGCGTTCTCTGTGACTCCTCGCCTCTGCGGTAAATACAACTCTGTCAGCCTTCCGTTGTCTTGCCGCTTAGATGACAGTCAGTTCCGGCCTACCGGCATCAACAACAGAGGCCGCAGCTCGACAGGTAATTGCATCACGCGCGCGAGCTCGTCATCATCGAAGGCGCCCACAACAACGCTTGCCAGGCCGAGTGACACGGCCTGCAGGAACAGGTTCTCAGCGGCGTGACCGACCTCGATGTGAACGTAGCGTTCGGCCCTGTTGCCGTATTTTTTGCGCGTGCGTTGATAATCAGCGGTGAAGACGATGACAGCCGCGGCATCCTGTATCCAGGCCTGAGACAACGCTGCCGCAGTCAGCGCAGCACGAACATCAGCGCCATCTTCTTTGGTCAGTTGATGTCGTTGCGGATCGTAGTGATAGACGCCTTGCGCAAGGCCATCGACCGTACCCGCGACAACATAAATTTCCAGTGGGTATAACGCTCCTGCCGACGGCGCTGCACGCAAGCCCCTGATATCAGTTATGCCCTGCGCGGACCAGAGCAGCTGGCTGATATCGGACAGCTTCAGCGATGTATTGGCAAAATCGCGTACCGACCGGCGTTGCGCGATTACTTGCTCCACTGAAACCTGCCCTGCTGTCGCAGGCGCTGGCAACGCAATATTTTCACCGGCATGTACCATCATTCCCCCAGGGATCAAACTGGATAGCGTTAGCAGTCTAAAAAATGTGTGTAACATCTATGTCATGATCGCGCTTGTGCGTCCCAGATACGAGCCCATACCCAATGCAGGCGCTCATAATTGCGTATACCTGGTTGCCGTTCTACCGCCGCTGGTCGAGGGTGCGGATTGCCGATCTCTCCGACTTTGAAACGGAACACATAGTCAGGCTCGAAGCCCATGCGTAAGTCCGTGACGATGACATTGCGATCGTTCCGCGATGCGGCATAAAAGCCTTTGGTAAACCACTGGAGCCGTTGTACCGGCCAACTGTCGTGCAATGGTGCAACCAGCTCGCGCATCCGCGGATAACGTTCAAAACGAATCCTCGGCTCATCATCGAGCACGGAATAGAAGCCTTCGTAGTAATGCTCCTCGTTGACTGCGAGTATGCGCCAGAGCAAGCTGTTGAACGGCGTGGGTGTCGTCAGCACTGCGCTACTGACGACCTCTTGCTGCTGCAGTGCATTGCGCGCGACCTGCTCGACGTGCAGTTTGACACCCACTGTCCACACAAGGTAACCGCTGCTGAGCACCAATCCGATCATATTGGCCGTATGCCCCCAGGTTCTGTCGCGCGCGGCAATCAGCGCAGCGATGATACCGAGCAGCAATGGCACGGTGTAGAGCGGATCGATAATGAAGATCGTCGACCAGGTCATCGGTGTGGTGAAAAACGGCCAAAAAATCTGGGTGCCGTAGACGGTGAAACTGTCCAGCAGTACGTGGGTCGCGAACACGAGATAGACCAGTACAACCCAGCGCCGGCGATGTTCAGCGGTACCGGGGTGTAACTTCAATATCAACCAGACCATCAGCGGTGTCAGCGCCAGTAACACAAACAAGGAATGACTGGCACTGCGGTGATAGGTGAAATCACGCACAGCATCACCCAGCGGTATGAATACATCGAGGTCCGGCATGGTGCCGAGAGCAGCGCCCCAAAGCAGTGCCCGCCGTCCGACCTGGCGACCAGCTGTAGCTTCACCGACGGCTGCCCCTAAAGCGAGTTGTGTCAGCGAGTCCATTGACCTTATCCGTTATATATGCAGTGTTTAGGTTAGTTTAGTATTATCTGATATGACCTGGAAGACCTCACAAAGTGCTGTTATGCATCTGACAAAAAGTGCAGTTCTCGCCGGCCTGCAGTGCGACAAGCGCCTGTTTCTCTTATTGAACCGCCCTGAGCTGGCGAAAACTCGGCATTCACCCTTGGCACAGTCCGGCATCGAAGTCGGTAAGCTGGCGCGCACGACTGTCAGCGACGGTGTGTTGGTTGATCGTTTCGGGGCCGATGCTCAGCCTTATGACCAGACCCAGGCATTGGTTAACGATCCTCAGGTCAACGCCATTTTCGAGGCCGGATTTCGTTATCAAGACACCGATGTGTTTGTCGATATACTGGAACGCGACGGTGACAGCTGGAACCTGATCGAGGTCAAATCCTCCAGTTCGATCAAAGATACTTATATCGATGATGTCAGCGTACAGTACCTGGTCGTCGCCGGCACAGGTGTGGCGATCAGTCGTGTCGAATTGATGATTTTGAACAGAAATCTCATCTATCGCACGAATCAGGGTTACGACGGCCTGTTTATCCGCGAAGATGTGACCGATCGTGTGATTGTTCACAGCCATCTGCTGGCTGACAGAATCGCACAACTCAGGCAGAACATGACCTCTACCGAACCCGAACGCCACGTCGACGGTCACTGCAACAAACCGTTTCCCTGTGAATTCAAGTCGTACTGTGAGCAACAGGATGGTGACTATCCGGTGAGCGCTCTGCCGAATGCCGCAAAGGCCATCCAAATGCTGTATGCGAACGGCATTTACGATATCCGAAACATTCCTGCCGGCATGCTGAGCAGTGAAACCCACATTCGCGTGCACCGCGCCACCCTAACCGGCCAGGCAGAACTCGACGACGAGGCCGCCAGGGTGCTGAACAGACTCGACTATCCTCGCTATTACCTCGACTTCGAGGCCATCAACCTGGCGATACCGAGATGGGACAACAGCCGTCCGAATCAACAGCACCCGTTCCAGTGGTCGTGCCATATCCAATATCAAGACGGCACTCTAGCTCATGAGGATTTCCTCGATGTCAGTGGCTTCGATCCGCGACGAAAATTTGCCGAATCGTTGATCGCCGTTTGCGGACACAGCGGGCCTGTTATCGTCTATAACCAGCAATTCGAAAAAGGCATCATCAAGAGTCTCGCTATCCAATCCAGCGATTTAAGCGATGCCCTGCTCGCGCTCAATCAACGCATCTTCGACCTGCTACCGGTGGTGAAAAAGTACTATTACCATCCGCACATGAAAGGCTCGTGGAGTATCAAGAAAGTGCTGCCCTGTCTGTTGCCCGACCTGCACTATAGCGATCTGGGTGCGGTGCAGGACGGATTGATGGCACAGAGCGCGTATCTCGACATCACAGCAGGCCGGTCGAGCACCGAGCAAACTGAAGCACTCAGTGCCGATCTGCGCGAATATTGCAAGCTCGACACCTACGCAATGGTAGCGATCGTTGACAGGCTGTGTGAACTGTCGCGCCATCAAGCGACTACCTGAAGACGCTGGATCCCGGCCAAAAACATGCCGGGATGACGATTATCTGAGACTGCAATGGGCTAGCCTGTATTCTAATCAGCCGCTTTAGCGCAGACTGGCATCTCCGTCACGCTGTATCATTTTGTCGGCTACCTTTGCGCACGCATGGATGAAGGGATCGGTTTCCGGGTCGTGTAAAAACGCCGCAGCCACCCTGTCCGAACACGCTGAATAGGACATGACACTGTGTGAGACATTCGGCCACACAGCGGCCCACCACCGGCGAGCATTATCGATCACCGGCCGGGCAAGTTCGATCGGTGTAACCGGATCGAGTTCACCGGCATATATCAGTAACGGTGTATCGATTTTATAGGTTTGTCTGAAATTGGAAGGCGCAGCAGCGATGTTCCAGACTTCGCACATGATCTCCATATGATCGAATACCAATTCGTTCGAGTAATGTTGGAGCGGATATTTGGTAAGCTCCTGACGGGCCTCCGTAAAGTCGACGAATGGAATCTCGTCAAAACAAGCATAAGATGCATAGGCGCCCTCGTCTATCGAGTCCACCGATACTTCAGCGATATAGTATTCGCTGATCAGTGTTGCAAGATGATCTCGGTTGCCATTGATGATCGTATGCAGAAAGTATGGAATCTGGTGGATAATATCACCGTCATATAACGCCATGTATAACGTATCGAAGAACATTTGCGGGGTCACTTTGACGTCGACGGGTTGATCGTCAATTGGACTTATCGCGCGAATGTGTAACGGCTGTTCATCCAGTTGCGCAAGAAATCCGGCCAGGCGTTTGTCTAAATCGGTGCCCATGAGACGCTGGCAGTGATGATCTCTGTTACATTTATCGATGATCCGCATGATGGCCTCGTAGTTACGCCTCGGCTCTTGCTCATAGGTCTCGATCGATTGCGGAAAAATGCTGTCTAGAATCAGAGCCCTGACCGACTGCGGATACAGCCGTTCATACACCAATGCAACCCGGGAACCGTAGGAACCTCCGTAGACGTTGAACTGCGTGACTCCCAGACTCAGGCGAAGTTGCTCGAGGTCATCCGCGGCGTTCAGAATGTGGTACTGGTTGAGGTCGATGTCCTGTTTCAATAATCGTTTTTTACACGCGGCATAAGCTTGCCCGATCTGCTTTTTCAATTCCTTGCGCTCGAGCTTTTGGTGTAACAAATCCATCGCGGTATCTTCAATCTCGACGCAATCGAGTCGAGGCCTTGCACTGCCGACGCCGCGATTATCAATCAGCACAAGATCACGACCCGCATCGATCGATGCATAATACCAGTTCGTCCAGACAGAACCTTCTGTGTCCTTCATATCGGTAGCAGCGATTCCCAACGGATAACCTGGGCCACCGCCGCCTGCGATGACCAGTGGCTGACTTTTCTGTCGCTTGTTCTTTGCTTTGAAAATAATGAAAGGTAATTCAATCTGTTGACCGCGCTGCTTGGCGTAATCTTCGGGTACTTTGAGTACACCGCATTGCGTTAGTGGCCAGTCTCTCGCCGGTACGAACCAACAGTCCTTGAACACCAGCTGGCCTGTGCTGGATGCAGCCGACGATACCGCAATGCCGCCAACAGCAAGCCATGCACACAGGAAAAACCGTATCACCGATTTGGAAATAATCAGAACTTCACCTCACGCTGCCTGTGCCATAATCTGTTTACCGGTGCGGTCAAAGTCTGCTTATGGAACAGCGACCTATCGGAATTTTTTCAGTCTAAGTTAAACACACTATGCCAACGACAGCGACACGATCCGAATCCTTTCACTATCCCTGGCGCGACGACAACCGCTTCGAAGTGCTGGTGGATGGCTCGAATTTCTTGCCCCAAATGCTGGCTGCAATTGATACAGCCCGGCACATCGTTTTGCTGGAGATGTATTTGATCGAATCGGGCTGCGTTGTCGACCGTTTTGTCACTGCCTTGCTCGCTGCTGCTGTACGTGGGGTCCGGATTTACCTGCTGCTCGACGACTTTGGTGCAATTGGGCTGAAACAACACGATCGCGACCGTCTTGTGCATGACAACATCCGCATCGTTTACTACAACCGTTTGCATTCACACAGCACGCTGATGAACATGTACCGAATATTTTTGCTGCATCAAGAACGCAGCCTGCATCGCAATCATCGCAAACTCCTGCTGGTTGATGGACAAACGGCTTTCGTCGGCGGTGCCGGACTCGTTGACGTGTTCGACCCGCCCGAGCATCCTGAGAAACAATGGCGAGAGACCATGGTCGAGATCCAGGGACCCGTCGTTGCTGACTGGCAAGAGCTGTTCAGCGCGAGCTGGAATCGTTACGCCTCAGAAGCATTGGCGCTACCGCCGATACCAGCGGCCAACGCGATTGGTCACCAACGTGGCCGAGTAACCGTTAACGATATCGAGCGTTTCAGCGAAGTACTGCTGTCGCTGACCTGGCAGATCACTCATGCCAAAGAGCGCGTGTGGTTTGCCACCGCTTATTTCGTACCGCGATGGCGAATACGACGCAGCCTGAAACGCGCAGCCAGATCCGGCGTCGACGTACGCCTGTTACTGCCGGGTCCGATTACCGATCATCCAGGTGTACGCTATATTAGCCAACGTTTGTACGGCCGTCTGATCAGAAACGGGGTTCGTATATTCGAATACCAGCCGCGCTTTTTTCATGCCAAGACGGTATTGTGTGATAATTGGGTTGCAATTGGCTCGAGCAATTTCGATCGTTGGAACTTGAGATGGAATCTCGAAGCCAATCAAGAAGTGGATGACCGTGATTTGGCAGCTCAGGTCAAGGCGATATTCGAACAGGACTTCAACAACAGCGTGGAATTTAGCTACGAAAATTGTCGACAAACCGGTTGGTTTACACGCCTGCTACAATGGTTCTGGAAACGCGTCGAGATTCTATCGCAGAAGATTGGGCGGTGACGCCTATTGCGTCTCGGGTTTGGCTGCTGCCTAAGCTCCATTGTCAGCCTGCTCAACGACTCGTCGGCGCGTTCTCGCTGACCGTTTCGTGCCATGCTTCGTCCGCCGCAATCGATAGGTGCTCTTCGTCCGACTGCATCATCTCACGCAGGCGTTCACGTGCGTCGGCCGATATGCGTGCACGTACCTCAAAGTCTTCATGGTAATGACGATAGATTTCGCGCAGGGTCTCTTCGTCGTGTGCGCGAAAAAGATGGGCTGCCTGCTTAGCCCGCCATGCGCTGAATCCCAGCAGCTTCAATGCCTCTTCACCCAGGCGTAATGCGCCTTCAAAGGATTCTCGTTCATAAACATCAACATCGTGTTCGAGCAGTTCGAAGACGTGGGCTACATCCCAGGCGCGAGCGATGACTTTAATCTGCGGAAAATTCTGATGGACCAAATCGACAAGACGCAGCGCAGCATCTGCTTCATCGATGGCGACAACGAGCAACCTGGCACGTTCGGCACCCGCTGCACGCAGGAGTTCGAGTCGGCAGGCGTCTCCGTAAAAAACCTTGAAGCGAAATCGCCGCAAGGTCTCGATGTGATTGGGATCATGCTCGAGCACAGTAGCGTCGATACCATTCGCGTGTAGCAAGCGACCAACGATTTGACCGAAGCGGCCAAAGCCGGCGATGATGACCGCATGCCCTGCATCCTCGATGTCATCCATCTTCGGAGCGGGTGCATGATCGAGAAATGGCTCGAGAAACCTGTCATTGACGACCATTAACAGCGGCGTGGTCAACATCGACAGCGCCACCGTGACGATCAATGTATCGGTGACGGCAGCCGGAAATACGCCAGTTGACTGCGCAACACTGAAAAGTACGAACGCAAACTCCCCCCCTTGCGACAAAACCAACGCAAACAACGGCAGCTGCCGGCTGGGCAAGCCATAAAGTCGACCGAGTGCAAATAGAATAACAGCCTTGATGGCTACCAAACCCAGAGCCAATCCGGCGATCAGTAACGGATCGCGCAACAGAATTCCGAAATCGATCGACATGCCAACAGCAATGAAGAACAAACCGAGCAGCAAGCCTTTAAACGGTTCGATATCACTCTCAAGTGCATGGCGGTATTCCGACTCAGCGAGCAGAACGCCGGCCAGGAACGCACCGAGTGCCATCGACATACCCACCGCCTGCATCAATAAGCCAGTAGCGATCACCAGCAGCAGCGAAAACGCGGTGAATACTTCACGCAGTCCTGTAGCGGCGATAAGACGCAGTACGGGCAGTAGTACGAATCGCCCGCCGACCACGATCAATACGATCACGGCCAACGCCTGCAGCAGCGCAAGCCAATCAAAACCGGCATTCACATCTTCGACTCGCGTGCTTAGCAATGGAATTACCGCCAGCATTGGAATCACCGCGATGTCCTGAAACAGTAACACCGAGAACCCCGAGTGACCGGCTGGTGTGGGCAACAAATTCTTTTCTGTCAGTAGCTGCAATGCCATCGCGGTTGATGAAAGTGACAGTCCCATGGCGGCGACCAACGCGATCGGGCCGGATAGATCGAAAGCAACACCGAGGCCGGCCAGGAGCAGCATGGTAATGATGACCTGGGCCGCGCCTAGACCCAGGATAGGCTTGCGCATCTCCCATAATCGCTGCGGATTCAGTTCCAGGCCAATCGCAAACAACAGTAGCACGACACCGAATTCAGCAAAATGGAGAATGTCTTCAGCTTCGCGTATTAGGCGCAGCCCCCAAGGACCAATCACAACACCCGCGAGCAGATAACCCAACACGGCACCAAAGCCCAGGCGCTTCGAGATAGGTACTGCGATAACCGCTGCTAGCAGGTATGTGAAAGCATTGAACAATAGACTGTGATCTTCCATATAAACTCCTATGTGCTAGTCGGTCGATAGTCCTCTAGCAGCTGACGATAACGCAAGGCATGTGCGCTGATCTGATCATGCGACAAACTGCGCCCACCGTGAAGGACCAGCGGCGGTAGAAAATTCATGCCGCAAAAGCGTGCCGTTTGCTCGATCGGACGTATCAGATCTGCAAAGGCATAATGATGGATACCATCCGGTCTATACGCTTCTTCTGGGGCACCCGTACTCACCGCCAACAGGAAATCCTTGCCATGGAGGGCAGTGCCATCGGGGCCATAAGCATAGCCGCGTGTTAGCACAGTATCCAGAAAGTGTTTGAATATCGCGGGAGCCGCATACCAGTAAATCGGATGTTGGAACACAATAAGATCAGCAGCCTGCATCACGGCACGCTCAGTAACAGCATCGATATAGAAATCAGGATAGAGTTCGTGTAGATCACGTAATCTAACCCGGGGAAGGTCATAGACGGCGTCGCGAAGTGAACGGTTGATCACCGATTGTTCGATCGCAAGATGCGCAAAATACACGACGATGTCTGCGGCACGGCTCACTGATTCTACTCCGCTGATTATTTACATTTTTTTATGAACGAGATCTGGTTGCCATCCCGGTGGTTGGCTGACGATCAGTCGCCGCTAAGCTGGCTCCACCACAGTGTCTAAGCAATCGTATCAGCGCTGGTTAATATCAACATAGTCACGCATTTTGGGACCAGTGTAGAGCTGCCGTGGTCGGCCAATCCGCTGGTCGTCGTCTGCTATCATTTCCATCCATTGAGAAACCCAGCCCACGGTTCGGGCAATCGCAAACATCACGGTGAACATGTTGGTAGGAATACCCAGTGCCTTGTAGATTAGACCAGAATAAAAGTCCACATTTGGGTAGAGTTTACGCTGGATAAAATAATCATCATTCAGTGCGATCTCTTCCAGTCTCAGCGCCAGCTCGAAAGTTGGATCACTAGCATCGCACAGCTTGTCCAAAACTTGATGGCACATATCACGAATAATCCGTGCACGCGGATCATAATTTTTATAGACGCGATGACCGAATCCCATCAGGCGAAACGGGTCGTCCTTGTCTTTCGCTCGGGCGATGTATTTTACGATATTACTGACGTCACCAATCTCATCCAGCATCGTTAGCACAGCTTCATTGGCACCACCGTGTGCTGGCCCCCACAACGCCGCTATGCCTGATGAAATACAGGCAAATGGGTTGGCACCCGAACTGCCCGCCAGGCGTACAGTCGATGTACTGGCGTTTTGTTCGTGATCGACATGTAGGATAAAGATCAGATCCAGTGCTTTTTCTGCAATCGGGTCGATCTCGTAGTGCTCGCATGGTACCGAAAACATCATATTGAGCAGATTGCCGGTGTAACTCAGCGAGTTATCGGGATAGATCTGAGGTTCACCGATCGAATGTTTAAAACTCGCAGCGGCGATTGTTGGCATTTTTGCAATCATCCGATGAGCAGCGATCTGACGGTGTACCGGATTACTGATGTCAGTCGAGTCATGATAGAAAGCTGATAAGGACCCGACGACGCCAACCATAATAGCCATCGGATGCGCGTCATGGTAAAAGCCACTGAAGTGCCTTTTCAACGATTCATTCAGCATCGTATGTTTTACTATAATCTCCTTAAAACTCGCAAGCTCCTGTTGATCCGGCAGCTCTCCATGCAGCATCAGGTGTGCCACTTCTAGAAAATTACTATGCTCGGCCAGCTGCTCGATTGGGTAGCCACGGTAAAATAGCTTGCCGTGCTCACCATCCAAATAAGT
>JABDQW010000168.1 GCA_013042055.1 Gammaproteobacteria bacterium | reverse complement strand
CAGTGCCAATCAAATAGCGCGATAACAAGATGTAGCAGCATAGACATGCGTTGGAGCATAGCATCCTGGTTCAAGTGGAGCATGCAAGTTCGATAGAAAAGGAACCTAGAGTTCCGTGATTTCAGTGAGTATCGGCGACAACATCACTTGAACAGGTCTCCGTGCAGAAGCATATTCGAACGGGATATATTCCCGGATTAAGGTGCAGCAGTAGTTAACAGATATGATCAGGCGGAATCACACGTGTTCATATTTTTGTTGCGTTTCAGCGCCAGTAACAGAGAACATTATTAGCCAGCATAAGAGGATGTGGCCATGATAAGAAAACTGCCAGGGCGCATTCGCAAAGCATCACATCAGTTGATCACGTGTACACTGACACTGTTTACGGGTTTCCTGACAGCATGCCTCATCATATACCTTGAAAGTTGAAACAATCAGTCTGACTTAATAAAGGTGCCGCCCAGAGGGATTATTCATTAACCAAACCCATAAGTTACCAATAAGATTATCAAGTCTATTATCTAAAAAACATAAAGCAAATGAGCTGCTATGCCTCGGCCTACAAGGATGCGCCTTCCCGGTTACCCCTACCATATCGTTCAATGCGGCAATAATCGCAAAGCCTGGTTTGTCGAGCCAGAGAACTATCTGTACTATCTTGAGTGCTGGATAGAGAATGCCAAGCGATATGGCGTTGCTGTCCACTGATGACCAATCGTAACCATTTTCTGGTTAACCCTGAACAGGCAGATCCAATATCGCGTGCAACCAGTGTGTGACCGGTCGTCGATACGCGTGTTACTTCATTGAGCGAGCAAGCCTGTATTGTTATCCAATAGGCGATGACAGGTTCAAGCAATAGATTGACCAGCGTTACGGTATCCAATTGGGGCAGGCTGCCAGGGGAAGCCCCATCAAGCGAAAAGACAATGGTTAATAAAAAATCGCTCCGGCACCTTGCCTGTTTGCGCGGTCCTCGTGACGCGTAACGGGGCGGGGTCAGCCGGAGTCACTGAGGAGCGCTCGCAGAACTTCAGTTCGTGGCCGTTGCGAGCACCTCCACGCTAGGCGGCACCGCATCGTACATGACTTTGAAGCGATTTACCCGGTCACCGTCGGTATGCAGACCATCGACAAAGCCGGGTTGCGTGGCCTGGTATAACAATCTGGCTTCGATGGCGAATGGGCCGCTTTGTGTACCGATGTCGACCTGGTAATGAACAGTATCGGCACCACAGCCTTCAGCCGCATCCACACAGTTAAAGTCGCTGTCGCCCGTAACACCTGCGGGCACGGTCTGCGACTCGATGACAACGGCCGTGGCGTTGGTGAATCCGGCGGGTGGTATGCGGTTATCCTTCAGATATTGCGCCGCTTGCAACAGGGTGTGCGTGATGTCGCCGTTGATATCACCCAATACGGTTTCGTAAATGGCCACCTGCGACGGATCGGTGATGACATTACGGTGCGGTTCGTAGCACAGACTCGAGTCGAAGCCATCGAGTTTTTGCGGCGACATACAATCCGCTTTGAGCCGCGCTTCATCGGTTGAAATGTAGCCCCTGACATCGGGTTTGCCCGACTCGAAAACCACGTTGCCACCGCCATTTTTCACAGTGACGTGCAGCCAGGTGCGCCGGCTGGGGTAGGCAGACGGTATCTTGTGCCCGGCGTGATTGCTGATTTCGACGTCAAAGTTAAGCGTAGTGCTCACTTGTTGCGGTGACGACACCGCCACGGTAGCCGCACCACCAAGAAACTGGCGTGTCAGTTGAATCTGATCATTAAAACCGTTTACTGACGTCGAGCCTTCAATACCCAGCGCGGAGCGGTAGTCACGCAGGATGGTCAACAAGTGTGCGTTGCCGCCGACCAGTGTATGCTGACCGTAGGGTGAACGGTCAGGCGCATTGCCGGGTCGGATCGAAATGGGCGTTTGATAGGTATCAGACGGAACCGGCATATGGCAGTCCTGGCATTGTGCTTCCTGTGCGCCACCGGTTACATAAACGCTGTTTTGCCATTCCAGATAGGGGCCCTGCTCGAGGAAGCCGTCGTCTGCTGACGGCAGGCCGGTATTCGGCCCCGATTGCAGACCGGTAGCAGGATCGAGCGCGGGCGTGTACAGCGTATGGCAGCTGGCGCATAAGGCGGATGATTCGATATGTGCACTAGCTGTCGGCGTGTAGCCGAGCTGCGTCATATTATTCATCGGGCCGGTAAGCGGATTGGCATAGGGCCCGTAAATTGCCGTATCGGTTTTGGTTATGATGTATTCACCCGAGAATGCGCCATTTTCCTGCATCAGATGGCACGCGGTACAGCTCACGCCTTCGCGTGCGTGGTCTTCGTTCAGGGCGGTGTCGAAGCGGTATTCCACAGTCGGCTGCTGATGGTGTGCATGAGTACGCCCCATGGGTGCATGACAGGTTGTGCACGTGTCTTCGATAAAGCCTGACAACGCAGGAAACGTCTCGGACTCATCCTGTATTGCAGCCTGCCAGTATGGGTCGTTGAACGAATGCGCCATTACCGTATGTTTCCACTGGGCGCTCGCACTAATGTTGTTGGTGGTCAGGTCGGGATTATCAAACTGCATGATTGTGCCATTGGATTCGTGGCAGTCTGCACATTCAACAGCTTCGGTAAAAACGCCTGCTGTACCCCAGTTAGGATTGAACGCCGTGTCAATCGACATGGCGTCTCTGTCGACAATGGTACCCGTAGCGGTATTTACCTGTAACTCCGCATTCTGTGGATCACTGAGGACAAGCTGCAGGTTTTTGCTGGTACCGGTTGGCGTCGCTGTATTTGCAAGAACAGGAACCGTTATAAACTTACGCACGTCGCCCGGTGCAAATTGCACAACGCCGTTAGCCGCTGAATAATCGGTTCCTGCTACTGCGCTACCATCGGCAGTTGCATAGTTGACGCTTACGGTCTCTGTAGTTGCTGCAGCCAAACTGACTACGAACTCGAGATCATCGGCACCTTCCACGACGGTTGAGTCATAGATACCGATTCGGGCAGCCTGTGCTGCCACGGACGTCACCGTAATCGTTACATTTGCAGTATTTGACACAGCAGCACTGTTATCCGTAATCGTGTAGGTAAACGAATCTGCAGCCGTGTCACTGCCATCATGGGTATAATCAACGGTACCATCGGTATGCACGGTGACAGACCCGCTCGCAGGTGCTGTAGCGATCGTTATTGCCGCGAGATCGAGTCCGTCGTCTGCATCCACATCGTTGGCAGCGAGGTCGAATAGAGCCGTACTGCCTTTAACGACAGAAAAAGCATCATCGATCGCTACAGGCGATTCGTTTGCCGAGATCGCAGGAGCCGCGGAAGTCGTTGCGGGATCGTTAGAGCTTGTACAACCAGTAAAAATTAAACTAAATAATGACAGGCTGATCAGGGCCGAACCCCTCAGCAAGCCGTTGGTGATAGACAGCATAAGAAAACATCCACTCAATGCCAACGTATGGAAATTAAACCTAAGGCATTGATTTTTAGTAGAAAGAAAATTAATGAGGGGTTTAATATTATTTAACCGATCGACAATGTCAACTTTAGGTTGGCTTTTCATTGATAATTTTCAATATTGAGAATAGAAAGTACCAATTTTCTAAAAAGGTGTGGATGCAGCAATATAGGGGAAATAACGGAATCAGCCACTAACAACGATTGTCGACACCCAGTCATGAATGAGGTGCCGGAGGCACTGCCCATTTAACTAGTAGGTGCTTGCATTTATCGGTAGTAATGTGGCGATTTCATGAGTCTGATAAATCAAGAGACCTGAAATTGAAAAGAGCGTGATTGCATTGCTGTCCTGCCAGGTTGACGGTTGCGTGGGGCATTAGCGACTCCTGGCAGATTCCATTCGGCCAGAACCATTTGGTAATTGCGCATGGTAAAAAAGCCAAGGTTAGGTCATGCGAATCGCGAATTGTTCCGAACTGAGATTCCCAAAGCGGATGTGCAGCGCATTGACCGAGAAAGCCATTATTGTCATCCCATAGGTGATGACAGATTCAAGCGACAGATTGAGCAGCGCTACGGTATCAAATTGGGGAGGCTGACAGGGGAAGGCCGATCAAGGGAAAAGACAATGATCTAAAAATTATTCTCCGGCACCTGGCCTATAAATATTTAAAATAATCTATCTTTTGGTTGACTAAGTGTAGTCTGAATATGCTTTGCCAACCATCTATACTTATTCAGCTTCTCAACGTTCAAAGATTCTTTAGTAGTTAGAGCTCGATAAATGGCTTGGACCTCATCCCATTCAACCTTAGCGAAACCTTCACAGGACGTACCTGGGACTAAATTTGCAAAGCGATTAATCTCGCTGCCGTAGATTTCAGAAAGAACATAAGTCTTAAGATCGTAGTCTCTTTGAGTAAGTTCAATTTTCATGTCAGGAAAACAGTTATAGGCAATCGAGTAAACATCTACTTTCTTCGACCAAACCTTATGAACAACATAAGAGACATCTTGATGGTGAGGATGTCCATACTCGCCTAAAATCCCATGAGTATAAATTTGATTTTGTTTTTGAAGCTTTTCTAGTTTCTTAGAGAGATGATCTACATCTAAACGCTTTTCAAAAATGTCAGGATAATCCCAGTGCTCTATCGAATCTACTTTTAGACTTTCACATGCACGTTCTAACTGATTCATACGGCGGTCGGCTGCTCCATCTGCATCACCATCAGTTACACAGATAACTTTCCAGGGAAGAGTCCTCATTTGCCTCATTAACCCGGAAAAATAAATAGACTCATCATCAGGATGAGCAACAATGACCAGGTTGTGAGAAGACGTCGACATAGATACCTCTTATGCTACTATTATCGTATGAAAATTTTAAAATGTAAGGATCCGCAGAAAACGGCCATCTTTGCTAATACCTGGTGTGAAGAACAGGTTAATTCACACAATTCAAATAACTTGTTTATACCCGCTGGAAATACGCCGGTTCCTCTATATCAACTATGGGAACAAAAAAGACCGCCTTACCTGGATAAGCTAAAGTTTCTCCAAGTAGATGAAGTCATAAACGGTCCACATAAAGGCATTTTCAAGCGATTTTTTGAACAGCATATCCCTTTTTATAAAAACCAGATCAGTTGGATTAGTGGAGACCCCGTAACGGCCGATGTAGCAATTCTAGGCTTGGGCCTCAATGGACATGTTGCTTTTCATGAACCAGGAATTCCAGAACACTTCAAGATTGGTTGTGTAAGACTAAGCGAAGATACTTGTCAAAATCTAAATACACCAAAAGATACCTGGGGGCTCACCTACGGTGTTGGCGCATTTTCAAAATGCCAAAAGATACTTGTCATCGCTTGTGGTTCATGTAAGACAAAAATTCTAAAAGAGCTACTATCAGATAACTCAAATGTTCCGGCATCCTTTCTAAAACATCATCCAGGTCTAACGATTATTGGTGATGAAAACTCTCTCGGATCTCTCGAAACTAAAGACACCGATCTTATTATTCAACAAGTCTCCTAAAATAGATATCTTGGGGACAGAATCTTTAAAGCGTGTTTTCCGTACTTTTCGTCCATTCCAGTGCAAGAAGTTGTGCCGAGTTAGTGCTTGGGATGCTAAAAGCGAGCTGATGCTATACGACAAACACCATGGTTTGGGCGTAGATTCCGAGGATAGGTGTCATGCGGATCGCAAATTATTCAGATATGGAAAGTGGTCAAGTATCATATTGACTTTTTTGCTTGCCGATTTAGCCTGTTGCGGTGCCCAGACCAGTACGAATAGAATATGAAAACGCTTACTATCACGTCATGAATCGTGGCCGCGCCCGCCAAAAGATATTTCACAGCGCGGAATATTTTGATGCCTTTGTTAAAACCGTGGAGGAAGCACATTCCCGATTTGGTGTTCAGCTCCTCAGTTATTGCCTTATGAGTAATCACTACCATCTTCTGGTGAAAACACCTGAAGCGAATCTGGACCGGGTGATGCGCCATATCAATGGGGTCTACACGCAACGATACAACAGACTCAAAAATACCGACGGTTTGTCATTCAGAGGGCGTTATAAAGCTATTCTTGTTGAAGAAGGCTCTTATCAACTCCATCTTTCGAGGTACATACACCTGAATCCGCTGGAAGCGAAAATGTTCTCGAAACCAGAGGATTATCCCTGGAGTAGTTACCCTGCGTATTTAGGCCACTGCAAACCACCTGACTGGCTCTATTGTCCTGAAATTTATGCCCAGTTAGGCGTAAAGTCCCGGTTTAAGGAAAAGTACAGAGCGTTTGTAGAACTCGGCGTTGATGAAGAGATCAAGCAATTTTATGGCAAGGGCAATATTATGCCTTATCTCGGGAGTGAAGCGCTCAGAGATCGGATCTATAAACATCGAAAAACGGACGATGAAGATGTAACGAAGGAAGCGCTAAGCTGCCTTCGGCCCGGTTTGGATGAAATAACAGCTCGGGTAGGCGAGGTATTCGGGGTGGAATAAAATTCAATATTAGCTGGCCGTCGAGGTGTTACAGAGAATAACATCCCCGGTTGGGTAGCGATGTATTTATGTAGGGATGTTGGTGGACATAAATTAACCCCTATCGCTGAGTATTTTGGATTAAAAAGAATCGGCAGTATTTCAAATACAATAGCGAAGCTTCATGCCCATATGGAAGAAGATAAAAAGCTAGCCAGGACAGTCGCAAAGATAAAAAGTGGATATGATTCTTGATCCCTAGTCTCTGCAACGCTACATTCTCAAGCTGCAGTGCGAGCCGAGAGCGATACAGGGTGGACACAAATGCAACCAGCGCACAAATAAGCGTTCTCATGTCTCTGGACTCTACTTGGCAGGACCGACTACAAAAGATTCGAGATTGGCGTCTCTAACGAATAAGGTCAAGAATATCAAATAGTACGATTTTTCCGGAAGGACAGGCCGCCTTCCCTACCTTCCCTACCTTCCCTCGGCTCAACTTCCTGATACGGTTGGCACCTCGTCTCCACGTAGTCGTTGCTGATGTTCTTGTTCCTCGTTCCACGCTGCTTCGATTACTTGCAGCACCACATCCACATCGGCGGCTTGTGTGTTTTCTTCAAACTGGCCAGTTAACTCGACCTCAGGGTGTAATTCGCCGTTTTCGTACATCGCCCAGATTTCTTTGGCGTATTGACTATCATGCAATTGGGGGGCGTGAAGAGCGTAGTAACTGGTTATGTTGTTAATGTCTCGTTCCAGCATGCCCTGTGCGTTGTTATTGGCCGCCGCATCGATAGCCTGAGGCAGGTCGATAATCACCGGGCCGTTTTCATCCACCAGTACATTAAATTCTGACAGATCACCGTGCACCAGTCCGACACAGAGCATGCGTGTCACGTACTGCATGACGACGGCATGGTGTTGTAACGCCTGATCCACGGACAGGGAGATATCGTTAAGGCGCGGCGCTACATTGCCTTCGCCATCGGTGATCAACTCCATCAGCAGGACACCGTCGATGCATCCGTAGGCTTGGGGGACGCGTACATCGGCATTGGCCAGGCGATAGAGCGCATCCACTTCTGCAGTCTGCCAGGTATACTCCTGCTCGTTACGGCCGAACTTCGAGCCTTTCTCCATAGCACGGGCACGGCGGCTATTACGCACTTTGCGGCCTTCCTGGTATAGCACGGCCTGTTTGAAGCTGCGCTTGTTGGCTTCCTTGTAGACCTTGGCGCAGCGGATCTCGGGGCCGCAGCGCACGATATAGACGGCGGCTTCTTTACCGCTCATCAACTGGCTGATGACTTCATCCACTAGGCCGTCATCAACCAGAGGCTGGAGTCGTTTGGGTATTTTCATGGCGTCTTATACATTAATTGAGCGCAGGATGGAATGGTTAGTCTCTAATATAGGCGCTTTTTGCCCGTGTTTAACGGGAAATTGAGTAAATTCCGGATGCGTTGCCAGCGGCAACGGTTAACGAAGCAACCCTGGCGTTCTGCCAATAAGCTAAATAATCTATATAAACCGTTGGTTTTTGACATAATGAAGCCATATAGGGTTTGCGTCGATTCGTGGCGAGGATAGAAGCAAATGACACTACTTAAGGACAAACGCAAGAATGAACACTGAACTCCACCCCGCCGAAACTGAAGCGGTTATCGCCGCCACGCAAATCTGGCTCGAACGAGCTGTTATCGGTCTCAATCTGTGTCCTTTCGCCAAATCGGTCTATGTGAATCAGCGTGTGAGCTATTTCGTAAGTGGTGCTCAGTCCACTGAGGAACTACTGGAAGACCTCTCTAATGAACTCCGCGCTTTGCATGATGCGGACCCCGACGTTTGCGAGACTACGCTGTTAATTCATCCTGGCGTGCTGACAGACTTTATCGAGTACAGCCATTTTCTGCCTGCGGCCGAAGCTGCTGTTTCAAAGCAGGGTCTGGCGAAGGAGTTTCAAATCGCAAGCTTCCATCCTGATTACCAGTTCGGCGATGCTGAAGCGGATGATATCGAGAATTATACCAACCGTTCACCTTATCCCATGCTGCATCTGTTACGTGAATCGAGCATCACGCGTGCAGTGGCTTCCTTTCCCGATACCGCCGTGATCTATGAAAAAAACATCGCGACTTTGCGCCACCTCGGCCATGCCGGGTGGCAGCGGTTGTGGGTTAATACGAACAATACATAAAATAGGGGCCGGATAGCAGATTGCTAACAGAGGTACTAGATCGCCGGGCTAATATCACAGCTGATTTGCTTTCTTCATACAATGAGAGGAGACTCGTGTCATCGCTTGATCTGCAAATATGCAAGCCCCTTGCCGAACACCATTGAGCAAAGTTTCTGTTGCTTGAAATAACGACTTTCTTGCTGACACCAATTCTATTGAGTGGCCGCCATTAGATCTGACAGTTGTCGGGGATTGTAACGCCGGAAGCCCGTCCTGCTGTCGCCGGGCCCGGTTGTCTTCCTGACCGACTTCACGCGCTTGAAGGTTTCGATGTTGATTGATGAGCAGGATCGCCGATGTGGTCAGTTGTGGAGACCCGTGCGGTTATATGTAAGGCAGCGCACTGCCTGCGATGAAGCATGCTCGACTGGCAATTCCGCCAGTCTGATTTTGAATAAAGAGGTTTGAAATGAACCGGGATGCCGTTGAACGCAACGCAAAGATACAGAGAGTGACCTCGATCGAGCACGAAAGAGGACATGCCGATGCCAACACATAAAGGTAACGGTGGCCAGAGTCCATGGGGTGGCGGGGCCAACCAGGGTCCTCCCGATCTTGATGCTCTGCTCCGGCAGGTGCGGGATTGGTTCAGGCAGCTCTTGCCCAGTGGTGGGCCACGCGGGATAATCGTGCTTGCCATCCTCGCACTGGCCGTGCTCGGTGCATGGATGGCCTATTACACGGTGCCGAGTGACTCGGTCGCTGTGGTGCAGCGTTTCGGTAAATATCTCAAGGAAGTTCCGCCGGGACTGCATTTCAAGCTGCCGTTGGGTATCGATGTGGCAACCATCGTTCCCGTCAAACGGCAGTTGAAGCAGGAATTCGGCTTCACGACTCCGGGCTCCAGCGATCCGTACAAGAGTCCCCGCGACGATAAGCGGGAAACGGAGATGGTGACCGGTGACCTGAATGCCGCGCTGGTTGAATGGGTGGTGCAATACCGAATCTCGGATCCCGTAAGATTCCTCTTCGAGGTTCGGGAGCCGAGTGAAACCCTGCGTTATGTTTCTGAATCCGTCATGCGGGAAGTCGTCGGTGATCGCACCGTGGACGAGGTAATCACCATCGGCCGACAGGAAATCGAAACGGAAGCGCTGGCCAAGATGCAGACGCTCACAACCAAATACGAGATGGGGATAAGCATCGACCAGGTGCAATTGAAGAACATCAATCCGCCCGCACCGGTGCAGGAATCGTTCAACGAAGTCAACCAGGCACAGCAGGAGAAGGAGAAGCTGATCAACGAAGCTCGGCGCGATTACAACAAGGTTATCCCCCTGGCCGAAGGCGAGAAGGACCAGCGCATCCGCGAGGCGGACGGTTACCGACTCAAGCGAATCAATGAAGCGGAGGGCGACGTTGCACGCTTCAGCGCCTTACTGGCTGAATACAGCAAGGCCCCGGAAGTCACTCGCCGCCGTATCTATATCGAAACCCTCCAGGACGTCATGCCGCACATACACTCGAAAATCATTATCGATGAACAGGCACGCAGTATCCTGCCACTGCTGAATCTCGACTCACAGAAGCAGGTTAAGCCATGAAGATCAGTCAAATAGCAATCCTGGTGGTCGTGGTTATCGGCACATTCGTCATGATGAGTTCGGCCTACACCGTGAGCGAAGTCGAGCAAATGATTATTACCCAGTTTGGCAAACCTGTTGGCGAACCGGTGACGTCCGCTGGACTGAAGTTCAAGGTGCCCTTCATCCAGGAAGTCAATCCAATCGACAAGCGGGTTCTCGAGTGGGACGGTAGTCCGTCTGATATGCCCACCAAGGACAAGCTCTACATCTCGGTCGACCTGTTCGCTCGCTGGCGTATCACGGATCCCCTGCAGTATTTTTTACGACTGCGCGATGAACGCAGTGCGCAGTCCCGGCTGGACGATATCCTGGGTAGCGAAACCCGTAACGCTATTGCCAAGCACGAACTGATCGAAGTTATCCGCACAACGAAGGACCGCGTACCGCTACGCGACGCCTTTCTGACCGACGCGGAAAGGAAGCAAGATATGGGATCACTGGTGCCAATCCAGAAAGGACGCAAACTGGTCGAGCAGGAGATCTATACCGCGGCTGCCGAGAAGGTTCGCGTGTTTGGTATCGAACTGCTCGATATACGCTTCAAGCGCATTAACTACAACGAAAGCGTACGCCCGAAGATCTACGATCGAATGATCAGCGAACGCCGGCAGATAGCGGAACGTTTTCTGTCGGAAGGTAACGGCGAAGCCGCCAGAATTCGCGGTAATCGTGTGCGCGACCTGAACAAGATCCAGTCCGAAGCCTACCGGCAGGTCGAGGAGATCCGCGGCGTGGCGGACGCGAAAGCCACCGAGATCTATGCCAAAGCTTATAATCAGAGCCCGGAAGCGGTAGCGTTTTATGAATTTACACGAACCATGCAGTCCTACAAGTCAACCATCGCCGAAAACACGACCCTTGTGCTTTCCACGGATAGTGACCTGTTCAAATTTCTGAAAGGTATGAATCCGGATGGTAACATCGAATCAGTTCAGTCTTGGGGGGGGCGGCGATGAGGTTGAACTTTCCTAATACAAGCCGCAGTTTCGATGCGACTAGAAGCCGCGTCTGCTTCTGGGGATATGACAGTACGATCGAGATTTCATTCTTTGTGGAAGCGGAAGCTCTGAAACGGCTTTGTCCAGAGGTGGCAAGCGCCGAAACGGAGTTTCTAGAGGCATTCGATGCTTCCCTGGGCCGGATCCATGAGGTTGCAGACAAAGTCTATGTTAACGGCGGCAAAGGCAAAGGCTCCTATACTTACATCCTCGCCGCGAAGGATTTCTGAGGAGTGTCTCAAGCGTTGGCTGTCGATGAGGCCAAACGCACTAGTTGACTCGGTTTTAGTTTTGGCATGCGATGGGAAGTATCGTTGATGCAAGTAATAAGTGCAGTCAGATTATGCAGCAGCAAGCAATTCAACTCGCTGCCCCGTAAATAACGTAGTATTGAAATTGTGTATAGTAAAACAAACGCCCTATTGCCAGAATAGTGACCGGTATTTCCCAGCCAATCATGGTAATTCACCCACCCCTGAGCACGAATTCCTTCCCAATTGCACCTCCTTCTGAATAAAAACCGCGCGCACCACTTCAAGATTTAAGCTGCTACCGCCAAATTCCAGCCAGCTGGCCAAGCGCTAGCCTGCCGCATCCATCAGAGTTGCAGCCATATCAGTTCCAAGTCATTGATGTGCGTGTGTCAGCTGAACAAGTCGCCCTGCGGTGGCGCCCTGCTCTGCGGCAAACCGGCGGCCTCTGGATACAGTCCTTTACCGCGCAGGTGCGTCAGTATCTTCTTGATCACCACCGGGTCTTCGATAGCGGCGATGACTTTCATGCTGCCGCCGCAGACACTGCAGGTTTCGATTTCGATGTCGAACACCCGCTTCAAACGTTGCGCCCAGCTCATCGCTGCATGGCTTGCAACCGGTGTTGCGTCTTCCGGCCCGGGCGCTTTGGTCTTGTTACTCCGACCCCGCCGGCCCGGCGTCACCAACGCGCG
>JABDQW010000167.1 GCA_013042055.1 Gammaproteobacteria bacterium | reverse complement strand
CAGTGCCAGAAACCTTGCCGGTGATGCCGAATGCCTCCAGGGCAAGATCAACCGTATAGGGTTTCGCCATCTTGAGCATACCTTCAGGCGGTATCAGGCTACCGCGCAGTTTGATTGACTGATTATCCATAATGCCATCGGCAGTGACCTTGAAGCGGGTCCTGTCCACGCCTTTTTGCTTCGGCTGATGCGCCAGGTTCAGCCTGAGTTCTTCCTTGGTTTGTTTATTGGCATAGTCGAGCTGTACGCTGCCCTCCAGGCTTTCGACCAACTGTGCAATCGTCTCGCCCGCTCCCGACAAGGCGATATCAGTCTGGACATGGCCGTGCTTGAAGCGCTTGTTCTTCGCTAGAGGTTCTAATTTACCCAGCTTTATTTCAGAGGTTGCCAGATCGAGAGCAACAGCCGCTTGTTTTTTACGGGCGTCGACTGTCAACTCAGTTTTGGCCGAGCCTGCATCAGTGACGATTTCCGATTCATCGATCGTCACGGTGCGTTCGTCGATGACCAAACGGCTGTGCAGGGTCTTGATCCGCATCTGGGGCAGATTGATGCGTTCCATGGATACCACGACATTGGCATCAAGGATCCCGGCCCACGCAAGGTCGATCGGTTGGTCGAACCGCTCCGGTGCCGCAGTGCTTTCTGTTGGCGTCTTCTTGGATGCTTGCTTGTCTGGTTCTTGCGCAAGCAGCGACGCCCACATACGCATCACATCGACATCATTGACCACGACAGCACCGGTCAGCTTCGGTCGCGGCGGTTCGCGTTGCAGTTTCAGGTCGGCGTTCAGGCGGGCCTTGCCAGCGCTTGCGTTGAACTTGGCCGACACCGGTTGATCCTGATCGCCCTGCAATTCCATCGTCAGCTCAACCGACTTCACCTCTGGAACGACATCACCGAACACCTCGCGCATCGGTTTCAGACTGGCAGCTTTGGCCACAAGACTCAGGTCAACCGCAGGTGCACGCGCAGAACCCTTGATACTCCCCCGGGCTTCCGCTTCCAGTCCAAGGACACTGGCGTTCAGTTCGACCGGCAAATCGAGCTCGTCCATTTCCAACACCGTCGGTAGTACCAGCTTGCCATCGACCGTGACCGGGTGTTCGTTGACCTGCCCGGCGATATCGATAACGAGCGGTGTGGTCGGTTCATCCCACTGGGTGTTGGCCCGATCGAGTGTTGCGGTGACCTTCTGGCCGGAGCCAGCGTCAAGGTAAACGATTTCGACGTCGCTGATGGACAGGTCACCGACCCAGGGCAGTTTAAGCCCGGTCGGTGCACCGGTGTCCTCGCTGGCCGGGTGCGGAGCATCTGGATCCGCCAGTACCCAGTTGCTTTGTCCATCAGCGTCCGTTTCCAGCGAAGCGTCCACGCCTGTCACATGAAAACGCGGAATTTGTATGTCACCGCGCAGCAATGGCATGATTCTGATCTCAGCCTCGATGCGCTGGATCGCCAGCAGATCTGCTTCCGACGCCCATGCCGCATTGGCCAGACTGATATCGCTGACAACGAAGGATGTCGTCCCACCCAGGTTAAGCTCGAGCTCACCGTCGAGCGCCAGCTGCCGTCCGAGGACATTGCTGACCTGTTCGGCAATAACATCGCGATGTTGAGTCAGATCGGAGACGCTGACGAACACCAGCACCGCCACGATCACGAGGACCGGTAGCAGGACCACCGCAGACAGTGAAATGAGTAACCATTTTCGGCGCATTTTTCGGTCCTTGTTGATCAATTGACGTTCCAACAATAACAGATCGAGCAAAAACTGTTAATGCTAACGCGGTTACTTACGTGATAACGAAAGCTGACAATCGCTGCAGCTGCGTGACAGAGGATTGCTGAAACCCAGCACCTTTTTGCTTCCAATTCCATATCGCAGGAGCGGGTTCAGCCGCTCCTGCAGTTAGAGCCATTAGTCATTAGTCTAATGACCATAATTCAAAAACGCAGTGGGTCTGATCTCGCCACGTCAGGTTCACTAGCCCGCATTTCTCACCAGGCGGCGTAGAATACTGGTAAGGCATTGGTCCACCTGAAGAAAACCTGGATGATCATAATACAGTGTGTATTTCAAGCATGCCTATCACGGTTCAGGCTGGTCTTCGTGTTCGTAAGCTTGCACTTCACTCAAACCGTAGCTATTGCTACGCTTTTCGCTCCAGAGCGGCGCTGACGAACACGAATCCTACGCCTGCTCCCGTGATCCTGGTGAGAAATGCGGGCTAGATCTGGCATGCACATTGCATGTTTTACATTGTGACGGAATTTTGCCGCTTGCATACAAGCGCTAGGCGTGTTCAGAGGTGCGCGAATGATTGATAAAAGTTTTGAACCGGAATTGCATGAATATATTACAGCTGGACAAGTGCCGCAGGTGCTCGTCGTTGATGACAGTAAGATGGTGCGATCGGCGATAAGAGATAGACTCGAGCTAGGTAAACTTGAGGTGCGAGAAGCGAGTAGTGGAGAACAGGCACTGCAGTTGATTGAGGAAAAGTTGCCGGATCTTGTTCTGCTGGATCAGGTCATGCCGGGACTCGACGGGCCGGCCGTATTGAATATTCTGCGAGACTCCTACAGCAAATACGAGTTACCAATAATACCCGTTACCTGCAAAGATTCGCCAAGCGAGATCGTAAAAGCATTGAATTCTGGTGCAAACGATTATATTACTAAGCCAATCGATTTTGATGTGATGTGGGCTAGATTGTGCAATCAATTAATGCAGAAAAAAGCTGCAGAATATCTCCGTCATGCTCAAGACAGTCTCGAGCAGCAAATCCAGCAGCGTACCGCAGAATTAAATTCAAGCAATCAAAAACTTAGACGTGTCATCCAGGAAAAGCTGTTGACCGAGGATCGTCTGCAACGACAGGCAAACTATGATGACTTAACTGGATTACCTAACCGTAGTTTGGCTAAGGATCGACTCGGTCAGTGTCTCGCAATGGCAAGGCGCAGAAACCTCAATCCTTGTGTTGTGTTCATTGATCTAGACAATTTTAAAGCTATCAATGATACATTGGGTCATGCTGCGGGTGATGAACTCTTAGGCGAAGCCGCGCGACGTCTGTTAGCTTGTGCACGTCAAAGCGATACCGTCGCTCGTTTGGGAGGTGATGAGTTCTTACTGATTCTAGAGGACAGCGATGAACAGGAACGAGAATCTCGTCAACGCGATATAAGGTGTGTTGGAGATCGTATCATAGAGCGTTTTTCCAAGCCTTTTGTGCTCGATGGTAACGAGGTCACTGTTTCTCCTAGTATAGGCTTCGCAATATATCCCACCGATGGCAAGGATGGTGAGGAACTTATGCGTCATGCGGACGCCGCCATGTATCGTGCAAAAAAACACGGAAAGAATACCTGCTGTTTTTACACTCCGGACATCTCCGTAAGTGCAAAGATGAAGTCTGCAGTTGAGTCAAAGCTACGTCTTGCCGCGGCCAGCAGTAGGTGACAGCAGTGCCTGGCGCTCGATCTTAGAAGTGGTTCGTGGCCGTAACGTCGATCTGGTGAGATACGCGGGCTCTGAGTTCAACTCGGATGCACATGCGCACGGCGAATCTAACTTGGAGTCGAGGCAAAGTGCATACTATGGGGCTTCAGTAAGCTGAATTCGTGTATATATATGCTATTCTCAAGCAAGAAGATAAGCATGAACGGCAACTCTCTACCTTCAATCCTGAGCGAATAGATGACTGCTAAGGGCGCGGTATTTCCCGCCTGTGATGGACCATGCTTTAATGGCTGAGAATAGCGGTACTTTACTCGAAAGATAGGTTGCGGTAGTTGATCAGGAATCACTAATGTTTAGCAAATTACCCGATGAAGTTGTAAAAGTTCACGAAAAATCACTACGTTTACTCGATGAATCGCAAGAGCAATTGAAGCATGTCCGTGAAATGCTCAGAAAGGCTGTTGTTAGTCTCACCATGGCTGCACGTGGTGACGATGAGCGTTTAAATCAAGTATTGGATGAAATCAACTCATCTGTAAATGACGACGTCGACTTGCATCATCTAGGTGTAAAGCTGGACAGCCTGCGCGTCGAGATAAACCGGACCGACACTAGCTCGAAAAGAGCCGCACCATCAGATTTTTGTTCCATCCTGCAACAGGATCTCGGCAGACTGAAGTTCTCCCCGCAGGCCCAGCCATATAAGAATAAAATTCACGGCCTTATTGATGAGCAGGCGTCAGACCACGCGATATCGGTAGCGTTGCTGGAGCTTGTGAATGACATAATTAATGAAACCGGTCAGAGCAATCCGCCTAGCGACCAAGCGCTCTCAGAAGCAAAATCTTTTGCTGATGAAATTAGAAGCTTACTCGCATTGAACCTGGAGGTGAATGACGATAGTAGTGTATCCGCTATTTTGGACGAGCTCGCTGACGATGTTGCAGGTTTTGCACAGAACAGAGATGTCCAACAGCCCGACAGCCCCGCGAGATTAGCAACTGAAGCTAACAGCGAGGCAAAAGGTATTAGTGAAGCCTTGATTGTGCTACTTAATACAGTGAACCAGCCGGAAACTACAAGACGCGATCATCAGGCTATATGCAGGCAGCTTGACGGTCAACTCGAAGGCGCAGAACAGTGGAAATCCGTCATCAATGATATTGCCGCTCTGATTAATAAAAGCATCAGTTCATTACAGGGAGAGAAGATAGAATTACAGGCGTTCATTAAGAAATTCACCGACCAACTGGCAGAAATTGATCAGTATGTCCGGGAATCGCGGCAGCAGAGTA
>JABDQW010000164.1 GCA_013042055.1 Gammaproteobacteria bacterium | reverse complement strand
TAGTGCCCGGTGAACGAGTTCGGATCTTCGGCCACCTGTTCAGGGGTGCCGGTGGCGATCAGTTGGCCACCCTTGTAGCCGCCTTCAGGGCCTAGATCGATGATCCAGTCCGCGGTTTTGATGATATCCAAATTGTGTTCGATGACGATCACGGTGTTGCCGTGATCGCGCAGGCGATGCAGTACATCCAGTAGTTGCTGCACATCATGAAAATGCAGTCCAGTCGTGGGTTCGTCAAGGATATAAACGGTGCGGCCGGTATCGCGTTTGGACAATTCACGCGAGAGCTTGATACGTTGCGCTTCACCGCCGGAGAGCGTGGTCGCGCGTTGACCGAGCGTGATATAGGACAGGCCTACGTCCATCAAGGTTTGCAGTTTTCTCCTGATGACCGGAATAGCGTCGAAGAATACCAGAGCGTCCTCCACGGTCATTTCCAGCACTTCATGGATGTTCTTGCCCTTGTACTTCACCTCCAGTGTTTCACGATTGTAGCGTTTGCTTTTACAGACATCGCAAGGCACATAGACATCGGGGAGAAAATGCATCTCCACCTTGATCACGCCATCACCCTGGCAAGCTTCGCAACGACCGCCTTTGACATTGAAGCTGAAGCGTCCCGGTTTGTATCCGCGTGAACGCGCTTCCTGCGTTGCCGAGAACAGTTCGCGTATCGGCGTAAACAAACCGGTGTAGGTGGCCGGGTTTGAACGCGGGGTTCTGCCGATCGGCGCCTGGTTGATTTCGACGACCTTGTCAAAATGTTCGATACCATGATGACTATCGTGCGCTGCGACCGACATTGAATTACCATTAATCTCGCGTGCCAGAATCGCGTACAGCGTGTCATTCACCAAGGTTGATTTGCCGGAGCCTGAGACGCCTGTGATACAGGTAAACAATCCCACTGGGAAATCGACATCCAGTTGTTGGAGATTGTTGCCGCTGGCGCCTTTGATGCTGAAAACATCGGGGCTGACGGCTGTGCGTTCGGCGGGTACCTTGATTTGCCTGATACCGGCGAGATACTGCCCGGTGATCGAATGCTTGTTGGCCATGATTTTTTGGGGTGCACCGGCGGCGATGACTTCGCCACCGTGGACACCCGCACCCGGTCCGATATCGATCACATGGTCTGCACTGAGGATGGCATCTTCGTCATGTTCGACGACAATGACCGTGTTGCCGATGTCACGTAGATGCGTCAGTGTGTTCAGCAAGCGGTCGTTATCGCGCTGGTGCAGCCCAATCGAAGGCTCGTCGAGGATGTACATGACACCGACCAGACCGGCCCCAATCTGACTGGCAAGGCGTATTCGCTGCGATTCGCCACCGGATAAGGTATCGGAGCTGCGCTCCAGTGTCAGATAATCCAGGCCGACGTTGACTAAAAACTGCAACCGCACCGAGATTTCATTGTTGATTTTAGCTGCGATTTGTCCGCGCTTGCCGCTGAGTTTGAGGCTCGAGAAAAACTCATGAGCCACGAGAATCGGCATCGCGGTGATTTCGGGTAGGCTTTTATCATTGATGAAGACGTGCCGTGCGGCCCGGTTCAAACGGCTGCCATGGCAGGCTGTGCATGCCTGCTGGGACAGGTATTTCGCCAGTTCATCACGCACCACATTGGACTCGGTTTCACGATAGCGGCGCTCCATATTGTGTAATACACCCTCGAACGCGTGTGTGCGTTTTCGGCCACGTCGACCGCGGTGTCCAGGCAGGGTGAACTCAATTTTTTCTTTTCCGCTGCCATATAACAATAGCTGTTTGATACTATCGTTCAGTTCCTCATAAGGTATTTCGATGTCGAAGTCGTAGTGATTGGCAAGGGCGCTGATGAGACTGAAATAATACGCATTGCGCCGATCCCAGCCACGGATTGCGCCGCCTGCCAGACTCAGGTGGGGATTGGTGATGACTCGATCCGGATCGAAGAATTGTTGATGACCGATGCCATCGCACTCGGGGCAGGCGCCTGCCGGATTATTGAACGAAAACAGTCGAGGTTCGAGTTCCTGCAGGCTGTAACCGCAATTGGGGCAGGCGAAACGCGCCGAAAATACCAAATCGGCCGGTCCACCCGCGTCCATCCAGGCGACGATGGCGACGTCATCAGCGAGGTGCAGCGTGGTTTCGAAGGATTCAGCTAGTCTCAGCTTGATTTCGTCGCGCACCTTAAAGCGGTCCACAACAACATCGATGGTGTGTTTTTTATTGGCCTCCAGTTCGGGAATATCATCGAGCTCATACACTGCGCCATCGACGCGCGCACGCAGGAATCCTTGCTGTTTGAGATCAGCGATCAGGGTCTGATACTCGCCTTTGCGTTCCCTGACCACCGGTGCCAGCAGCATTAAGCGGGTGTCGGCGGGCAGCGAAAGAACCTGGTCGACCATCTGGCTGACGGTTTGTGCCTCCAGTGTGGTGTTGTGCGTCGGGCAGCGCGGTGTACCGGCGCGGGCAAACAACAGCCTCAGGTAGTCGTAGATTTCGGTAACGGTGCCGACGGTAGAGCGTGGATTGTGCGATGTGGTTTTTTGTTCGATGGATATCGCTGGCGATAGGCCTTCGATGTGGTCGACGTCCGGTTTTTCCATCATCGACAGAAACTGACGGGCGTAGGCAGATAGGGATTCGACGTAACGGCGCTGGCCTTCGGCGAAAATCGTGTCAAAGGCTAGCGAAGACTTGCCTGAGCCCGACAGGCCGGTGATGACGATGAGCTTGTCGCGCGGAATATCGAGATCGATGTTTTTCAGGTTGTGGGTGCGCGCACCGCGGATCTGGATGGTATCCATAACTGCATATCAGAGTCTAAGGCCAATCTGCTAGAATGCCGTGCTTTTATCAGTCGGGTCAAGTGCTGTGTCCGTATTTCAGGAGAATCTGGGTAAGACCGAGCGCCGTGCAGGTGTTTCGCTCGCTCTGATTTATGCCTTTCGTATGCTCGGCTTGTTCATGATCCTGCCGGTGTGGGCGCTGTACGCAGAGCAGCTACCCGGTGCGACGCCGCTACTGGCCGGCCTGGCGCTGGGAATCTATGGCCTGACGCAGGCGATACTGCAGATACCGTTTGGCATGTTGTCCGACCGTATCGGGCGTAAGCCGGTGATCCTGGTTGGTCTGGTTATATTTGCGCTAGGCAGCTTGGTGGCTGCGTTTGCGGACAGCATCTACGGCATCATCCTCGGCCGCGCGCTGCAGGGCTCTGGCGCCATCGCAGCGGCGCTGATGGCGCTGGCGGCCGACCTGTCCCGGGAAGAGCATCGTACCAAGATGATGGCCCTGATTGGGGCTAGCATCGGCATGGCCTTCGCCGCGTCGATGGTGCTTGGGCCCCTGGTCAATGAGTGGATCGGTGTTTCCGGGATTTTTGCCAGCACGGCGGTGTTGGCGCTGATCGGTGTCGCAATCCTGTACCTGATCGTGCCGGATCCGTTGCATACCCATTTTCACAGCGATGCTGAAGTGCAATCCGGCGCGCTGGCGGACGTGCTCAGGGACAGTCAGCTGCTGCGGCTGGATTTTGGTATCTTTTCGCTGCATTTCGCACTAATGTGCGTTTTTCTGGTGATTCCGCTCGAGCTGCGCGACACGGCGGGTCTTGCCGGCGCCGACCACTGGAAGTTATACATACCGGTATTCCTACTGTCGCTGGCCATCATGCTACCGTTCGTGATTGTCGCCGAACGTAACCGCAAGATGAAACAGGTGTTTGTCGGCGCAATTGTGACGATGTCACTGGCTGTGGCCGGTTTTATCTTGGCTAGCGATCTGATATCGCTGACACTGGCGCTACTACTGTTTCTGGCCGGCTTCAATCTTCTCGAAGCCTCGCTGCCGTCGCTGATTTCAAAAACGGCCAATGCGACACAAAAAGGCACAGCGATGGGCGTATATTCCAGTAGCCAGTTCCTAGGTGCCTTCGCCGGTGGTTTGGCCGGTGGCGCGGCCCATGGATTGTGGGGCATCGACGGCCTATATATGTCCGTGATCGCTGTACTGCTGTTATGGCTGTTACTTGCAGCGAGCATGCAGCAGCCACGCTATTTGAGTACCTATTTGCTCAATGTGGGTGTGCGCGAAACGTCAGAAATCGATGGGTTAACACGTCAGCTGGCCGCGGTCACCGGTGTCGCTGAGGTCTCTGTGATCGCAGCTGAAGGCGTGGCCTATTTGAAGGTTGAAAAGCATGTCCTTGATGACGAAAAACTGTTATCGTTCATGGTTACTGACAACTGACCTGCGAACGATGGAGAATTAAAATAATGGCACGTGGTATCAACAAAGTCATCCTGGTTGGAAACTGTGGCAAGGACCCGGAAACCCGTTATATGCCGAGTGGCGGTGCCGTCACTAAGATCTCGATAGCGACGTCCGATAGCTGGAAAGACAAACAAACCGGCGAAACCAAGGACCGTACGGAATGGCATAACGTGGTATTTTTCGGCCGACTTGGGGAAATCGCCGGTGAGTACCTGCGAAAGGGCTCTCAGGTCTATATCGAGGGTAGTCTGCGTACCAATAAGTGGCAGGATAAGAGCGGCAATGATCGCTATACCACGGAAATCGTTGCCAATGAAATGCAGATGCTGGGTGGACGCCCCGCTGGCGATAGCTATGCCCCAGCGCAAAATACGGCCAGCAGCAGACCGGAACCAGCCACTGCGATGGCTGATGACGCCTTTGACGATGATATTCCGTTCTGAGCGCTGAGTATTTTGGCCGCAAAAGACGCAAAAAAGCGCGAAGCTAAGGCTGCGGGTGTGGAACGCGTGCTCAATTCGATTGGCCACGGCGTGGCACTCGAGTTTTAAAAGCACATTTGCGTTGTTTGCGTGTTTTGCGGCTAACAATTTTGTTAATATTCAGCGAGATCTTTTCATCCACCCATGACAAATACTGCTAACCCGCCCGTCGATGCCGGCAGAGTGAATTAATCTGCTGTTAGCGATACTTATTTGATTGATATTTTTGGCGGATTTAACTATTATGTAGTCCCTGAATTATAGAGGTGACTCTCGATTTTAGAGCACCTCTCTGCTGCACCGTGTACCGATACGTTTTACACCGCGACAGTGCAGGGCGTATACGAGGAATTTTTTTTGAAGGCTCCGTTTACGGGGCCTTTTTGTTAGTGTCGGTGTATAAATGGCCGTGGTCGCGCCAGAGGGTGAACTTTGATACAGCAGAAGCTGACGCGCTTATGGCAGCTGCTCGAGCCGGTTGTGACGGGTATGGGGTACGAACTGGTCGAGGTTGAATACAATCCCAGTAGCAGGCACGGTCTGTTGAGGCTCTATATCGATCACGAAGACGGTGTTCAACTGGATGATTGTACCGATGTGAGTAACCAGGTCAGTGCCTTGCTCGATGTGGAAGATCCTATCCCGGGACACTACAACCTGGAGGTCTCCTCACCAGGAATGGACCGACCATTGCGCAGGGTCTCTGATTTTGAACGATTTATTGGGGAAATCGTCAAGCTTAAAACCGCAATGGCAATCGATGGCCGGCGCAACTATAAAGGCCGGCTACGGGGCGTGGACGGTGATGAGGTCCATATTGAATGTGATGGCCAGCAGTTCTATTTACCGCTGGCGTCGATAGAAAAAGCGCGACTGGTGCCCGATTTTGGCGAATAAGTTGCACACGAGATTACGGGAGTAACCGCATAATGAATAAAGATATTCTTTATGTAGCTGACGCTGTTTCGAATGAAAAGGGCGTCGATAAAGAGATTATTTTCGAGGCAATCGAAGCGGCATTGGCGACTGCGACACGCAAGAAGAACGCCAAGGATATTGACGTGCGTGTCGATATCGATCGTGAAACCGGTGATTATGAAACCTTCCGCCGCTGGCTGGTTGTTGAAGATAACGGTGAAGGTTTGGAGAATCCGCTGACGGAGGTGACAGTGGAAGCGGCTAGAATCGACGAACCAGATATTCAAACGGGCGATTTTGTTGAAGATCAGATTGAATCGGTCGAGTTTGGACGTATCGCAGCACAAACGGCAAAACAAGTCATTGTGCAAAAGGTGCGAGAGGCCGAACGGGCCCGTGTCATTGAAGCCTATCAAGGTCGTGAAGGTGAACTGGTCATGGGGACGGTGAAACGCGTCGAACGTGGCAATGTCTTTCTTGATCTGGGTGAAAATGTCGAAGCCTTTATACCTCGGGAAGAGATGATACCCAAAGAGGCAGTGCGTAACGGTGATCGTATACGCGGCTACCTGAAAGAAGTACGCGCAGAAGCCCGTGGACCGCAATTATTCGTCAGCCGGACCGCGCCAGAGTTTCTGGTCGAGCTGTTCAAGCTTGAGGTCCCAGAAGTCGATCAAGGGCTGTTGAATATACTAGGTGGTGCACGCGATTCCGGTTCCAGGGCAAAAATATCGGTGCAGTCACTCGATCCGCGCCTCGATCCGGTCGGCGCCTGCGTGGGCATGCGAGGCTCCCGGGTACAGTCAGTTTCGAATGAATTGGCTGGTGAGCGTGTCGATATCATCCTGTGGGACGAAAATCCTGCACAGTTTGTGATCAATGCGATGTCGCCCGCCGAGGTCACTTCCATTGTTGTCGACGAAGACACGCACACGATGAATATCGCCGTCGAAGAAGACAAGCTTGCGATGGCGATTGGACGGGGCGGACAAAATGTTCGCCTGGCATCAGAACTCACCGGATGGGAACTGAATGTGATGACCGAAAAGGAAGCTGAAGAGCGCAGTGATGAGGAAAACCAACGGCTGTTGGCTGAATTCAAGAAAAAACTGGATGTTGATGATGAAGTAGCCGGTATTTTGGTGGCAGAGGGATTTTCTACCATCGAAGAGGTTGCCTATGTTCCAGAAGCTGAGCTGGATTCAATCGAAGAGTTCGATGCGGAAATCGTCACCGAACTACGCAACCGTGCACGCGATTTTCTGCTGACACAGGCAATCATGCAGGAGGAAGTGTTTGAAAGCAGTCAGCCGGCGGAAGACTTGTTGCAAATGGAAGGCATGGACGAAAATACGGCTGTGCAACTGGCCGCAAAAGGAATATGTACGATGGAAGACCTCGCAGAACAATCGGTTGATGAATTGATGGAATTCGATGGTATGGACGAGCAGCGCGCATCGGTGTTGATCATGAAAGCACGTGAACCATGGTTTGCGGCGGAAGAACAATAAGGCGGGAATGAGTAAAGAATAATGGCAGAAGTTACTGTAAAACAACTGGCTGAAGTCGTCGGTACGCCGGTTGCACGATTGCTAGAACAAATCAAGGATGCGGGCCTATCAGCTGACAATGCTGATGCGCGTATATCCGATGCGGACAAGATGCAGTTACTGAGCTATCTGCGTGACCAGCATGGAAAGCGTAAATCCAGTATGTCATCCGCGGATAAACCGGCGGGTAAGATCACACTGAAGCGTCGATCTGTCAGCGAGCTCAAGATCGGTGGTGGCACTGGTAGTAGAGGTAGAGGTAAAACTGTCGCCATTGAAGTCAGAAAAAAACGCAGTCTAAACAGGCAGCCGCCGACACCGCCGGTTGCAGAAGAAAGCAGACCCGAAGCTCTGGAAGAGCTCGAAAAACTGCGTGCTGATCAGCAGCGACGTGAACTTGAACGTGAGCGTGAACAACAGCAACGTCGCGAACGCGCCGAACAACGCGACCTGGAACGCAAGCAGGAAGAAGAGCGTAAGCAAGCAGCCTTAGCTAAAAAACAGGCAGAACAAGAAGCGCTCAAGCAGAAGCAACAGGCCAAGCCTGCGGGAAAAGAAAAGCCGGCGTCCAGAGAAGAGGTCGAACTGGCCGAGGCGCGTGCAGATAAAGTCGGTGGTAAGCGCGTCAAGCACGGCAAGCACAAGCATGACAAGGATAAGACAATGTATGGCCGTGAAAAACTGCACGTTGCCACCGATAAAAGCGGAAAGCGTAAGAAGGGCAAGGATAAAATTGAGACAACGGTCGTTGCAGAAACAAAGCACGGCTTTGAGAGACCGGTTGCACCAATCAAGCATGATGTAGTCATTCCGGAAACCATTACCGTTGATGAGTTGGCCAAGCGAATGACGATGAAAGCCGCCGAACTCATCAAGGAACTGATGAAGATGGGCGTGATGGCAACCATCAATCAGGTCATTGACCAGGATACGGCTACCTTGGTAGTTGAAGAACTAGGCCATAATCCGATTACCGTAGGTGCTGATGACCTGGAAAAATCACTGCTGTCTAGCGGTGACGAGGAATTCGAGCAAACAATTCGCCCACCTGTGGTTACCATTATGGGACACGTTGACCACGGTAAAACGTCATTGCTGGATCATATTCGTCGTTCGAAAATAACATCAGGCGAAGCTGGCGGTATTACGCAGCACATTGGTGCTTACCACGTTGAATCCAACAAAGGGGTGATAACCTTTGTTGACACACCTGGTCACGCGGCTTTTACCAGTATGCGTGAACGCGGTGCAATGGCAACGGATATCGTCATTCTGGTCGTTGCTGCCGATGATGGCGTGATGCCCCAAACAGTTGAGGCGATACAGCACTCAAAGGCTGCAGGGGTGCCCATCATCGTCGCCGTGAACAAGATCGACAAGGAAGACGCTGACCCTGATCGTGTCAAAAACGAATTGGGTGCGCACGAGGTAATTCCTGAGGAGTGGGGCGGTGAAAACATGTTTGTAAATGTTTCTGCAATCACGGGTCAGGGCATTGATAGTTTGCTGGATGCTATCTTATTGCAGGCTGAGCTATTGGAGCTGAAAGCCTCGACAGAGGGCAGGGCTAGCGGGGTCGTACTTGAGTCATCACTGGACAAAGGGCGCGGTGTTACCACCACGGTGCTTGTGCAAGAAGGTACCCTGTGTAAGGGAGATATCCTGCTCGCCGGTGAAGAATTTGGTCGAGTGCGTGCCATGTTCGATGAAAATGGCATGGCTACAGAAAAAGTGGGTCCTTCTATTCCGGTTGCCGTGATCGGTCTTTCAGGAACACCGAGTGCAGGTGACAAAGTGCAGGTCGTTGAGGACGAGCGTACCGCCCGCGAGGTTGCCCAAAACCGTCGTAACAAGCAACGCGACAAACGCCTAGCCAGCCAGCAACAGGCCAAGCTTGATTCGTTGTTTGACCAAATGAAATCCGGTGCAGTCAACACATTGAATGTATTGCTCAAGGCCGATGTCCAGGGTACGCTGGAAGCCATTCGTGACGCCTTGAACAAGCTGGCGGCAGATAACGAGGAAGTCGATGTCGATATTGTCGGCTCTGGTGTCGGTGGCATCAACGAAACCGATATTAGTCTCGCCGCTGCATCCAATGCCATCGTCATCGGCTTTAACGTGCGAGCTGATGCTTCCGCGCGGCGCTCGGCTTCAGAGCGTGGTGTCGAACTCAATTACTACAGCATCATTTATGAGCTAATCGATGAGGTCAAGTCTGCCTTGGTCGGTATGCTGGCCCCGGAATTCCGCGAACAGATTATTGGCATGGCGCAAGTCAAGGATGTTTTCAAGTCGCCACAGTTTGGCGCTGTTGCCGGTTCGATCGTGACCGAAGGTGTGATCAAGCGCAATCAGCCGATTCGAGTGTTACGTGACAACATCGTGATCTACGAAGGTGAGCTAGAATCGTTGCGACGGTTCAAGGATGATGTCCCGGAAGTCAAGAGCGGGACTGAGTGCGGCATCGCGGTAAAAAACTACAACGATGTCAGAGTCGGTGATCAGATCGAGGTATACGAACGCGTCCA
>JABDQW010000157.1 GCA_013042055.1 Gammaproteobacteria bacterium | reverse complement strand
GCCTGTTTGGCCACCGCAACTGTCTTGCGCCGGTCCGGATTATCCTCGCCACTGGCGATATTCTCTGCGATGGTGCCCGAGAACAGGAGATTGCTCTGCATGACATAGCCGATCTGATTCCGGTAATACTCCTTGTCGACGACCTCCATGTCATAGCCATCCACCGTGATCTTGCCTTCTGTGTATTTGTAGAAACCGACCAGCAGCTTGGCCAGTGTGGTCTTGCCAGAACCGCTTTGCCCCACGATCGCCACCAGTTGTCCGGGTTCGATGTTGAAGCTGATGTTTTCCAGGACGTAGGGCGTCTCATTGCCACCATAACGAAAATAGACGCCATCAAACCGGATATCACCCAGCAGGTCAGGCAGGATCACCCGGGAACTGATATCTTCCGCCTTCTGTTCCGGCTCCATATCGAGGATGTCACCGAGCCGCTCCATGGCCACCCCCGCTTCGTGCACCTTATTCCAGAGTTGCACCAACCCCATGAGCGGCGCCATGACACTCCCCATCAGGGCGTTGAATGCAATCAGCTGGCCGATCGTCAGCTCCTGCGCCAGGACCAGGTTCGCCCCCAGCCACAGGATGGCGATGGTGGTCGTTGCATTCAGTAACTGGCTGAGGAATCCGACCATGATATTGAACTTCTGTGCGCGATACTGGACATCCAGGGCGCCGGCATATTTCTTCTCCCACTTGAGACGCATCGGCCGCTCTATACCCATACCCTTCACCGTCTCGGCCCCACCAATGATCTCCATCAGGATCGATTCGGCCTCGGTGGAAGCGGAAAATACCTCACGGGCGTAGGCCTTCAGCCTGGGAGTCACGGAAACCGTGAGGATCAGCAAGGGTATGACAAAGCCGATCAGCATCAGGGTCATTTTCACGCTATACAGGAAGAGTATGCTGAAGTAGATAAACACCATCAGTAGATTCAAGACCGTGGTGATGGTTGACTCCGTCAGGAAGGCGCGTATCTTCTGGTTTTCCTGAAATCTGGCAAAAATGTCACCCGTCTTGCGTGTGGCGAAAAACGGCAAGGGCAGGGACAGGGCATGCCGCAGGAATTTGGACATCATCGCAAAGTCCATATTGCGAATCATGAAGTTCGACAGATAGGCCCGAAGCACCATCGTCAGCTGCACAAATATGTTCGAGATGATGAGGCCGATGATCAACACATTCAGCAGCGAGACGTTGTGATGTACGACTACCCCATCGAGGATGTGCTGAATGATCACCGGCGGCGCTACACCCAATATCTGAATGATAAATGTCGCAATGAAGAGATTGGCGAGGATCTTTTTGTAGGGCTTCAAGTAGCCGACGAAACGCACCCAGGGCGAGCGCGTAGCCGCCAGCTGGATCATCTCTGTGCCTTGGTCGAACAGCAGACAGGTGCCCGTCCAGCCACGCTCGAATTCCTCGACGGTCATCTTGCGGAAACCCGGCCCCGGGTCCGCAACCCACACGTTGTGCTCAGAGATACCGTAGACGATGATGTAGTGATAGCCCTCCCAATGCGCGATAAACGGCAACTCAAATCCCAACAATGCCTGGTAGGTGCACTGCACGCCACGGGTATTGAAGCCAAGGGATTCTCCCACCCGCGCCAGGCTTTCGAGGGTTGCGCCCTGGGTGGTGACATTCGCCAGCTCGCGCAATTTGCCGAGGGTCATGGGGATGCCATAGTGTTTACAAATCATCGCCAGACAGGCCGCACCGCAATCCATCTCTTCGGCCTGCTGCACCAGCCCGAAACGCCTGATGATGCGTTCACCACGGCCCGCCTTGGAACTGAAATCCAGTAACAGTGGCTTTTTCCGCCTCTCGGCCAGTTTTTTCTGACGATTGTACTCACGTTCCGTGAACTTGATGCGCTCTTCCAGGACATCTTGCAGTTTGGGATTGCGTTCGAGTATCAGACGAATGGTTTTTTCGGGCACCACCAACAGCACCACATCGGTTTCGGCGATCACCGACGACGGCTGCTCCTGCCTGTTGAGGCAGGCCTGCTCACCGAACACCTCACCCTGTCCCAAGGTTGCCAGGGGATATTCCGTATCCTCTTCATTGCGTACTACGCGCACCCTTCCCTGACGAACGACATAAAGCCTGCGATCGTCGCGATCACCCTGTTCGAGTATGCTGCGGCCTTCGCGTACCCGCTTGATGCCGACACTGCGTATGATCTGTTCCAGTTCATTGCCTTTGACCTTGCGGCGCAGATCAAAAAGTCGGGTGACGAAACCACCGGCGGTATTGATCGCCACATAGTTGGCAATAAAATCATGGGCATCCCGATTGCGCTCAAGGATGTCTTTGAACGCCTCATGCGGAAAATAGAGCAGTTCGGTCGTGGCGGACGCCCTGACCGAGGACTCATGGCGGTAGTGCCGCAGCACCGAGATTTCGCCGAACACCTCGCGCTCCTTGCGCACGCCCATGCTGATCTCCTTACCCTGCTCCTCGGTGAAGAGCCGCACTGCGCCTTTCTTGATCAGGAAAAGACCTTCACTGGGATCGCCGGCATTACACACCGTATCGCCGAACTCAAAGGTTCTGGATTCCACATGGGTCGCGATTACCTCGAGATCCTGCGGGGTAAACGCAGAGAAAAACTCGACGCTTCCAAGGAATTCGATCAGGGATTCATCGGTCAAAGCTATGCTCCCGCGGTCCTGGTGAGAAATGCGTGCTGGTTACAGCAGTTCAATCCCGTGCTCCTTGGCCCGCGCCGCCAGCCACTCATCCCGAACGATTCTGCGAACCTCGTCAATCGTCTCTTCATCCAACCTGGCTGGTGCCTTTGCATTCACCACAAATATTTCAAACAAATTCCCGTCCGGCGATGGAAAAGGTCCCAGCATATCCTCCACAGAGGCATTGAATACCTTTCCCTCCACATCAGGCTGCATGGAGCCGCGCAGAACCTTGCCGATATAGCCGCCCTCATCTTTGGTATCTGCCAGCGAATGCTCCCTTGCCATGTCGGGAAAACTCTCTGGATCATCTTCCAGAATCGCCATCAATTCTCGCGCCTTGCCTTCGGAATCAACCAGGATATGGCTCACTTCCATGCTGTCGAATTTCGGTGAGTTGAGATTGAAGTATGCCTCGATTGCCGCATCGTCACCGACTTGATCCATGACCTTTTCGTGATAAAGCATCTCGGTGATGAAATTTTCGAGATCCTCCAATGAAAGGCCCTTCGCATCCAGCCATTTGTTGGTATCCGCTGCGCGGTGCAAACCCCAAACACGCCGCAGCTGGTCTGCCCGCTCCTGCAACTCCTCAGGATTTATGCTGATTCCCTGGCGTATCCCGGCATGTACTGTCAGTTTGTCTTTAAGAATATCTTCCATCAGACTGTCATACCGGCCAGTCAATTTGAGAAGTTTAATAAAATCATCAGAGGTAATGACTTCGTCATCAATTTTCGCTAGCTTTGTCACTACAAAAGTCCTCCACCCGTGTTAACGCCCGATTAAGGGCAAGTTTCATTTACCCTTCAAGCTTTCTCAACGGATCCAATGCAATATCTATCAGTCTTCGCTTACGCACCACTATCTCCGCTGTGGCGACCATGCCAAATCGTAAGGGATAGTCGGTGTCATCTACGCTATAGTAGGTCTTGGCCAGACTGACACGTCCCTTGTAGATCGGACCCTGGCCATCCGCTCCCATCTGTGCCGTTGGCGATATATAATCCAGCGTCCCCTCCACAAATCCGTATCTTTGATAGGGAAAGGCGCTGAATTTCATTTTCACCAGTAATCCTTCACGTAGAAATCCCCGATCCCTTTCCGGGATGTCGATTTTCAAGACAGGGGTTGCCCCTTCTGGTGCAATACTGCCCAGGGGGGTATTTGCCTGTACCTTATCGCCTGTCTGCGTATAGGTCACTTCCGTCACGATACCCGAGACCGGCGCCAGCACCCGCAAAAAATTGTCCTCATCAATATTTTCGAATTGTATGCGTTGCGCCGCCTCAGACGACAAGCGTGCACTGCGCAGTTTCAATTCAACCTTGTTTTCCTCTCGTTCGATCTTGTTTATCAAGGTTTCATATTCGATGCGCAACTCAGTCAGTTTTTGATCACTCCCTTCGAGTTCCGCTTTTGCCTTGGCGTATTCCGCGCTCAACTGAAAATCCAGTTCGCCAAGCCGCGCCTGGGCAAGCTTGTAGTTTGTCTCTGCGGCAAGAAAGGCATTGCGCTTCTCCTCCACTTCATTCTTTGAGACTCCACCACCGCCGGGCAACGCAAACAGACGCTGGTATTTCTGTGCGTCTCGTCGGCTCGAATCATAGGCTATTCTGGCTTTTTCAAGATCGCCGCGCACCTCCTCCAGCTTGGCCTTTTGCGCCTCGGCAAGCTTGGTAAGACCTTCGGTGATACGCTTTTCATGCAGACTTGCCTGGGTTTCAATCTGACGCTGTAGGGCGTCTGCTTGCTGCTTGAGTAGTTGCTTGCGTTTGGGGAATTCCCGGTGATCCTGCACGGCCTCAGCAAGACGCAGGTCCGCATCGAGAGAATTGGTTGCCAGCGCTATCGCTTCTCGCGCATTGAGTCGCGCGAGTATATCGCCCTGTGAAACGGGAAGTCCCTCAGCCAGGTAGATATCGACCAGCTCACCCTGGATAGGAGCGTAGATCCGACGCACCTCTTCTTCCGGTTCCAGTACCCCGCTTGCAGAAACGATGACATCGGCGCGACCGAAAAATGACCACACAAGAAACGCCAGCAACAGACCTGAGATCATCAGGATCATCAGGCTGAACAGCCGGCTAGGTTCTGCATAGAGGATCTCGATCCCTTCGGCGCTGTGCTCCTCGAGTGCTGATGAGAGACTTTGCAGCTTGTGGTCATCGCTATTCATCTTGTCTCCTTACGTCTGCCCATCCTTGGTACTCACCGCCTGAGTCTCCGGTATCGTTACCGAAAGAGTTATCTGTCGTCAGGCTTTTTCTGTTTCTGTTCGGAAGATAGCGTGTTTGGATCAAACGCATTCCATTCTCGCATATCGATCTGATTGTCCCTGTTCGTATCAATAGAGTCCCATGCCGTTGTTAGCGCTGACCAGTCGACCGCTTCTTCTCGCGAAATGACACCATCGCCATCCTTCTCCAGATCGAAGAAGGTCGGCAGGTCTTGTGACGCATGGACGCCGGGCGGCACGATAACCTGTGCTAGTACACCTGAAATAATTAGAGTTAGCACAAGTCGAAAGCCATACCTATTCATTTTTAATCCTCTTGACTCCGGCGAAAGCGACCGACTGAATACGTGTCTCATGGAAAACTGATGTAAAGAGGCACTAATAAACTCCTCTTCGCATTCCCTGGCGGCGTTGAAAATCTGCTGGAATGCCTATTTGCTCGGTGCAAACTCAGATTCTGCGCGCAGTTCGACTGGCCCTGTCACTTTAAGGCTAATCATAAGCCTTATGTTCGGTCGAGCGCAACTGAACCCCGATGTGATACTTTGTTATCAGGAGTACCGCTGCCGTCCGTTCACTCGGTGAGTGAACAACACTGACCCACTAAAAGTCCCAGACAGTTTGAGTTGCATCGACCGGGGTTTCGACATGCTGAATATCGTGAATCCGTTTCAGATCGATACTCATCTGCCCTTTTCCCTTATGCCTGTACATGTCCCTGAATTTTGCACCCCAAACCACCTCGTCCCATCTGTAAGATGTCCTGGCCTGGACTACCTGGTGAAAGGTATCGTCGATGGCATTCACCAGGATCAGAAACTCGGCATCGCGCTTGGCGAGTTCATCCGGACCGACCCCATGCAATGGACTGTTTTCGGTAATTTGATGCACAACCGTCCAGTCGAGTGGAAAAAAGGCAACCTTCTGGCGTTCCAGTTCAAGTTCATAAAATCGTCGGATTCTGATTTGATCAATCACCTCTGTCATGCTCAGCAGAATCCTGGCTTGAACCTCCAGGAGTTCGTTATGTGCGCCATTGGCAATGCGAAACATGAAACTTGTCTCGCCATGATGGGGGCCGATAACCGCACTTTCGCTGAATTGAATCTTGGCAACCGGCCTTGAAAAGCGGGCAAACATAAGGGCAGCGGCGATAGCGAAGCCCGACAAGCCAACAAAGGCTTCCGCCATCACCAACATATTGGCGCTAAAAGAGCGTGGCGCAATGTGTCCGTAACCCACGGTAGTGATAGTGTGCACGCTTAAGAATAAGGCCTCTACAAACCGCCCACCCAGCGTCTCTGCCTGTCCTCCGACCAAGGCATCCGGACCGCATAGGATATAAAACACGGAAAACAGTAGAATAAAAAAAATGTAGAGCCCAACGAAAATGAGCAGGAATTTCCACCAGGACGTGCTGAGCAGTGTCCGATAGAGATTAAGGGACTGCAGCAGAGGCAGACCCGCGCGTGAGACGTTGAAAGTACCATTACGATTTAGGATACGTAATCTGCTGTCCTGGATAACCTTGCTTCCAAGGCCCAGGTCCGTCATCTCACTGACAGATTGGTACTCTTCCCGCTGTGGTGTTTGTTGTGCCATCTGCCTGAACCACGGTTAGTCTTTGACAATGTACCACAGAGATCACGAAGGGCACAAAGGAAAAGAAGGCATGAAATGTTGGCCCGGCGGCTATTCTAAATACTCTGTGCACGCTGTCCGGAATATTTACGTCATGCCCGCATAGGTTCGTCATCCCTGCATGTTGTAGGCAGGGGCGGGCATCCAGCGTCTTAAGTCACTGGATCCCGGCCAAAATCATGCCGGGATGACGATAGTGGATTGAATACCTGAATTTAAGTGGCGTTTATTATTCCGGATGGCAGTGTGTGGCGCTATGAGTGCTTTGAAGCGGCGATTCACCAAATAACCATATTGTTTTTGACGGCATTAAGGCTAGAGTGCAGGCTAGACTTTTATTATCACAAAATATTGCAAACAACAAAATAATTCAAAATGGGCGAGCAGACATTCCACTGGACTTCAACCTCGAGGACCCACGTAGGTCGCGTCAGAGAACTGAATGAAGACGCCTGCCTGGAGATGAGCGATAGGGGCTTGTGGGCAGTTGCAGACGGCATGGGAGGCCATGCAGCAGGAGACGTGGCCAGCCGTATGGTGATCGATGCGTTGCGCAAGGCCAGACATCCAGATAGCCTCAGCGATTTGTTGAATGACGTTCGTCACTCGCTGCAAAAGGTAAACCACCAACTGACCGAGGAGGCGAACCGCAGGCGTCAACAGATCGTCGGCAGCACGGTGGCCGTGCTCCTGGTGTTTGATCAACATTGTGTCTCTCTGTGGGCGGGTGACAGCCGAATCTATCGTATCCGCGATGGCCAATTGCAGCAGTTGACACGGGATCATAGCCAGATCGAGGAACTGGTCGCACGGGGTGTCGTCAGCAGAGAGGAGGCCAGAAAGCTGCCTGGTTCAAACGCGATAACCCGTGCCATAGGTGTCATGGACAGGGTAGAGCTGGATTCGGAGATTCACAGCATCCAGGAGGGCGACAGATTCCTGCTCTGTAGCGACGGTCTATACAACGAAGTCAGCACCGAGGATATCAAGCGAATTCTGGCTTTGGAAAATTGCCAGGAATCAGCCGATCGGCTACTCCAGAGCGCGCTCGAGCATGGCGCACGAGATAATGTTACCTTGGTGGTGGTGAGGGCCGATGATAGCCAGATTACCAAGACTGTCTTCAATCCATCCGCATCTCGCCTGAATCACAGCGATAAGGACGACGATGAAAAGACCAAGATCAATCGTTAGCGTAACCACCACCATTCGCGTCTTGACTGTTCGCCTTGCGCCAACATAATAGTTACTGAGGAGCACAAGACAGAATAACACATACCAGATAACCCCATAATTTTAATAAATTTTTTTAAATTTCGCAGCTCCGCTATGACAGCTGGCATAAGTTCTGCTTAATAAAGCGAAGAAGTGGCGAATGCTACGAGCACTTACAGGTCGGACGTGTCTGGCTAAACAACTCGTATCAGCCGAGTCCCGATGTACCACCCAAGGAATATGGAGAGGATCGTCAACCAGCTGTCAGCAAGACAGTCGTGGCTGAATACTGCCTCCTTGCACTGGGGCCAGTCGCCGAAATATCATTTATCCAGGAGCGATTATGTCATTTATAACCCAAATACTGATGCGCTTGATAAACCGGGCTGCTGCTCTGTTCAGCCTGGTGACGTGGAAACCTGGCGCCCTGCAGATCGTACCCGTTGCCTTCCTGGCGATTCTTTGCACATCTTGTGCGAATCTGACGGGGCCTGAGTACACGCGACCGGACACTCCGTCCAAGCAGGAATGGTCGAACACAGGGAGTGAAGTGAGCCCCTCTGCTGCAGCCATAGAGCCTGACTGGTGGAAGCACTTCGGTGATCCTGATCTCAATAAGCTGATTGACCGGGCACTGTCTGAGAGTATCGATATTCGGATTCTCGCAGCGCGCATCGAAGTGGCACGCGCCGGCATTAGCCAGGCGGAAGCAGGAGCCCTGCCAACGGTATCGGCGATCGGTGGGGTAGATCGCTTCACCCACTCCCAGGCTGAAAATACCACTCGTTACAGCCTTGGGGCAGAAGCCAGTTGGGAACTCGATATTTGGGGCAAGATTCGCAAGGGTGTCGAGGCCCAAGAGGCTGCATTCGAAGCTACCGAGGCCGACTGGCGGGCGGGTTACCTGACCCTGGTTACGGATGTCGCGGCACTCTACTTCAGGATTCGTCAGTTCGACGAACTCAGTGATCAGCACATGCAGGCCCTGGATAGGAACCGTCGCATCCTGCTGATTTACGATGCGATGTACCAGGAAGGCCTGATCCCGAAGACCCAACTGCTACAGCAACAGGCGGAAATCGACCGCCTTGAGAATGAACTTCTCGAGTTTGGCCGGCTCCGAATTGTGGCCGAAAACGGACTCGCGACACTCGTGGGCACGCCCGCCGGTATGCTGACGGTACCCAAGGCGCATCTGCGCAAGGCGACCCATTTGGTAGAGGTCCCGGCCGGCCTGCCGTCCCAACTCCTGGCGCGGCGTCCTGATATACTCGCCGCCGAATACCGGGTATTGCAATCTCATAACCTGACCGGCCAGGCAAGACTCGCAAAACTTCCCTCATTAAGCCTGACAGGCCGGGCCGGTACGGCCGCATTTACTGCAGGTGATCTTTTCCGGGCCACGACTACCGGACTGACTTCTGCTTTGAGCTTTCCCATATTCGATCCCAATGTCCGAGCCAGGATAAAACTGACAGAAGCCCAGACCAAGGTCGATGAGGAAGTGTACCGACGCACGGTGATCACTGCGTTCGAAGATGTCGAAAATTCTTTGACAAATTTGTCCAACCATAAACAGCAGAGGGAAAAGTTGATACAGCGCCAGGACAAATTGAATGTCGTATCCGATCAGATCTATGCGCAACTTGACGAAGGCATGGTCTCTCAACTGGAAGTGTTTGAAATCGAGCGGACTTTGCTGGACGCCGAGCAGCGGCTTCTCGTCAATCACTGGTTGATTCTTTTGGATACTGTGACACTCTACAAGTCACTTGGAGGTGGTTGGCCAGGTGAAGTGGTTGGACGCTCCGACTTAAGCGAACAATGAAGGAAACGCAACTATTCAGGATTTCATATATAGCTGCAATAACACATCGAATACACCATGAGTGAATTGTTACAACGAAATGGTGCAGTAAACCAACCTTAATGATATGCCGAATAATTCAATAGGAAATTATATTAATAACAGTTCCCATGCATTATCCTAGAAAGCGTACACGTCGGGTTAGGTGACTGATGCGGCACATGAGTCCATGCACGCCTTTGAGATATGGCTACCCGGGAACGATAATGATGACTGACAATGCAAGTAATACTGAAACCCCTTTCTCACCCTGACCTGGGTGAGATTGTTATTCGGGACCGCCTGTTTCCCATTGGGCGCCAGGAGCCGCCCTTTACAAGCTACGGACCGGAGGTGATTGCCAAGCTTTCACGGCGACATGCCCGAATTTTCGAGCAGGACGATATGATTTACCTGGTCGACCTGGACAGCCTGAACGGCACCACAGTCAACGGTAAACCACTCGAGAAACAGCCTGTACAACTCCGGCAGAATGACGAAATCTGCTTTGCTGGCTACCTGACCTACAGCACACAATTGCTGGGCAGTTCTGCAAAGGCCACTGCGGGCGGGGAAAAACTGCCGGCTGTGGTACTTACCCTCATACCAAAGCACTCCGAGACCTTGCTTGAGCCGATCGTGGTGTCGGAGTTTCCCTTCCTGATCAGCAAGTCTGACGATACTTTCGCCTGCTATCGTGACCAGTTTCCCGATGAGTACAAATTTCTCTCTCGACGTCACGCGCACATTTTCACGCGCGACCAGGACCTCCTGATCGAAGACCTGGGAAGCACCAACGGCACCTTCGTATCAGACAGCCGACTGGATGAGCACGCACGTATTCTGCATGATGATGACAGCATCGCGTTCGGGGGCAACCATTTCCTCTACAAGGTCCGTATCACACATATCAAACGTGAGCCCGGTAAACCGCTCGACGACCCCAGTCTTTTAACCGATGGCTTGAATACCGCAACGGATATTACGCGGACCACCTTCATTACCTCGGCAGATTCATTTATCGATATTTTCTGTTTCGATGACAAAGAAGAAGAGAACACGCCAGCTGACGACGAGGCCTCGCTAGCTGCGTCCGGTGGTAAAGGGAAAAAACATGGTAAGCGCGGCTCAACAACCAGGGCCGCCCGACAACCCAGCCGTGTCAGGATTTTTTTACGTGAGCTACGGCGCGCGTTTTCAGATGAGCAACGGCTGGTCAGCCGTCGTGTTCTTTGGTCGGGGGTTATTATCCTCCTCGGGGTGGCAGGGCTGATTGGCTATTTCTATTACCAGGGCGTGCCCAAACGGACGATTGAGCACCACCTGAATGCGGGTGACTATGTCGCGAGTGCAAAGCGTGCGGATGCCTATCTGGAACAACATCCGCGAGACGAAGAAGTGTCGGAACTGGCAGTCGAGGCAGTGCTGCGCTTTGCCATACCGCGTTGGCAACAACAGCTGTATGCGAACGAATTCCTCAAGGCGCGCAAAACTGTTGCTGAAGCACGTAGCATGAGCACTCACAATCCTTCCATAATGCCGTTGCTGGATATGTTGGACTGGGTCGTCGAACTGGAACAATTTATGCTCACTCGGGGCGGAGCCGACGCACCGATTTTGCTGTTCCATCACGAAGATCGTATTCAGGGCCTGTTGAGCTGGTGGGATAAGAATAACAGAGAACATCAGCGGCAAGCTGGGCGCATTGCCCACTTCGCGCCGTCGTTCGAAGACACCCAGGCACGGGTATTGAGCCAGTTGCGCACCTTACGCAGTGAAAAGTCTCTCTACCTGAATGCAATCAGCGAATTCAAGCAATCCTTACGGGATCGACTCGAGCTTGATGAACTCGACGAGTTGGAGATACTGCTGTCTGATTTCGGGTCCAAATACCCGCGGATTTCAGGCATAGAGGTACTTAAACAGGATCTCGATCGCTATCGTTTACTCCAGAGTTCGATTCAGCGGCGCGCCTGGATCGATGCCATCGACAGAGTAGCAGAAACTGAATATACCACCCCGCCGTTTCGTGAGAAAGTCGCAGCAATCCGTGACCAGCAGCTTCCACCCATGGAAATCGCGACGCAGTACCAGCAGGCATCCGAACTATGGAAAAAGGGTCAAGGCAAGGCGGCAAACAGGATATTGCAGTCACTCACTCAGGGAGACTGGGGGGCAATGGCCGAAGACACGCTGCAACGGCAGCTCAAAGTGTGGGATCAATACCAGTCACTAACAGAGAACAAAAAAGGCCCCGACTATTCCCAACAGTTACTCACCTTGTTCGTATCCCTTGATCCCATCGGGGACAGCTACTTTTCGGACGCACTCAGGCCTGAGTATGAGGTGTATCGAGACAAGGCATTACAGCAGGCGGACCAGGCATTTGACGAGGCCAGCGCTGCCTGGAAGCGCTATCAAGAGAATGGCAGGATAATGGGACTGCAGCGCCTGGAGGCCAAGATTTCGAAAAAATTCCGCGATCTGGCTGAACAGTTAACCAAAGCCTATGCCCGAAGCCAGCAGGGAATGGAGATATACAGTCTACTGAAAATCAACAGCACAGTGGACCAGGCACAGATACACAAGGCAATAGTACGGGAGTGCCGGTTGCAGATTCGTTCCATGCGGGAACTCGGAATGGTTTTGGAACCCAAACTGCTGCAGGACAAGATCAAAATACTGCCTGACCCAGACCTAAATCCTGGAAAGAGCAGTTGACCGCACAGAGATGAGGCTAACCCTAAAGAGGCGGTGAATGCCGGACAGGGACGTTCAACGATCCAGTAAAGCACGTTGTTTTCAGGCTGGTGGCGTTGATAGCGATACGTGCCGATCCATTCCACGTTCGACTCGTGCACTTTGCATTCGATTACTCACGAGCAGTAGATGTTCGGCAACCACAGACAGGTTCCAACAACTCAGTTCGGCTCAACACAACATTGAATCCTCGCCCGTGAATACCTGTTACCTCGGAGGAGCAACAGCAAGAAATAAAATTAGCGAAAAAACAGCATGATATGAGGTTTGTTCACCTGGTGTCCGGAGTTGGCACAGCCTGTGCTTCATCACTGAAAACACACAGACACTCAACGAACGGAGAAGAATCTTGGAAGACACATTGACTGGCGTGATACCACCCGCTGCCGCTCCTGGCCCAGAAACAGCCGATGCCGACCGAGAAACTGCTAACAGTCGCGATGGCAAACGCAAGTGGATTGCTTTGAGTTCTGCGACTGCCCTCGTTGTTGCTCTAAGTGTGGCGTTGCAAGAGGTGGCGAAACTAACCGAAATAATCACTGATCTGACGGAAAACGTTTTTGCCGAACCCTCGGAATGGACAGAAGATCAACAGGTTGTGATAGTGCGCCAGGAAACACTTAGCAAACGCACCATCGTGATCTGCACCGGCGACCGCGAGTCGGGTGACACTCGGCATATTGCGTTAATGCTCGCGAATAACGGTGAAAGTATGCTACCGGCCTTTGTTTTGAAAAAGTCCGGCTGCGCTAAGGACGTCGGGCTTTTACGCGTCCAGATGAACGCCGAAGATTTCGATAGGTATATTACGGAATCTCGGAAAGCGGACTTTGAGTTGAGCTACAACAAAACACACTTACATGGTTTGGACCTGCTGCTTGAGGACGCGTTTGAACAGTGTAGAGTTGAAGTAGCAAGTAATGAAACCACGCGAGGTAACTAGAGATGAAATTGACATCGTACGCATTTATATTGGCTTTGTTTCTATTTTCTGCCAACGCCTTCGCCGAGTGCACCAAAGGGGGTCGCACATATCAAGAAGGCCAACAAGTCGGACCTTACACTTGTGAAGGAGGAAGGTGGGTGCGAAACTAGCACACACCAGGGCCTGTTAACAGGCCCTGGCCCGCATTTCTCAACAGACTCAATGTAACCAAAGTATTACTCATGCCTCAAGCCACCGCATCCAAAATCAACGCGCCGAAACTCGAAGCGTTTGTCTCCCGGAAGTGGGATGATGACATTGTCCCGCGGCTGGTCGAGTACATCCGTATACGCTGCAAGTCCCCGCACCGCCGCTGGTCGACGCTCAGCGCGCCACTGAAGACCTGAAGCGTATTCTTGAAGCCGACCCACCTGAAAATGCCAACGTCACGTTCGAGCCCGACCAGGCCGCCACCGGCTGGCATGCACCGCCAACGGCGCCCTGGATGAATCAAGGTGTCGACGCGGCATCGAAACAGTACTATGGGCAACCGGCGATGATGATGGGCGAAGGCGGCACCATTCCGTTCATGGCGATGCTCGGCGATTCGTTCCCAGATGCGCAGTTTCTGATTACCGGCGTGCTCGGCCCGAAATCGAATGCCCACGGCCCCAACGAATTTTTGCATATTGCGTATGCGAAAAAACTGACCGCGTGTGTGGCGCAGGTGATTGCGGCGCATGCAGAGCGCGATTGAGCATGTGGTGACTTCAATTGTTCACATGTTCACATGTCCATATGTGAACTAAATAGCTAATTTGAATAATATTGAATCCAGTGCCCTTGGAAATCCGCAAGGATAAAAAATCCAACAAACTCTTCCTGCGTCTTCGCGTCACCAGTTTCTTTCAGGGGTCTTAGCGGCGCAAGATCGCGATCCAGCGCCAGAAATTGAGCAGCGATGCCAGCGATGCGGCGACATAGGTCCAGGCCGCGGCGCGCAGGATCGAACGGGCCGCTGGCATTTGCGACTTGTCGAGATACCCCGAATCGAGCAGCGGCAAAGCTTTACGAAAACTGGCGTCGATCTCGACCGGAAGTGTCAGCAGGTGGATCACCACCGCTGAGCCCATCACCAGAAAGGCGC
>JABDQW010000147.1 GCA_013042055.1 Gammaproteobacteria bacterium | reverse complement strand
CATTGCCCCACGGATGTCCCTGGGTTCCACCGCCAAACTGCAGCATGGAGTCATCACCGAAGATCGTGACCAGTGCCGGCATGTGCCAGACGTGGATACCACCGGATGCGACCGCGAAGACGCCGGGCATAGAACCCCAGTCCTGATCGAAGAACACCCCTCGGGCACGATCTTCGGGAACGAAGGACTCACGCAGCTGATCGACGAAGCCGAGGGTCGAGTTGCGGTCGCCTTCGAGTTTACCGACGACGGTACCGGTGTGCAGGTGATCACCACCCGACAGACGCAGGCACTTGGCCAGCACGCGGAAGTGGATACCGTGCTTGGGATGACGGTCGATAACGGCGTGCATTGCGCGGTGGATGTGCAGCAACATACCGTTTTCACGACACCAGTTAGCCAGACCCGTGTTGGCCGTAAAACCACCCGTCAGGAAGTCGTGCATCAGGATAGGCGAGCCAACTTCTTTGGCGAACTCCGCACGCTTGTACATCTCTTCCGGGGTGGCAGCTGTCACATTCAGGTAGTGACCTTTGCGCTCACCGGTCTCCTGCTGAGCTTTTTGGATGGCTTCACCCACAAATTCGAAGCGGTCACGCCAGCGCATGAACGGCTGCGAGTTGACGTTTTCGTCGTCCTTGGTCATATCCAGGCCGCCACGCAGACACTCGTATACGGCACGACCGTAGTTCTTGGCTGACAGGCCCAGCTTGGGCTTGATCGTGGCACCGAGCATCGGGCGGCCATACTTGGCCAGGCGGTCGCGTTCGACCTGGATACCGGCCGGCGGGCCACCACAGGTCTTGATGTAGGCAATCGGGAAGCGAATGTCTTCCAGGCGCAGGTGTTTCAATGCCTTGAAGCCGAAAACGTTGCCGACCAGTGAGGTCAACACGTTGACGACGGAACCCTCTTCGAACAGATCGATCGGGTAAGCGACGAATGCGTAGAAGGATTCGGTGTCACCAGGAACGTCTTCGATGCGGTAAGCACGTCCCTTGTAGTATTCAAGGTCAGTCAGCAATTCAGACCATACGGTACTCCAGGTACCAGTTGAACTTTCGGCAGCAACCGCCGCTGCGACTTCCTCACGGGGTACTTCGGGCTGACCGGTGACCTTGAAACAGGCCAACAGGTCGGTGTCGAGTGGTACGTAATCCGGTGTCCAGTATTTTTCGCGGTACTCCTTCACACCCGCCTTATAGGATTTTGTTGACATATTCGTTCGTCTCCTGTTTCGTTGTCTGGCTAAAGAATCATTAAAGCACTTATAGAATCGGGCCGAATCATAGGCTGATATCTATATGTACACAAATCAATATTTTCTTAATTATTCATAGAAAATAATCTATGTATTTGTTTCGATGTCAAAACATCTGACAACCGCCCACGGCCACACACGCCGCAAGGCAGTCCAGATAATACAAGCCGTTACGCCTACGCCACTCATTGGCACTAACGCACCGCACCAAGCATTACGACTCAATCCTGGTCAAAAAAACAGCACTCAACCCGCCATACTGTGGGTATAAAGGCTGCGCATTCGCCGCGTTTTATCGACCATGCGGTAGGTCGAGCGGTTATTGTTATATCGAGACACGTTGTTCAACGTGACCCAGATAACATCGTGCGACTCGTCACTCCCCGGCAGCCCGGCACTGTCATCGATTTCGACCAGGAAGCGGATATCAATGTGATCGTGCTGTGGTCCACGCTCGCTCGCTGGAATCGTATGAATATCCACGTCGAAAACGTCGGTAGACAGCAGTCGCACGTCGGATGGCGGCAGCCCGGTTTCCTCGCTGGTCTCACGCAAAGCCACCCGCAGTATATCGGCATCACCGTCGGCATGCCCGCCCGGCTGGAACCACTGATCGTGCTTGCGGTGATGCAGCATGATCACGCGACTGCGATCGGGACTGACAACCCAGGTCGATCCGGTCACGTGAGCCGGCCAAAGCCGCCGATGAAAACAATCGGTATGCGCCTCGACGAAAGCGATCGCGCGCGACACATAGCCCGCCTCTTCAACAAAGTGCGTTTTGTGCCGCTTGAGCAAAGCGAGTAATTCCTGTCGATGCATGGCTCAGGTACCCGAAGGATTTTGAACGGCGTTAATAGCCGCTGCTGCGGCCTCCTCCACATCCGCCTCGCGCCCGGACAGCGTCAGGCGTCCGTAGGCACCGACCGCGCGGACATCGATCAATGTGATGTTCGCCGCTTTTTCAGCCTGATTGGCGGCGTAGACGATGTATCCGGCAGGATCGGCCTCCAGGATGAACATGCTTTCACCCGGCAGGATCATCGAGCCGCCGCGGTGTTGCCGATTGATCAGCACCGTGTGTTCCGCTGTCATGCCGCGAATGATCTCCTGCCAGGCGATGTGACAGGCCTGCCTGTCCGACAGGCTCGCGCCCAGACTTGACAACAATATCCGCCCCGCCTCGCGCACATCGCTCTGGTCGCGATGATGAACCACCATGGAACCGAATGTGCGCTCGACCACCTGCTGCGTGAGATTGACGCGTGTAGCCTTGAGCGCGATGTCGGTGTAGCGGTGTATCGCCATACCCGGCGAAACCTCCATCCACAGACAGGCATCACCAGGCACGGGCGGAAATCCCTGAGAAACAGAGGCCATGTACTCCGCCAGCTGCGGCTGCAGCGAGTCAATATAGACATAGGTTCTGAGTTTTACCATGTTATTGTTTCGTCTTGGCTGCCACGCGCTTGGTCATCTGCAAAGACTCTTGGGAGTACCGCCCACAGACAACCATGAGTTCTACTGGTGAAGATGCAGCAGAGACGTATTCTTTTTAAATCAGCCGTTCGATCTTGCGTTAAGCAGATAATCAACAGCAGCCCGGATATCGGAGCGCAATCTTAAGAAATCAGATACTTTTATGCAAATAAATAATAATTTCCTAATTGATAGATTAAAATCTATATGTTCTATGGGCTGCAGATAGCATTAAAGTAACGACGTATAACACGCACAAGTAAGGGTCGAAAATTTCCGCTAAGCTCAATTGCGGGGCAAGATCATACCTTAAGGTAACTTCCAAGGGAAGGCATCAAGCGTCTTGAGTTACAAAATTCCGGCTTAAATCATGCCGGCATGGCACTCGGTAAATTTTTTCTACCCAGAAACCTGTGGCGATGACCCGCACCTGGGACAGCAGTGGTAACATCCTCCTTTAAATATAGCTTGAGCTGCGGACAAGCCAATAATAAAGCTAACATACAAGGAGCACGATCACCGTGACTGATACTGCGCCATCGAATATATGGAGCACAGCGCGTGCGCTCGCCGCCAAGACGCCGCCAAGTCGCAATCGTTACGTGGATTTTCTGCGCGCGGTATCCATTTGTGCGGTGGTGTTCGGTCATTGGCTAGTCAGTATGCCCGGGATAGTCGATGGCTCGCTACGCAATGTGGAAGTGATGGTCGTTATGCCGTGGACCCAATGGCTTTCCTGGGCCATGCAAGTTATGCCGGTATTTTTCGTCGTTGGCGGTTATTCGAATTCTGTTTCGTGGCTTTCCGCACAACGCAAAGGACTGGTGTACGGTGATTGGGTCGCCAGGAGGATGCAGCGTCTGGTCGGACCGTTGCTGCTGCTGTTGATTTTTTGGATTTTATTCACGGTTACTATGCGCCAGCTTGGCGTTGATCATGAACAAATGCGCGCGGCTTCGATCACTGCGCTGATCCCGATCTGGTTTCTGGCTGTTTATATCCTGGTCACTGCCTTGACGCCGCTAACACACCGTTTCTACCGCTCCATCGGGGCAGCATCGTTCGGGGTGTTCGCATTAGCCGCCGCCCTGGTTGATTTCATTGCCTACAGTTTCGAGATGCCAGCGCTGCGGTGGGCCAATTACGCGTTTGTCTGGCTGGCTGTACATCAGCTGGGCTATCTGTGGCAAGACGGTAAACTCGCCGGTCCACGGCAAGCGTTGCCGTTGGCGCTCGGCGGTCTTGGCCTGTTGATTGTGTTGATCGCGTTTATGAGCTACCCGGTTGCTATGATTTCAGTACCCGGCGAAGCTTTCTCCAACAGCCGGCCGCCAACACTCGCCCTGCTGACACTCGGCATCTTCCAAACAGGCTTGTTGCTTGCGCTGGAAGCACCTGCGCGGCGATGGTTGCAACGCGCGGTACCCTGGACACTGACCGTGCTGGTCAACTCACGCATTATGACGATGTATCTCTGGCATCTTACCGTGATGGTCTTGCTGCTCGCGCTCGCGATGCAATTCGGCGGCATCGGTCTGCATACCCTACCGGGTAGCAGTGATTGGTGGCCGGTTCGGTTGCTATGGCTCGGCATCTTATTCTCGGTGCTACTGGTGTTTATTGCGCTACTCGGGCGCTTCGAGCACCCGGCAAAACGTCAAGCTGTTACCCGTCTTCCTGCATGGCGTGTTGTCATTGGCGCGATTTCGTTGAGTCGCGGATTGGCGCTGCTGGCAACCGGCGGCACCAGCGCTCACGATTCGTTTGGTCTGCGTCTTGTTGCCGTACTGCCTGCATTGATCGGTGCATTTCTAGTGATGCCGGGTGTATCGTTAAAACCACGTCGCAACCGAGAGTGACAGCTCGTATGTTGGCGCATGTCTAGACATAATGTTTTGACCTGTCCAACCTCAACCGCGTGGGTTATGTTGGGGTTGGAAACCTAAACACAGAGCCATTATTGAGGAAGGCCGACAACGTGGCATTTGACAATAGTTAGACCTTACACTAAAGTAAGGAATTGTGAATAACGTAATCATTTGCAGCAAAAATGTCAAAGGCAACCATTACTTCTAAAGGGCAAATCACTATACCGAAAGACGTACGCCACCGGTTAGGTGTCGACGCTGGGGACAGGATTGAATTTGTGGAAATTGAACCAGGTGTGTTTAAAATCATACCGGCTACCGCAGACGTTACCGAACTAAAAGGAATTGTTACCAAGCCAAAACACTCCGTTACGATCGAGCAAATGAATAAAGCTATCCGAAAGCGAGCGGGTAGAGAACATTGATTGGTTTGGACACAAATGTATTGATTCGATATTTAGTGCAAGACGATAAAACCCAAGCGGCTAAAGCGAACAAATTAATTGAAAGGAACCTGACCAAAGATATACCGGGATTTATTAATCACATTACTTTGGTAGAAGCCGTCTGGGTGCTGGAAAGCTGCTATGACGTGAAGAAACAAGAAATCGCCCGAATCATTGAACAAATAGTCTCAACAAAGCAACTGTACTTACAAGAAATAGAAATTGTGCTAAAAGCACTACGCGTTTTTCGATCCAACAATATCGATTTCGCCGATGCGCTTATTGGCACCATAAATCAAGCTTTTGGATGTGATAAGACGTATACGTTTGATAAAAAGCCCGCAAAGCTAGAACTGTTTGAAGGATTATAGGAAGCGGAAGAGTCGGGATAGAAATACGGCGCGCGCATAGGTAGGCTAACAACTTCCAACGTATCCATCGTTTCCAATTTCGTGGCAAATGGCTGTCAACCGTGTATCACGTTTCCGCAAACCCCTGTCTCCGGGGTTTGATCCAACGCGATAACCGTTCCAAGGTCAGGAAACGATTCGCGATGTTGAGCCAGCGACCACACTGTCAATCACATCGGCGACAAACAGATCATTCAGTTTTTCGCCACAGCAGTCTGAAACAGAATCATGCTTACCTATGGTTATTGTCAAGCTAACGAGATCCGACAGGAAGCCCTGCTCAAATCCCGGCACACTGTTGCGGACAGTCCATATGTGGAATATACTCAACAGATTATCCATATATGGAACATAATATGAAAGCCCAGGCTGCTCAACAGCAAGTCCAGATTCAGCCCGGCCCCGCCTTACGGGCATTTTTCGGGATCTGCGAGAAATGGCAGTGCAAAACAGGCGAAATGATGACGCTGCTGGGCCTCAGCAACCGTTCTACGTTCTTTAACTACAAAAAAAATCCCGATAAGGCCAAACTCCAACAGGACACGCTGGAGCGTGTTTCCTACATCCTGAATATCCACGCGGCACTGCGCATCATGTTCAGTAACCCGGACTCGATCTACAACTGGGTCAGGAAGCCGAACACGAATCGGTTCTTTGAGGGCAAGAGCGCGATGGACAAGATGCTCGGTGGTCGCGTGATGGATATTCACGATGTCATGATGTTCCTCAATGCCCGCCGCGGCGGCTGGGCGTGAGTCGTATTGTCCGGGTTGCCGTTAATGTTGATTGCTACCGCGTCATCCCAACGAAATACCCCACCATAGATGTCTTTGAAGATGTCGCCGACCCAGCGGATTACGATGCGCTGTATGAAATCCAGGCGATGACCAACCCGCGCTTGGACGACGGCAGGCCTGGCTCCAGTAACGGCTATATCGCTGCGCCTTTCGCTCACCGAAACCCGGCCGGCTCGCGGTTTTCAGATGGGTCGTTCGGGATATACTACGCGGGCTGCAGTGAAGATGTCAGCATTGCGGAGACTGTCTATCACACCGCGCGATTCATGCAGGACACCAGCGAACCAGCGCAGTCTCTGGACAAGCGTATAATCATCGCCCACCTCGAAGCCCGGTTGCACAATATTGCAGGCAAGCAAAAGCAGTTTCCTGAGTATTACCGCAACACTGATTACAGCCAGTCACAGGCGTTCGGGTTGAGTCTGTATGATCAGGATGCAGAGGGGATTCGCTATTCCAGTGTGCGCCATAAAGCGCACGATCACGCGTATGCGGTGATGACACCAAGAGTGCTGAGTCGTGCACGGCAGTCGAAACACCTGGTTTATGAATGGGACGGCGCCTCCATTGAAAGCTATTACGAAAAGAAATTGATAAGCGTCTAGTGATCCCCTCACTCCTACGCTCTCCGGGAAGACCCGGAGGGCGAGCGAGCCAAGAGGTAGCAGCCACAGATTCTGCCGAGCCTCAGGTTGTATTCGGACTTGCGTCACGCGCCAGAGTCCGCTTCAGGCCCTTCACGACATCTTCACTCCAGGAACGGACCAAGCGTTCAACGGGCTTATGTGCGCTGTCGGTGGCCACGGTAGTCGCGACCATAGGCACCGCTATTGCCAGGGCGCCCCGCCCGGCGATCGCGGCGACAGAGACGCCTGCCAGGGCTGTGACCGTCGCGGCCAATGCACCTAGAACCGCTCCTGTGCCAACAGAGGTCAGTCCCTGGACCACGACGTCGTAACGATCTCGTGGCGGGCTCTGGCGCACCGATATGATACTGTCAATGACGCCCACGGCCACACCGGCTGACGCGCCCGCGATTGCATTTGTCTTAGCGATTTGTGCCACCCCCCCCAGAGGGCTTTTGGAAATAAGTGTAGGCATGGCCCTACCCTCCTCTTTGCTCGAAGAAAAACCGGAGTATAGAAAAATAAACCCGCAGCTATTCGAAAATCAATCGTCATTGTCCTGCTACTCATAGCCACTCAGCCGATCCCAAAGACGACTTGCATCTGGGACCAAATTATACCGCGCGCAAAAAAGGGAAGCCAGGATCCATCAAACGCGGCTATCTGCTCTCTCAGCATGATGCTTTTTCATTAAACCTAGATTCCGCAGTTGATCGCTCTCACCACTAGTCAAGTCTATGATTATTGGAACAGTTAAGCAGTATTTGACACTCACCCAACAGGTGAGTCACTACACAGTTTATCGCCGCCCCTCAAGCGCCATGACAGCGTTGCGACTTTTGCCAAGGACTACGGCCATTCGCTGCAAGCCGCGCCTTGCCCTGACGCTTGAGGAACAGCGCTAATTCTGTGTTCAACTGCGGAATCTAGGTTAAAGCAGTGTTTCTATACCAAATAAGTGATGTTTAAGACTTTATTTGAGTCTGGTCACAGGCATTGATCAGCTGAATTCAATGGATTATGCAGGTTCGGCCCCGTCGGTCAGCATGCTCGAACAGCAGCTGGTGACCTCGGCGTAATGAGAGATCGTTGAATTAAAGCATGGGTGCGATTATATCAGTCGCTACAACTCGCACTGATCAGCAGCAAGAATAATGTACACTGTAGCTATTCGATTCACGTCGTTCTTCGTATACACACGCAATGTAATGAGCAGGTATAAAAAACACCCAAAACCGTCAACCGAAACCCGCGAGGAAGCAATGAAAATCGCGCGCGGCACGCAGCGGCCGGGGCAAACCAAGGAGCAGACGAAGCTCATTACCCAGGGCATACAGAAGGGTATCGATCAGTACAAGAAACAGCAAAAAGCAAAAGCCAGGGAACTGGACAGGCAACGCAACAAACAGTCCAAAGGTAAAACCGATCACGTGGACCCGGACACCCAACAACCTGGCGCAGTCCACTACAAGCAGCACTGGCTTCCCTGGCTGTTGCTAGTGATCAGCTGGCTCGCGTTTGTGCTCTACCTTGTAATTTCTGGTGCATTGAACTGACGCAAGCACGAGGCCCCTGATCCAATTTGATCAGTCAATCTTTATTTTGCTTCAGATAAATCCGGTATTACCGTAACAACTGGTGTATCCACTACGTCATCTTGCTCCTGTTGTTTCGAAGGTATCTTTGCTGTGGAGATAATTAGCGCCGCAACCAGGTTCATTACACCGGTGATAACGAAGGCAAGCATAAAGTTATTCATATCACCCAGATAACCACCGAGCATGGGGCCTATGCTTCCCCCTACGCCGTAGCCCAGGAACACGTAGCCGTAGTTCTGACCGAAGAATTTTTGGCCAAAGGTATCGGAGGTAATGGCTGGAAACAACGCAAAGTTGCCGCCGAAATTGAAGCCGATCAGGGCGGCTAACAGGTAGAGCGCATATTCAATGCCGGCTATGTAGGGGAACGCGATAATGAACACGCCCTGGCTAGCCGCCATCATCATCAGCGATGTCTTGCGCCCGTGGTGATCGCAGTTGACCGCATGACCGATAGAGTCGCTGATCTTGCCCCAGCCGATCCGTCCGATCGCATTGAAGATCGCGAAAACCACCATCGCGGTACCGGCGGCCGCATCGGCAGACAGCTCAGGCATACCGTTGCCTACCAGGGCCTGGCTCGGAAACTGTTTCATCAGACCGATGCACATCAAGCCTGCAGTAGCACCGATGGCGAAAGTAGATAAGATGGACCAGTAGTGCACCGTGCGGATCATCTCGCTGCTGTGAAAATCAAACTTGCCTGCTTCTTGATCCATCTTTGGTGGTACGAAATTCGGTGGAAAGGACATCCACAGACTGCCCAGCATGACAAGGGCCATGAACAACACACCATAGATCATGAATGTAGTGCTGGTGCCGTGGTCCGCGATCAAACCGCCCCAAGTACCCGCGAGTTTCACCCAGATCATTGCCCCCAGGCCAAAGCCAGCAACTGCAATACCTGTAATCAGGCCTTTCTTGTCCGGGAACCACTGCATACCGACCGCAATTGGCACGACGTAGCCGAGCCCGATGCCTGCACCACCAAGCAATCCTACACCGATCAAGATCGGCCAGAAGCTATCTCCACCGGTGATACCCGCCAATATATAACCAGCGCCAAGCATAATGCCGCCCATAATAGTCAATTTGCGAGGTCCCAATGTGTAGAGTATGCGACCTGCATACAGCATCACCAGTGCAAACGTTACCAGCCCGACCGTGAACGGCCACTGCGTCTCAGCGGTTGACCAACCTGAAGCCTGTAATGGCTTCGCGAATACCGACCATGCGTAAATCGCACCCAGTGACAATTGAATCAACAATGCCCCGAGTATCACCAACATACCCTGGCTATTTTTACTGCTTGACATTCTTTATCTCCAACATTGTCCGTAAAAGGACGAGGAAACTACAAGACGGTTAGATGACAATTGAAGCGTGGCCAGATCGGTATCGAGCATGATCCGTGGTAGACCTGCCTGTGCTTTGTTTAACGTATTAGGCTAGAACACTACGTTTTTTTGATTTGTACAGTGTTTTATAGCTCAAAATTCACTGTATATGGGATATCTTATTCAAGCAGCACATGCGTACCAGCGTATTCCATATTTTGCTTGTATTGTTACGGGCTTCCTGGCTTTCAGAAATGCCAGACCAGCGGTACGACTAAAATAGTCGTCAGGCCCACCAATAGCGTCAATGGTATACCGATGCGCAGGTAGTCAGAAAAATGATATCCCCCAACACCGTACACCATAAGATTCGTCTGGTAGCCGATCGGTGTCGCAAAGCTGGTGGATGCAGCAACCATCAGTGTAATCACAAATGGCATAAGACTCACACCGAGGTTGTTTGCTGTTGTCAGCGCGATCGGGAACATGATAACTGCCGCCGCATTATTGGTCGCCACAGCAGACAGTAGTGCGGTAACTGCAAACATCAATGTCAGTGAAATACCTGTACTGCCGCCGGCAAATTCAATCAGCGAAATGGCAATACTTTCTGCAGCACCTGTGTTATGCAGCGCACTGCCAAGCCCGAAGGATGCAGCAATGACAATCAGGATCTGCCAGTCAACGCTGCGCCTGGCCTCACGCCCTGTGGTACAGCGGGTAAGAATCATCAAGCCAGCTGCCAGCAGTGATGCTTTTAGCATGCTCAGCCAGCCAGTTGTTACAGAAAGTATCATCAGTACCAGTATCGACATTGCCAGCATGGCTTTCTGGTACTGTGGTGGATTAGTGCCATCTATTGCACTGACCAGGAAAAAGTCTCGAGAATTACGCTGTTGCACCGCGAACGAATGATGTGATTCCAGCAGCAGCGTATCGCCAGGACGTAGAACAATATCACCGATTTTCTGCCGAACACGCTTGCCATTGCGAGCAACGGCAATGATGACCGCGTTATAGAAATTCCGGAATCCCCCTTCACAGACACTTTTACCTACCAGTGGGCAACTGTCAGAAACCACCGCCTCAACCAGTACCCGATCCTGGCGTGAAGCGCCCAGCTTGTAAATCTGGTTCGACGCCGGCGTCAGACCCCGCGTTTTCTGTAGATCAACCACCGATTCGATCACACCCGCAAATACCAGCCGATCACCGTCAAGTAATACTTCGTAAGAAGATACCGCCGGCATAATCTGTCCTTGACGATCGATTTCGATCAGAAACATCCCCGGTAACTGGCGCAGTCCGGCTTCTTCGATCGATTTGCCGCTGAGGACACTGCCCTTATCTACCAACATTTCAACGGTGTATTCGCGAGCATCGTCATACCGGCTGATAGCTGGCACCCGTTCAGGTAACAGCCATTTACTGCCGAGTAAGATAAAAACAAAGACAATCAACATCACCGGAATGCCGACCCAGGCGAGTTCGAGCATGGCCAGACCAACAGATCCAGTTTCCTTGATCACCAGACCGTTAACGACCAGATTGGTGCTGGTACCGATGAGAGTGCATGTACCGCCGGCAATACTGGCATAGCTCAGTGGAATCATCAGCTTCGAAACAGACAAACTGTTACGTTTGGCCCAGTCATTGATCGCAGGGATGAACATCGCGACTACAGGCGTATTATTTAGAAATGCACTCATCGCAGCCACCGGGGCCATCAGGCGAATCTGTGCATGTTGGAGTGATCGGGGACGGCCGAGTACCGAGTGTACGATCCAACCGATACCGCCCGTCTCACGCAAGCCGGCAACAACAACGTAGAGCGCGCCAACAGTCACCATTCCTTCGTTTGCGAGACCCGACAGCGCCTGCTCGGGCGAGAGAACACCAGCCAGCAGCAGTAGAGT
>JABDQW010000144.1 GCA_013042055.1 Gammaproteobacteria bacterium | reverse complement strand
TTAGTTCCCAACGTGTATCCAGACACATGGTGCACACTGGTACCTAACAGGTTTTTTGGTTACTCATTGCTCAGTTCCAGACCCCGATTGGCTTACCGTTGAGGCACACTTTCTTTTTACCGCTTGCGGCAGCAGTGATCTTTGAAAGTCGAGTGAGTAACGAATCAGGCCTGATGGTTATTGGCCAACCCCCCATACCATACGTGTAATTGACATCAGTGTTTTCATATACAATAATGCGAATCGTTTTCATTTGTGGTTGATAGAAATGTCTGAACTGAATCATTACAGACAGTGGGTGTTTCTAACTGTCTTGTGGCTGGCTTGCTGGCCATTATCGTCGCTGGCAGCCGACGACGATCCATCACAGCGGTTGTTGCAGATGCTGGACTATGTCGGTGTTGATTATCCACCAACCGTCGACAACGGGCAGATCATCGATCCGGTCGAGTACGCCGAAATGGAAGAGTTTTCCGGTGAAATTGTTGCGCTACTGCAACAAATGCCAGAACGTCCGGGCAAGAAAATCCTGATTGCCAATGCAGCCGAAATCCAAAACAACATCAGCCAACGTCTGCACGGTGACGACATCAGCCGGCTGACGCAGGCGCTCAAATCAGCGTTGATTTCAGACTACAATATCGTCGTCGGGCCAACGAAGCTACCGGATATGACCGACGTGCAGGCGCTGTTCGAATCCGATTGCGCCTCTTGCCACGGCGTATCGGGTCACGGCGACGGGCCGTTGGCAAAAGGTATGGAGCCACAACCCGGTGACTTCCATGATCTATCACGCCAGTACACGCGTAGTATTTATGACCTCTACAACACCATCACGCTGGGTGTTCCAGAAACGCCGATGGTCTCATTCGCTCACCTGAGCGAGGAGCAACGCTGGGCCCTGGCCATGTTGGTCAGCCGCTTCACTATCAGCGATGATCAGCGGGCACAAGGTATGCAGCTGTGGCAGCAAGGCACTTTACGCAATCAATTCACAGAACTCGCCGATCTGACCGGTTCCTCATACGCGATGGTTGAGGAATGGGTACAGCTCGAAGGCAAGCCGGGGGAGCAGGGTGTTGCCGTGCTCGCCTATTTGCGCAGCAACCCTGAGGAGCTGCAGATCAGCGATCATGCTGCGCTCGATACCAGTATCGCTATGCTCGCAAGCAGTGTCGAACATGCACGTAACGGTGATCGCGAAGCGGCGCATAGCGCAGCACTTGCTGCCTATCTCGATGGCTTTGAACTGGCCGAGCCCTCGCTCGTCGTGGTCGACAAACAATTAAAGCTCGCGATCGAAAAAGAAATGATCAGCTTCCGTGAAGCCACCAAGCAAGGTTCCGTCGCGGATCTGGAGCAAATCCAGGGCGTCTTGGTGAGCCTGCTGAAACAAGCCAAGAGCGCTTTGAATACGACGGGACTGTCAAGCGGAGCCGCCTTTATGGGCTCATTCGTGATTTTGTTACGCGAGGGTGTCGAGGCGATATTGGTCCTCGCTGCGATCATGGCGGCACTGATCAAAACGGGTCGGCGCGAAGCCATGAGATATATCCATATTGGCTGGATCAGCGCGGTTTTGCTAGGCATCGTTACCTGGTGGATTGCTGACAATCTGATCCAGGTCAGCGGCGCCAGCCGTGAACTGACCGAAGGTATCGCCGCGCTAGCGGCTGCCGCGATACTGGTGTACGTGGGCTTCTGGTTGCACAACGCCAGCAACAGCAAGCGCTGGAAGCAATTCGTTGAGCACAAGGTCGGCAGTGCGATGGAAGGCGGTACCTTGTGGGCTTTGGCCGTGGTCGCGTTTCTCGCAGTCTATCGTGAGATGTTCGAAACCGTGTTGTTCTACCAGGCCATGTGGGTGCAGATCGACAGCGGATCGGAACAGGCGTTTCTGTTGGGCATCGGCGCTGCACTCGCGTTGCTGGTTGTGTTATCGCTGTTGATCTACAAAGCGGGCATCAAGCTGCCGATAAAACAGTTCTTTCAGATAAATGCGATTCTATTGTTCCTGTTGGCTGTCATTTTCACTGGACAGGGCATAGCAGCACTGCAGGAGGCCGGTATCGTCAGTACGAGTATGCTGAATTTCCCGCGTATCGAAGTACTGGGGGTCTATCCAACGGCGCAGAGCCTGGGACTTCAGTTACTGGTGCTGATCATCGGGGCGGGTATGTTGATCTATCATAAAAAAGCGAGTTGACCTGCATTGCTCATTCGGATCGAGGGAGCGCGAGGGATTCTCATTTAACCGCAGAGACGCGGAGACACAGAGAACGGCTTGCTATTCGTACAAGGAGCGACTTTAGTCGCGAATTCTCGCAAATCGCGACCAAAGTCTCTCCTACAGCTGTTGAATCGCTATGATTTTTGGTCGGATGGATACCACTATTAGACTCTGCGCCTCCGCGTAAATAAAGCTTTATCAACCTAAGCGCATCCCTTGCCGGCAGGCCATTTCAATTTCAATGGCAGCTTTCTTCTCTTCACCCAATATTTTTTTATCTATATCAGTATATTAGAAGACAATAAAATTTTTATATCATGGACAGTATTACTTATTGGCTTGTCTGTATCCGGTTAGGGTAAATTAGCTCTCCCTTTGGTCAAGAGCACAGAAAAGCCGATGTCGACACCGTTGCACGACCCGATTTCCAAGGCGATTGACTCGAAAAGCCGTATCGAGGTCAAGAACACCACGTGCTATATGTGTGCCTGCCGTTGCGGTATTCGCGTCACGCTGCGCGATGGTGAGGTGCGTTATATCGAGGGAAATCCAGACCACCCGCTGAACAAGGGGGTTATCTGTGCCAAGGGTGCATCCGGCATCATGAAACAGTATTCGCCGGCACGCCTGACAAAACCGCTGTTGCGCAAACCCGGCAGTAAGCGTGGCGATAACGCGTTCGATGAGATCTCCTGGGAGCGTGCCTTCGACATCCTGCAGCAGCGTCTTGCCCATATTCGTGAAACTGACCCCAAGCAGTTTGCACTGATCACCGGTCGAGATCAGATGCAGGCGCTCACCGGTCTGTTTTCCAAGCAGTTTGGCACGCCCAATTACTCGGCACACGGTGGTTTTTGCTCGGTGAACATGGCAGCGGGCATGATCTACACCATCGGTGGCTCGTTTTGGGAGTTTGGCGGGCCCGATCTGGATCGTTCCCGCCTGTTCGTTATGATCGGCACCGCTGAGGATCATCATTCGAATCCGATGAAGATCGCGTTGTCGAAATTCAAGCGCCAGGGCGGTAAGTTCATCTCGATCAATCCGGTACGCACCGGCTATTCCGCTATCGCCGATGAGTGGATCCCGATCAAACCGGGTAGCGATGGCGCTCTGTTCCTTGCGCTGATCAACGAAATTATCAAGCAGGGGTTGTACGACCGTGATTTCCTGGTCAAGTACAGCAATGCCGCCGAACTGGTCAACATGGATGAGCATTCGACGGAATTCGGCATGTTCGTTCGCTTCGAAGTCCCCAAGGAAGAAGCTTGTTTCGATGCTCAAAACAAATTGTGGTGGGACCGCCACCTGGACAAGCCGATCTCGATGCATACATCGGGTTCCGATCCGTATTTGCTGGGCGAATTCAAGCTCGATGACGGCACGCCGGTCAAACCGGCATTCCAACTGCTGGTCGAGCGCGTGCGCGAATACACGGCTGAGTGGGCGGCAGACATCACCGGTATCCCGGTGGCGACGATAAAACGCCTGGCCAATGAAATGGGCATTACCGCCCGCGACGAGAAAATCGAGTTGCCGATCGCGTGGACCGACACCTGGGGCAACGAACACGACCATGTCACAGGAAATCCCGTGGCATTTCACGCGATGCGTGGGCTGGCGGCACACTCCAATGGATTTCAGACGATACGCGCGCTATCGATTCTGATGAGCGTCCTGGGCACGATCGATCGCCCCGGCGGCTTTCGACACAAGGCCCCGTTCCCGCGCCCGATTCCACCGTGCGCAAAAACACCGACCAGTCACGATGACATCAGACCGAATACACCGCTGAACGGTATGCCGTTGGGTTGGCCGGCCGATCCAGACGACCTGTTTGTCGACGATCAGGGGCAACCGATTCGGCTCGACAAGGCCTTCTCCTGGGAATACCCGCTGGCGGTTCATGGCCTGATGCATAACGCCATCACCAATGCCTGGCGCGGCGATCCATACTCGATCGATACGATGATGATCTTCATGGCCAATATGGCGTGGAACTCGTCGATGAATACCGCACGGATTCGCGACATGCTCAATGACAAGGATGAGAACGGGGAATACAAAATCCCGTTTCTGGTAGTTGCCGATGCGTTTCAGTCGGAGATGGTGGCATTCGCCGATTTGGTATTGCCGGATACGACCTACCTCGAACGTCACGACGTGATGTCGATGCTGGATCGCCCGATATCAGAGTTTGACGGACCGGTGGATTCGGTGCGTATTCCGGTGCTGCCGCCCAGCGGCGACTGTAAGCCGTTCCAGGAAGTATTGATCGAGCTCGGTAGCCGTTTGCAGCTACCGGCGTTCGTTCACGAGGATGGTCGCCGCAAATTTCGTGACTACCCCGATTTCGTCATCAATTATGAGACGGCCCCGGGCTCGGGGATTGGTTTCCTGGCCGGCTGGCGTGGGCAGGGTGGTGAAAAATTCATGAAAGGTGAACCCAATCCGAAACAGTGGGAGATGTATGAAAAGAATAATTGTGTATTCCACTACGAGCTGCCGAAGTCCTATCAGTACATGCGTAACTGGAATCAGGGTTACCTGGAATGGGCCAAGCGCCACAGCCTGACACGCTATGCTGAGCCGATCAACGTTCATATCTATTCGGAAGTGTTGCAGAAATTCCGACTGGCGGCGCAGGGTAAGTCCGATGGTAAACAGCCCCCTGAGCATCTGCGTGAACGCATCGCAACCCATTTCGATCCTTTACCCTTTTTTTCGGAAACCCTGGAGGCGCAACGCACGGATTTACTCAAGTACCCGTTGAATGCGATTACCCAGCGTCCGATGGCGATGTACCATTCATGGGATTCGCAGAACGCATGGCTACGCCAGATCCACACCTATAACCACCTGTATGTCAATCCGAAGACAGCCGCTGTGGCCGGTATCGAGGACGGCGGCTGGATGTGGGTTGAATCGATGCACGGCAAGGTCCGTTGCATGTGCCGTTACTCGGAAGCAGTCGAGCCGGGCACCGTGTGGACCTGGAACGCGATCGGCAAATCGCCGGGCGCGTGGGGGCTTGATGCTAAAGCCAACGAAGCCAAGCAGGGTTTCTTGCTGAATCACTTGATCAGCGAGGAATTGCCATCAGATCTCGATGATGAACACCTGTCCAATTCGGACCCTATCACCGGTCAGGCAGGCTGGTACGATGTGCGCGTCCGTATCTACCCGGCCGCAGCGGATGAACCCAAGCAAACCTGGCCACAGTTCGATGATGTTTCCTGTGTGCCCGGTCAGTGTGATGGTCGATCGCGGCGTAAGTGGCTGAAATATTTCGCCGGCAGCATGCGTAAAGGAGGTCGATCATGAAGCAATTGGCGCTGGTTATCGATCTGAACGTCTGTGTGGGTTGCCATGCCTGTGTTACCTGTTGCAAGGAGTGGAATACCTCGGGATCTGCTGGTTTCATGGCCGATATGAACCCATATGACGCCGATCCGACCGGTACCTTTTTCAATCGTGTGCAGACGTTTGAAATCGGTACGTTTCCGAACACCGAAACCGTGCATTTCCCGAAAAGCTGTCTGCATTGCGAGGATCCGCCGTGTGTTCCGGTATGCCCTACCGGTGCCAGCTACAAGCGTAAGGAGGATGGCATCGTATTGGTGGATTACGACAAGTGTATTGGTTGTAAATACTGCTCGTGGGCGTGCCCTTATGGTGCCAGGGAGCTCGATGAAAATCTCAAGGTCATGAAAAAATGCACCTTGTGCGTCGATCGGATCTACGATGAATCGCTGCCAGTGTCCGAAAGAAAGCCCGCCTGTGTGCTCGCCTGCCCGACGACAGCGCGTTTATTCGGTGATGTGAATGATCCGGATTCGATCGTGTCGAAGGCGATACGTGAGAATGGCGGCTATCAATTGATGCCCGAATGGGGCACGAATCCTGCCAATCACTATTTACCGCGACGCAAGACACAGATAACCATCCATGAAGACGAACTCGTCCGTGTCGACAATCCGTTGAAGAAAGAGCGTCAGCTGCCCATGCCTGGTAGCGATGAACAGACGCTTGATGATGTCACCTCATGGTAAACCCGAACCTAGAGGAGTAGAGATATGCATCCGGCATTTTCTGTCATTTTTCTGACCACACTGATCGGTGTCGGTCAAGGTCTGTTTCTGGCGCTCTACACCGGACAGCTGTATTCTGTAGTCAATGTCCTGCCGGTGCAGGACTCGCATAGCTTTTATGGATTGGGGAGCCTGTTGACCTTGTTATTTCTGGTCGGTGGCTTGATCGCTTCTGTATTTCACCTCGGTAGGCCGGA
>JABDQW010000143.1 GCA_013042055.1 Gammaproteobacteria bacterium | reverse complement strand
CAAAACCAGAGCTGGACAACCTTATCCATCCCGTTCCCGTCAACCCGGCTTGTTATCGTATTTTTGGAACATTTCTAAATGAGCCCAATCCATGTCTCTATCATTGTATGCGTATACATCAGTCAAGTCTAAAGACGCGCTCTGAGCGGTCTATTCCTTGCTGGCTTACGCACCTGCTCTCATTATTGAGTTGATTATAAGCACATAACGCTGGATATATGAAATCTTTTTACGCTGTGCCCAGCCGAATTGGCGATTAAGGTTATTTATTGACCACCCGTATAACCCCATCCCACTCAATGGGTGGAAAAGCGAGATATTGCCCGCAGAGGTCCAGATAAAATTGGCTGGGACCATCTTCACCATTGCTGGCAATAAATTTTTCGAAGCCTTTAGCCGCCTCATCCCACTGCCGTGCCTGGAACGCATGTAATGCCGTCACGAAATCGGCATAGGATTTGTTAACCTTACCCTGCTTTTTGTCAGCAACAAGTTCAAACAAACTCAGGGGCCTACTCTTGCCCACTAGCAGGAAACTCCCCAACTCACGCGTAATGAAGCCGTCAACACCTTGCAGTGCCTCTTTCGAGGCCAGGATTCGCGTGCCCAATTGCTTGTTAAGGCCCTCAATACGACTTGCGGTATTGACGATATCACCCACTGCACGGTACTCGTAGTGATCCATCGCGCCCACATGACCCATGATTAGTTCACCGAAGTGCAGCCCCAGGCGCGTCGGCAATGCGTATTCGGGCTGTTGTCGATTGAGCCGTTCCACACTGGACAGAATTTCCAAGGCTGCCTGACAGGCTAGCTGACGTTGCACCGGATCGGATTGAGTCGATGTCCAGATAGCCAGCGAAGCGTCACCGACAACATCCGATATAATGCCACCGGACCTGCGTATCGGGCCGAACAGGATCTCATAATAGCGGTTCATCAATTGACGCAATTCCGCCGGCGCCAGTTCTTCTGACAATCGTGTATATTGCTGTGCATCCGTCGCCAGAACGATGCCGTGGACGTGTTGCCCACTATCCGCGATATGTTCCATTCCCTGAGCCAGTTGATCCACAACGTCAATTGGCAAGTGCTGGCCGAAGGCGTGGCGAATATTGCGCCGTGCCCGCTGTGCATCTAGATAATTCCACAACAGGGCTCCGATCAAAGCGAGGGGGGCCTGCCACAAAAGCGGGATCGCAAGTGGGATCCAGTAATGCATATGCCGGAACAGCTCATAGGCCAACTGATGGTAGGCGATGCCGAGCAACAACGCAGCAATGGTCAGTAGCGGTCCGGACAGGGCACGCAGCACCATGCTGAGTACGATGGCCCAGGCGAAATAGATCAACATGTCCGTCGTAGCACTGGTGGTCTTGATGGAGCTACGTTGTAAAAGATTAGCGAAGGCGGTGGCGGCGATCTCTACCCCGCTCACGTCGAGTCCACTCAGTCGCTGGCTGAAGACAGTATAGAAGCCGTCTTTCTGTTCCGGCTGGAACTTCTCCGAGAAACCGACAAAAACCGCTTTGCCAGCTAATCCAAGAGGATCATCCTGGTCAGCAGATTCGAGCACCCGATAATAGGGAATGGTGGTGATCGTCTGTGGTGGCCCATAAAAGTTCAAATAGAGGCTGTCTGGCTGCGAGTAGCAGTTGATCAGCGCGGAGATTAACTCACGATTCCCTGGCGTTACCGCTGGAGAAGAATTATCTAATCGTCTTAGAAGTTTTTGTGCCAAACCGGGATTCGTGAGGAAGAGTTTGCGTAGCCTCTGGATGAGCTTGTGGACACCGTCGAGCTGGTTGACCTGCTCACTGGTAGCCGGTAGTTGGCTTGCTTGCCCAGGTATCACATCGTTGATCATCTCGCGCAACACGCCATATGCAGAGAGGCTGTACAACTCCAGCGCGACTACGGGAAGGGTGGGAACATCGCCCAGTTCCGGCTTGAATGTGATGAAGTGATTGACCTGGGCTGGTACCTTGGGTAGCGGAAAGGGCCCCAGGCCAAATACAGCCTCACGCAATACAGGTATCGGGGATATAAGGGTTTCGATATGACCGGTTTGCCTATATTGTCCGGCGTAATCTGCGTTGGCAACAGGTTCCTTCTTCAGGGATTGAAACAGGATGACATTGCCTGCTTCACGCAGGGCCGCAGCGAATAATGTATCTTCATGCAGATTGCGGCTTTCTTCAAAGTAAATATCAAACACAATCACAGCAGCTTCGTGTTTGATCAGCTTGCGCACCAGATCACCGTGCAAGGAACGGGGCCACTTGCGGGGCTTATTGGCAAGCCCCAGTCGTTTCGACGAGTCGTAGTCGATGCTCACCACCACGACCTCGCCAGGCGCGGGTAATGGTCCGCGTAGGCGGAACAACCAGGCCAGCCCAACATCTTCTTCCATCCAGCGGCCCATGTTGCTGGAGGCAAGCAGGATGCCGGCCAGTGCAACCAACAGGCCAAGCAACAGGCCCTTACCCAACAAAATTCGAAGATGTCGGTTCAGTGGTAGCATTTTCGTCACGGATTGCGATCGACACTACTATATCAGGATTTACGGTGCTGAATGGGCACGCGCATCGGAGCTATAGTCGCTTGATGACTTGAGTACGAGTATCCTCGCCAACAAACAGGTAGCCCATCCGCGTTATACCCGCAATTGCACGGGGGCTACACAGAATTCTGATATCGGGTAGACTCGTACTAACAAAACGGGATAGTAAAATGCTCAATAAACACTACGTCTTTTCTGAACTGGCGCCTAAAGAAACAGAGAGATTAACGCAACACAGCACTACTCGTACCTATCACGCCAATACCATCCTGATCAGTGAAGGCGATACCACTGATTCGCTCTATGTGGTGCTGGAGGGAAAGGTTAAAGTGTTCGCCAGCGATCACCAGGGTAAGGAAGTCATCCTCAATATACTGGGGCCAGGTGAGTATTTTGGTGAACTGGCCCTACTGGATGATCAGCCCCGATCGGCTTCGGTCAAAACGATGGTCCAGACCAAGCTCATGGTAATCACTAAAAACGATTTCAAGAAAAGCCTGGCTGGGGATCCTGAAATGGCCTACAAATTGATAAAGGTCCTGATCGGCCGGGTGCGCGCACTGACCAGCAACGTAAAAAGCCTGGCACTGCTGGATGTATATGGAAGAGTAGCCCGTAATTTGCTCGACCTGGCTGAAAATGTAGACGACGAGATGGTCATTGTACAGAAACTCACCCATCAGGATATTGCCGATATGGTAGGAGCTTCGCGCGAGATGGTCAGTAGAATCTTGAAGGACCTGGTCAGTGGTGGATATATCACGATCAAGAACAAGCGATACACCATCAACGAAAAACTACCTCCAGGGTGGTAGAAAAACGCAGTATTGTCGACCTGGCGTTATTTGATCCCCACAAGCCATCGACGTCTTCTTTCCTCAGGACCCGGCCACGAACTAGGCCTACTCTCTTCGCTTAAAATGATGTCAGGAACGATATCGACGGCGTGACTGTGCGTGTGTATGCGTCCGCCAGCACCGGCGTTGATTGCTACAGATACCGTAACATGACCGGCCTGGACGTGGCCATCGAGGTACTCAGGGATTGTTAGCGATCACGACATCGAATGGGCTCTATGATCGAACTAGCCTCTAGTCAAACCGGCTGCGAATAGCGTCTGCATCCAGCCAAGCACGATTGTTGTCGAGCG
>JABDQW010000139.1 GCA_013042055.1 Gammaproteobacteria bacterium | reverse complement strand
CAGTTACACGTGAATGACGCTCGCCAGATATCGCCTAACCCGGATGTTGCACGTCCGCCTTCATGCAACATCCGTACTAAGTATTCTAATGAAACAATTCATTTACTGTGTTGATGGATGTTGACAGTGTCAATGATCTCGATCGCACCTTAGAGGTCATACCAACGTCCATTTAACGCCCCCTGACCTGCCAAACGGAATATCCGCCTTAACCAAATATACGCACTAGCGTGTTGGATGTTAGACTCCTGCATCATGATAATGACGCGGCAAATCAACACGTATCTGATTTTGGCATTGCTGCTGATGGGTATCGGTGCTTGTGATCCGAACGCTGAAGAGGACACCAGTCAAAACGGTACGATTCGCTTACAGGTCTGGGCGCATGCCGGACAACAGGCGGAACGCGAGGTACTGCAATCCCAGGTCACGCGCTTCAGTCAACAGTCCGGCGATGTTGATGTCAAACTGACCTTCATACCCGAGCGTGATTACAATGCTCAGGTGCAGGCTGCGGCGATCGCGGGCGATTTGCCCGATGTGCTCGAGTTCGACGGTCCTTATCTCTACAACTATATCTGGCAGGGCCATCTGCTGCCGCTGGAAAACCTGCTGCCGTCGACCCTTGTCAGTGATTTATTACCCTCCATCACAACACAAGGAACATACGACCAGCATCTTTATTCTGTGGGTGTGTTCGACTCCGGTCTGGGGCTGTTCGCGCGCAAGAGCGCCCTCGACGCGATCGGTGCCCGCATACCATCGAATGCGGCGGAGGCTTGGAGCATAGCTGAGTTCAATCAAATTTTATCGAAGCTGGCGGAGCAGGACCAGGATCGGATGGTGCTCGATCTGAAACTTAATTACAGGGGCGAATGGTTTAGCTACGGCTTCTCACCGATACTGCAATCCGCCGGTGCAGATTTAATCGATCGCCGAGACTATCAAAACAGCCAAGGCGTATTGAACAACCCGGCTGCAGTTGCGGCATTACAGCATCTACAAGACTGGATAACGGCCGGCTACGTCGATCCCAACCTTGACGATGCCGCCTTCGTCAACGGCCAGGTGGCTTTGTCCTGGGTTGGTCATTGGGCCTATGCAGACTACAAGCAGGCATGGCCGAGTGATTTATTGCTGCTGCCTTTGCCTGACTTCGGTCACGGTAGTAAGACCGGGCAGGGTTCGTGGAACTGGGGTATCAGTCGAACATCTCACCATCCCAGCGTCGCTGCGCAATTCATCAGTTTCTTGTTGAGCGTGGATGAGGTGCTACGCATGAGCAATGCCAACGGTGCGGTGCCGGGGACGCGCAGCGCGGTACAACGCTCGCTTCATTATGGTGACGATGGGGAGTTACGCTTGTTTGCAGATCAATTGATGCAGGGCGTTTCGATGCCACGGCCCAAAACACCCGCCTACCCGGCGATTACTGCCGAGTTCCAGAAAGCCTTTCAACAAATACGTCATGGTGTTGACGTTAGCCAGGTCCTTGACCAGGCTGCACAGCGCATTGATCAGGACATCAAGGACAATCAGGGTTACCCAGCGGCACGATAAGGTGGCCTGATGACGACTCCGCGACAGCTACAGGAACGCCGTGTTGCCCGGCTCTTCGTGCTACCGGCGTTGGCGGGCTTGTTCTTTTTTGTGTTGTTGCCTTTTGTGCTGGCCGTGATGCTGTCACTAACGAACCTGCGTCTGGGTTCGCCACTACCGCTAGAGTATATCGGTATAGAGCAATACCGGCGTATTTTTTCCGATAGCGCATTTCTGCAGGCATTAGCCAATAATCTGCTGTTCGCCCTGATGGTCGTGCCATTGCAGACGGGGCTGGCGCTAGCATTGGCCTTGTTGATCAACCAACCCCTGAGGGCTAGAGTCGCGTTCCGAACCCTGTTCTTTATGCCGGTGGTGTTTCCGTTGTCACTGGTAGCAGTCGTCTGGGTGCTGTTGCTGGCACCGGGTTCTCAGGGACTGTTCAATCATGTATTGGAACACATCAGCTTCGGTCGATGGGAGCCGGTTGATTTCTTGCATAATACTGCCTGGGCGCTTGCAGCGATCGCGCTGACGTCCATCTGGCAAGGCATCGGCTTTCAGATGGTCATATTCCTCGCAGCCTTACAGTCCATACCAGATGAGCTGTATCAGGCTGCAAGCGTAGACGGTGCCAACAGGTGGCAACAGTTGCTGTTCATCACCCTGCCACAATTGCGCAATGCCCTTGTCTTCGTCGTGCTCGTGACGACCATACTCAGCTTTCGATTGTTCGACCAGGTACAGATAATGACACAGGGCGGGCCACAACATGCGACCACGACGGTCATGTACGAGGCGGTGACTACCGGCTTCGGCAGTCAGCAGGTAGCCAGAGGTGCTGCGATCACGGTTGTGTTCTTCGTCATCGTTCTGGTACTGACCGCATTACAACGCTATTTTTTAAAACAGGAGAGGGAGGTCGAATGACGCGCAGCACCTGGCTGACGTCGCTTTTGGCATACGCGGTGCTCTGCGGCATAGCGTTTCTGTTCCTGCTTCCGATATTGATGATGTTGTCAGGCAGCTTGAAACCCGATGAACGGGTATTGATCGACACCGGAACATTGGCCGGCCTGGTACCTGTACAGCCGACTATCGAAAACTATCAGGATGTGTTCGCACGTGTCCCATTTCTGCGTTATTTATTCAATTCGACGTTGATTACATCCAGTATTGTCGTCGCTGGCTTGCTCGTCAATTCCTTGGCCGCTTACGCTTTTGCCCGCTTGCGCTGGCCGTGGCGGGACAAATTGTTATTCGGTGTCATTGCGCTGATGATTATTCCGCTGGAAGCGATCGCGGTACCGTTGTTTTACCAAGTGACGCTGCTGGGATGGCGTGATACCTATTTAGTACAAATCGTACCTTTCATCGCCAATGCATTCTCGATATACCTGTTTTACAGTTTTTTTATCGGTTTCCCGCGGGAATTAGAGGAGGCCGCGCGTATCGACGGCGCCGGACCATTTCGGATATTTTTTACCATCGTCGTGCCGAACGCCAAGCCGGTGTTTGCGTCAGTGGCAATACTCACTTTTCTGACCCAGTGGGGTTCTTTCTTATGGCCGCTGATGGTGACTCATAGTGAAAATGTACGACCTTTGCCCTTGGGCATAGCCGCATTTTATACCTTACCGCCGCTACAGTGGGGCGACATATTTGCTTTTGGTGTGATGATGGTCGCACCGGTGCTGCTTATCTTTGTGCTGTTGCAACGATGGTTTGTCGAAGGTGTAGCCACAACAGGGGTCAAGGGTTAACCCGCATTTCTCACCAGGCGGCGTTAAGTACTGATAAGGCACTAATTCTCAGGAGGAAAGTCAGGTGATCAAAAATACAGTGTGCAATTCGAGCATGCCTGTCACGTTTCAGGCTAGTCTTCGTGTCCGTAAGCTTGCTCTTCACTCAAACCGTAGCTATGGCTACGCTTTTCGCTCCAGAGCGGCGCTTACGAACACCAGCTCGCAGATCTCACCAGGGGGCGAGATGATCACGCCCCCTGGTGAGACCTGCGGGCTCCGTCCTGCGCCTGCTCCCGTGATCCTGATGAGAAGTGCGGGCTAATGGCCTCGATCGCGTTCAATCGAGTCACGAAAAGTTTTGTTGAAGGTACGACCGTACTCCGGCAGTTCAGCCTGCAAGTCGAGGAAGGCGAGTTCATCGTGCTGGTGGGGCCGTCGGGAAGCGGCAAATCCACGGTCTTGCGTCTGCTGGCTGGTCTCGAATCCGTTTCCGAAGGTGAGATATTGATTGACGGTAATGTCGTCAACGATCTGGCGCCGCAACAGCGTAACATCGCCATGGTGTTCCAGAACTATGCCTTGTATCCGCATATGAGTGTTCGCGAAAACCTGGCGTTTCCGCTACGGATGGCCCGGCAGTCTAAACAGCAGATAGACGCCAAGGTTAGCGAAGTGGCGCAGCTTCTGGGTTTGTCCGATCTGTTGCAACGGCGACCCAAACAGTTGTCCGGTGGTCAGAAACAACGGGTCGCGATGGGCCGCGCACTTGTGCGCGATCCGGGTGTATTTTTGCTGGATGAGCCGCTGTCGAATCTGGATGCCAAACTGCGGGCACAGATTCGAGCCGATATCGCCCAGTTACAATCACGTCTGAACAAGACGACATTGTACGTCACCCACGACCAGGTCGAAGCCATGACGCTAGGCCATCGAGTCGGTTTGATGAACCATGGCGAGCTGCAGCAGATTGGTACGCCAGAACAACTCTATGGACAGCCACAGAACATATTTGTTGCCAGCTTCATCGGCAGTCCAGGTATGAACATTATGGCGTCGACAATTAGCACGCATACCAATCGAATTGACATTCATATCGGTACTCAAGAACTCCAGCTGCCTATAGCGATGTTCGGACACAGGAAAACGCCACCCTTTAATGAGCAGGGTTACGTTGGCATTCGGCCCGAAGCTTTTAGTTTATCGAAATCGGATCATAGCATTGCCGTCAACGCAACGATCAAGTCCGTGGAATATCTCGGACACGAATCACTGCTCTATTTTGGTTTACCAGATACGGGAAGAGACTATCAGGACGGTGTTTGGGTTGCGCGCATCAAGGGTAAAATGCTTGATACCGCTGATACGGTTGTGGAGCTACATGTCACTGCTGAAGCGGTCTATCTGTTCAACAGCGAAGGCGTGAATATCACGATTGAAACCTAGCCCGGATGTTGCACGAAGGCGAGCATGCAATGTTGCAGATTGGTCTATGTTTCAAGCAGATGCGCTCGAAACGCCAAGCTTATGTTCGGTTACAGTTTGTCCTATTCGGTTTTACGTACAATTTGGCGTCGCATCTTGAACGATCCCCCTTGATCCATAGCTAAGGCTATGAATCGGCGGGCGATCGTCCAACCTGCTTAGCCAACTTGCCCATAAATTCCAAATCCTTCATGCAACATCCGGACTAGCCCGCATTTCTCACCAGGATCACGGGAGCAGGCGCCGGATTCGTGTTCGTAAGCGCCGCTCTGGAGCGAAAAGCGTAGCCATAGCTACGGTTTGAGTGAAGAGCAAGCTTACGGACACGAAGACCAGTCTGAACCGTGATAGGCATGTTCGAAAAACACACTGTAATTTAGCCATCCTAGTTTTTCTCAAAAAAAACTATGCCTTATCAATATTCCGCGCCGCCTGGTGAGAAATGCGGGCTAGGATCAACTGTGGAATCTAGGATTATTCAGCAGAGGCTTGTTTTTCGTCGTTGACGGTTGCGTGTGCGTATTCGAGGAAGTTTTCCAGTGGTTCTATCAGTGTTGGTAGAAATTCTACTGGGATCGTTCTGTAATTGCCCGTCAGAATACAAGAAAAGAACTCGGTGAATGCGTCTGCGGAATCTTGTTCGTCGTCGACTGCATTGGTGACGTCAGCGGTAGAAAAATCATGGGTATCCGGCACATTGCCTTCAGTCTTGGCAACATCTGACTTCGCAATTGGGGTGCTAGCGGATTCGTCGGATACTTTTTTCTCGTAAGTCTCATCGTAACGGATAATTCGCTTGTTGGGTGTTTCAAGCGAGGCCGTAAGTGCATGGGATGCGAGTACGCAATAATCTTCAAAGGAAGCGTCTTTTGATTGGTCGGAATCTTCAGAGGAACATATTCCTATGGCGATGTCGATGTTTAGCGTCTGCTGACCGATCTCAAACGTTAGGTTTTCTACCGTTTGTTTCACACGCGTGGCGACTATATGCGCCTTGAAGGCCTTGGTATTTGGCAGAACAGCCGCAAATCGGGCTTCATCGATGTGAGATGCCAGCTCTTCTTTGCGGATTGATTTATCGAGTAGGTTAGCGACCGTAGAAATAATCGTATCCGTTGCCTTCTCGCCAAGCTCTTGCTTGTACTTTTGAATGTCGGCGATCTCAACGTACATGATTGAGGTCACCATATTGTGACGCTTACCGAACGATAGTGTTTTGTTGCCGAAGTCGATCAGCATTCGATTGTTGTAGAGACCAGTTCGGCTATCGTATACGCTTTCCTGCTCCAGCTCGGAGATCTTGCTGTTCAGACTGCAGTAGGACCTCGCACGGCTGAGTATGTCGACCTCGTCAAAGGGTTTGCTGAGAAAGTCGGTTGCACCCAGACTATGCGTTGCTCTTTTTGCGGCTTCGGTATCTTCATGGCCAGTGATCATGATGACAGGGATGTTGGCAATACGTTCACAGTCTGATTCCCTGATGGTTTGCAGCAGCAGCATGCCATTCATTACCGGCATATGCATATCGGCAAACACTAACGAAATGGCCTCATTGTCTTGCAACAGCTTCCAGGCTTCCTCGCCATCCGAAGCCGTATGCGTGTTGTACTCATCACCGAGGTACTTAGCCATAGTGGCGCAGATTGTCGCTGAATCGTCAACAATGAGAATTTCTGTCTTTTTTGCGGACATATCAGCTGTTGAGGTCTACCATGGTTGTCCTTTTTTACACGCAGTGGTGCATGGGGATAATGAAAAAATACCTGATAACCAATACTTAGCATATTTAACCGGGACTTAGGTGATATCGGTCAAAAATACCCGGTCTATCCATTGCTATCGTGCGCCAGGACGCTCGACAGGTGTCGTGATCCAATTGAGTGCGGGGAAGGACGTAAAAGGTTTTAAAATCAATAAGTTAAAATTGGCCTGTGGAAAGCGCGATGAGCCTTGTCAAATGAGTTGTTGGTAATCAGCGTTATTGAAACCAATCAATAGCGTGTTACCCGACTCAAGTACCGGTCTTTTGATGATGCTCGGGTAGTCGAGCATGATTTTTACCGCCCGGGTTTCATCAATATTGTCCCTGGCGGTGTCATCCAGTTTGCGCCAAGTGGTACTACGCTTATTGAGTACGTGGTCCCAGCCTGCTTTTTTGACCCAAGCGATCAGCTTTTTTTCAGGTACGCCCTTTTTTTTGTAGTCATGGAACTCGTATTCCACGCCGTTCGCTTCCAGCCATTTGCGTGCCTTTTTGATGGTGTCACAGTTGGGGATACCGTAAATTGTTATCATTTAGGAAACCTTATAGATGTTTACCGCAGAGACGCGGAGGTTTGAATTATTGTAGGAGCGGCTTTAGCCGCGAATTCAGTGTCAGTTATTCCAGCTGTTGCTCGCGGCTGAAGCCGCTCCTACAAACGCACTATAAAAAAACCTTTGCGTTCTCTGCGTTTCTGCGGTGAATGATTAGATATCTCTCAGTAGCTCGTTCAGGCCGACTTTGCCGCGGGTCTTCTCATCTACCTGTTTAACGATTACGGCGCAGTACAGGCTGTAGCTGCCGTCTTTTGAGGGCAGATTACCGGATACGACCACCGAGCCGGCTGGAATTCGGCCGTAGGTGATTTCGCCTGTGCTACGGTTGAATATTTTGGTGCTCTGGCCGATATATACGCCCATGGAGATGACCGAGCCTTCTTCGACGATGACACCTTCCACAATCTCTGAACGCGCACCGATGAAGCAGTTATCTTCGATAATGGTAGGTGCGGCCTGTAATGGTTCGAGCACACCACCGATACCGACGCCACCGGAGAGGTGAACATTTTTGCCAATCTGGGCGCAGGAACCGACAGTGGCCCAGGTATCGACCATGGTACCCGAGTCGACATAGGCGCCGATATTCACATACGATGGCATTAAGACAACACTGGGTGCAAGATAAGAGCCAATGCGTGCGGTTGCCGGTGGCACCACACGTACACCCGCATCCCTAAATGCCCGTGTATTGTGGTCGGCAAATTTTGAATCGACCTTGTCATAGTAGTTGGTAAAGCCGCCTTTGATAAATTCATTGTCATTGATGCGGAAAGAGAGCAGTACTGCCTTTTTCAACCAGTCATTGACGACCCAGCTGCCATCATTTTTCTCCGCAACACGTGCTTGTCCAGAATCGAGCAGAGCAATGGCTTCATTGACGGCGTCAGAAATATGCGTTTCAACGTTGCGTGGTGTGATGTCTGCTCTTCTTTCAAATGCTTCTTCGATGATGTTTTTCAGGTCTTCCACAGGTTTCTCCAGCATGTTTGATTAATTTAGCGATTCGATAAAGTGTTTGATTCTGTTTGCAGCTTCTATGCACTCGTCGAGCGGTGCAACTAGTGCCATGCGTACATGATGATCGCCGGGATTGATCCCGTTTGCATTGCGGGATAAATAACTACCGGGTAATACCGTGACGTTTTGCTCGGTATAGAGCCGTTGGGCGAAATCGGTATCAGCAATTGGAGTATTGAGCCAGATATAAAATCCGGCATCTGGTTTGTGTGCATCGCTCACCGGTGCCAGTATCTCGAGAACGGCATCGAACTTTTCACGGTAGAGTTTGCGATTGTTGCTTACATGTTCTTCATCGTTCCACGCGGCGATGCTTGCAAGTTGGTGAGCTGGTGGCATGGCACAGCCATGATAGGTCCGGTAAAGCAGAAATGATTGAATTATGTTTTTATCACCAGCAACGAAACCGGAACGCATTCCGGGTAAATTAGAGCGTTTTGAAAGACTATGAAAAACCACGCAATTGGTGAACTGCTGGTTACCGCTATAACTGGCGGCTTGCAACAAGCCTGTAGGTGGTAAGTTTTCGTCAAAATATATTTCGGAATAGCATTCGTCTGATGCGATCACAAAATCATACTGTAATGACTTTTCAATGAGTTTGGTCAGTTGCTGCATTGGTATCACGGCGCCGGTGGGGTTGCCCGGTGTGCAGATGTAAACTAGCTGGCAGCGTTTCCAGATGCCTTCATCGATGGCATCGAAATCTGGCAGATAATTATTCTGCTTGAGCGTGTTGTAAAAATAGGGCTGCGCGCCCGACAGCAGTGTGGCACCTTCATAAATCTGGTAAAACGGGTTTGGCGCCATAACCAGGGCGTCTGCGTCTTTATCAATGACGCACTGAGCGAAGGCGAACAACGCTTCGCGCGTACCGTTGACCGGGATCACCTGTTGATCGGTATCGATGCTGTCTGCATCCAACATGAAACGACGTTGCAGCCAAGCCGCGATTGCCTGTCTGAGCTCAAGACTGCCTTTAGTCAGGGGATAACGATTGGAAAGATCTAGATTGTCCCGAAGTGGCGCCAGCGCCACCTCGGGAGAGGGATGTTTGGGCTCGCCGATGGAAAGCGCAATGGGACTCAATCCAGCTGGAGGCGTACAGCCTGTCTTGAGCTCAGCAAGCTTCTCAAACGGGTAGGGCTGAAGTTTTTGTAGCAGTGGGTTCATTAGCGAAGCTGATTCTTGATTTTTTAGAATTAATGTCCCATGTGTTAAAACCGGCTCGAAACGTCCAATCATTTTCATATAAACTTGATTGACAGGTGTTTCGATGTCTGCCAGCAGAGCGAGAGAATGGTTAGCATCTGGCTCTACGGAGAGGCCTCATTGCCTGGAGGGCGCACATTATAAGCGATTTTTGGGGTAAAGACTTTGGATAAAGGTGTAATCAGAGGGTTTCACCACGCCAGCGTGCTGGTGAAGGATACCGACCGGGCACTCCGGTTCTACATGGGGGTGCTGGGGCTGGAGTGCAATCATGATAGGCCGGCACTGTCTTATCCCGGTGCTTGGCTGGATCTTGGCGACGGCGGCCAGATCCACCTGATTGAGTTACCCAATCCAGATCCCATAGAAGGTCGCCCAACTCATGGCGGCCGTGACCGGCACACCGCTTTAACGGTCTCAGACCTCGAAATTGTCATTGCCAATCTTGAACTGGCAAAGCTGCCCTACACGCTGAGCAGCTCTGGCCGGCGAGCACTATTCTGCAGGGATTTCGATGGTAATACCTTGGAGTTGATCGAACAGTAGCGCAGACTCCTAGCCCGCATTTAATGCGGGCTAGTTATTCAGAGCACCTTGATTGACCCAGTCGCTCAGCAGTTCGCGCTCCTGTTCGTTCATTGGGCCGCTGTATTGGTGTGCCATGCACTGTACCTTAGCGGCTCGACCTTCGACGAACATGTTTAAAATGCTGCGCCGGCTGTCACCGGCGACAATGATCGGTCCATAGATGGTGCCTTGCATTAAGGCATCGTAACTATCCAGTTTTAATCCTATGGTTTTGTAAGCACGACCTTCGGGTGCCATGTGGCAGGTGACACATCGTTTTTGCAGAATAGGGGCGATATCATTGCGGTAACTGACCTGTTGTGTTGCACAGCTGATCAACAGTACAAAGAGGCAAATCGTGAGGCAACTATACCTGTTCATGTCAGCGCTGCGTTTTGGTTCTATTCACAAGGCGGTGTCGTTTCTGAAGCATTTAAATGAGCGATGGCCAAGTCATCTTCCCCGTCTCGTTTCGCGTTTATGTATGCAATGCGTTCGATGCGATCGAGTGTCGTAACAAACTCATTCTTCATACTGTTAATGATCACTGATATACCGATAACGGGAGGTATAAAAAAATCCGGTTCCAGGGTTGCCTCGTAAGCCAGTTTACTTCGGTTTTCCAGGGCAGTGATCGTCCAGATTGCCCGTCCTGATCGAAATTCGCTTAATTCAGGAACAATATCGGCTTGTAGTTCACCGCTCGCGAGAATGCGCACGATATCGACTCGTTCAACTTCTCGGCAAAACACCGAGACACAGGCCAATACTTTGGTTCTGATCTTTGTTTCGTCTGATTGTCTCGACGGTAATACCTCACTCTCAATGATGGAGGAGCTCAAGCGGTAGATGTGTGTAAAATCCGTAAGCACCTGCCTGACATATTCGGCGGGTGCGTCGATGATGGTCGTGAACTGGAATCGGAAAATACCCTTGTCTTCGGTAATTTCGGCATGATTCAGTTCACAGGCAATTGCTGAAATGGGTTGAAATAATACAACAACAATCCCTACGAGTAATGATCTCGTTACGCTAAAGACCCTGCAACTCTGCACCCGTCGTGACCGGGACACATCCATTACCCCTCTGCGTAAAACGCAGCAACAAGTAATCCAAGCGTGCGGTCGACAATTATTGTTGTTGGTTAATCGGCCTTCCTATTCCACTCATTAATTATAAGGATACAGCATGTAGATACAACTTAGTTCAGGCGTTTGAGCCAAAAACCGGTACACTTAAGAGTTTGGGAAAAATTTACCAAACTAGAATTCAACCGCGTGGCGTGATGCGGATACCGTCTTCGATATCGTACCGAGGATGACTGATGCGCGTTTCTGCCAGGGACAGGCCAGATAGAATTAGGGCAATCAAGCCGTCGCGTTGGCCAATATTAACCCGACGGCGTTTGACGTGATTACCCTCGTTCGAAAAACCGCTTGCTGAAGGATTATCTTTGAGATTTGTTTTTGTCAGAATGGCGAAAGACTAAAACGGATGTTGTAGGGACTTACTCGGGTGCCACGACAGCGGACGAGTTGTTAACGTAAGCATCGGGTCAAGCAGGGAAATAGCTGAATATTTTGCAGACTGTATCCATTTTTCTGGATTGTACTAGGAGTCTGGCCCACATTTCTCACCAGGCGGGCTAGTGACTACCATGATTGAAGTTGGACGCGCAAAGCTGGCGAGAGAAGCAGGGTGGATCGCTCTAAAATCTCGTAGCGACAATATAGGCTATCTTGATGATCTGAAAGCGTTTAATATCAGGGTTTGATACAGCATTATGGTCGCGGCTGCCACAAAGAGCTACAGACTTTATTGAAGAAACGTAATAAAACAGACTTTAATATCAGGTAGACAAAATGATGGAAATTAGCGACAAAGAGAAAACCTTATTAATTGATCTGTTTACTCAATGCCATGCGCAGATGCGCTGGGTGAGTGCAGAGCGGTTTGCTGAGGACCACGCTGATGAATTAGATATCATCGATCACCTGAAAAGAAAGAATCTTATTAGCTGGGATACAGGAGAAGATACTTATCACATTAAGTTTCGAGTTTTTCTGTTAGTCGAGGATCAGTTGTTAAATGAGACGCTTTATGTCATTGAAAGAGTGTTTAACAACCTGAGAGATTTATATATCGAGGATACAGGGGGAGGTGTCCGTTTATACGAGTTGTGCAAGCAGATAAATCAAAATCGAGCGCAGGTAATTGAGGCCTTGTTGTATCTGAAAGAAATAGCGCCTTTCAGCGTAAGTCCCGATCTGGAATCGTCTGAGGCTGTGGTCATACCCTCGCACCTATTCACAAAATATCCGGGATTTAACGCTATCATCGATGAGCAGGTGGGATATCTTGACAAAGCCGTTGACCTGCCGGAAGAAACAAAAAGGCTGCGTTCGAATCAAAAGGCAAAATTACTCAGCCAGGCAGTTGCCAAAACGCTGTGGGATATTTATCCGGATATGACGATCAAGAACATGGTCGAACATAACTCAATTCAGCAATACGGCGGTGCCAAGCATTACGATAAAGAAAAAACAGTGAGCAGATGGCTGGCGGAAGTGGCGCCAGAGCACATAAAAAAATCGACTGGATCGTCATAAAAACTTATAAAACAATGACTTGTAATAGTGTCGGCTGGATCTTGCAATCACCATCAGAGCGACTCTAACCCGTATTTCTCACCAGGATCACGGGAGCAGGCGCAGGAATTAGCACGCATGTCTCACCAGATGGACGACCTCGTCCCCTGGTGAGACATGCGGGCTAGTCCTGAGGCCTGTCTGTAAGACCAAGCCTTGCTGCATTTTGCTGCGTTATCTAGAAAGCTATTCTAGACAATACGCTAAGCACGCTAGGAATAATCCTGGATTCCGCAGTTGAACACAGAATTAGCGCTGTTCCTCAAGCGTCAGGGCAAGGCGCGACTTGCAGTTAATGGATAGCCCGCATTTCTCATCAGTGGACGAGATGATCACGCGGAGATTTGGATTCACAAGGGATTTTACGAAGAAGTGGAATAACCATGTGTATTCCCGACTGAGTAAAATTTCTTGTGGATTCAAAGATCAAGTGAGGGCTCGTGCTCTGGTGGGAAATACGGGCTCACGTCCTTGGCAAAAGTTGCAACGCCGCCATGGCGCTTGAGGGGCGGCGATAAACTGTGTAGCGACTCACCCGTTGGGTGAACGTCAAATACTGCATAACTTTTTGAATGCTCATAGAGTTGACTAGAAGTAATAGCGATCAACTGCGGAATCTAGGATTATATAAATATTACCGATATGTTGTGATATAGTATTAAAAGGTATTACCTGGTAATAACGAGGATCAAACTATGGCGACATCAGTAAAACTTGATGACGAGTTAAAAAATCGTATCCAGCACCTTGCTAATGTGCGGCATCGTTCGGCTCATTGGATAATGCGCGAAGCTATCCGCGACTATGTTGAGCGTGAAGAAGCAAGAGAAAGCTTCAAGCAGGAAGCTATGGCATCCTGGAAAGCATATCAGGAAACCGGCCAACATCTAACCGGGCAGGAAGCACGCGACTGGCTCAATAACTGGGGCACAGATAAAGAAACGGAAATTCCCGAGTGCCACGAGTAATTATCACTCAGGGCGCAGCGGATGGATTGGAGCGCTGCAGACTTTTCCTGGTTGACAAAAATCCTCTGGCAGCCAGAAGAGCAGGTTAGGTCATAGAGAACCAATTCATGCTATTAGAAACGACTCCAGATATTGGCAGGCCGCTAGAAGATCTCCCTGATTTCCGCGAGTTAGTCATAGCATTCGGTGAGTCTGGTTACGTAGCACTCTATCGCCACGAACTAGAAGCTGATACGGTGTATATTCTCGCGTTCAGGCATCAGAAAGAAGCAGGTTATTAGTGTTAAAAAATAAAAAAGTTTTTCCTTTGTGTGCTCTATGCCTCTGTGGTGAAATATCTATTTAGCTTTTGATAATTATAAAGCTAAATGACAGTCTATAAGAAAGCAATAATTTTCAGATATAAACAAGGGTATAAAAAATGGCAAAAATAGCATTAATGACAGGTTCCGCCGGATGGAGGTCGAAGCCTGGGATGCAGCATACCTAAACGATATTTAATGCATGTGATTTTAAAGCCAGGCAAAAAACAAGACCTGACTCCGTTGGCTTTTAATGAGAAACGTATGAATAGTAACGAAACTTTGCAGATATTACGTCAGCATAAAGCTGAACTGATTAAACGCTATGATGTGAATCATTTATCGCTATTTGGTTCCACTGCTCGTAATCAGGCAAGGGCCAATAGTGATATTGATATTTTGGTTAGCTTTAACGGAGCAGCAACATCCAGTCGTTATTTTGGTTTGCAATTTTATCTGGAAGATTTGCTGGGACATCCGATTGATCTAGTTACAGAAAAAGCACTACGCATCGAACTACGACCCTATATAAAGCAGGAAGCTATACGTGTCTGAGCAAGTCACGCCAAAACGTGAATGGCGATTTTATCTACAAGATATGCTCAGGTTTGCACATAATGTTCAGACCTATACAGAAGGCCTGAATCAGGCTAGTTTTGTTGCAAGTGGTATCAGTTATGATGCAACGCTGAGAAATCTGGAACTGATTGGTGAGGCGGCGACGCATGTACCGGAAAATATTCAATCTCAGTATGCAGACATTCCTTGGCGTTAGGTGATTGCGACACGTAACCGTCTAATTCACGGTTATCTAGGAATTGACGATGATACAGTGTGGAGTATTATTCAGGAAGATGTTCCCGTTTTACTGTCTGCCCTGGAACAAATACAGGCTGGCAAATAATAGTAAACAGTAGCATTAATAACAGGTATCACCGGATGGAAGTCGAAGTCTGGGGTGCAGCATAGCTAAACGATATTTCATGCATATGATTTTTAAACCAGGCAAAAAACAAGACCCCGCATGTGTAGGCTTCGACTACTAC